>JAPPGM010000139.1 GCA_028874995.1 Gemmatimonadota bacterium | reverse complement strand
ACAGGCAAGGGTGAAAGGGTGCGGTAAGAGCGCACCGGGCCGCTGGCAACAGCGGTCGCATGGCAAACCCCACCCGGAGCAAGGCCAAATAGGGGACGAGGGGGCCGCCTGTCCCATCCGAGTCCCGGGTAGGCCGCTCGAGGTCCGGAGCAATCCGGATCCCAGAGAAATGATCCCGGTCCGCCCCCCGGGGCGCGACAACAGAACTCGGCTTATGACGCCCGTCCTCCTGGCACTCCTGCGGTCTTGACCCGCGATCACCGCTCGTGGATCATTACTGCTCCATGCGCCCGTAGCTCAGCTGGATAGAGCGCTGCCCTCCGGAGGCAGAGGCCAGAGGTTCGAATCCTCTCGGGCGTACTCGCGCTGGCCATTTCGACCTGATGCGACCTCCCGCCCTGCCACTACGAATCCTCGGACGGCACGACCGTGGCGGGTTTTCGCGGCGGCCGCCGCAGCCTCACGGGCTCGGCTGCGCGGGCCCGCAGGTTGAGCGCTTCCACGAAGATCGAGAATCCCATCGCGAAGTAGATGTAACCCTTGGCGATGTGATGGCCGAACCCCTCCGCCACCAGCGTCATCCCGAGGAGCAAGAGGAAGCTGAGGGCCAGCATCTTGACCGTGGGGTGGTCGTTGACGAAGCGCGACACGGCATTGGCGGACAGCATCATCACGGCTACGGCCAGCACGATCGCGATGGCCATGACCGCGAAGTCCTCCGCCAGCCCCACCGCGGTGATCACCGAGTCCAGCGAAAAGACCATGTCCATCACCGCGATCTGCAGGAGGATTGCCCCGTAGCTCGCGGTACGGGCCTTGCCGGTGTGTTCGTCGTCCCCCTCCAGGCGATGATGGATTTCGCGTGTGGACTTGGTGAGCAGGAAAAGCCCTCCGACAATGAGGATGAGATCGCGTCCCGAGAAGGCGTGGCCGACCAGGCTGAAGAGCGGTTCGGTCAGCCTCATGATCATGTTGATGGTGCCGAGCAGCGCCAGCCGGGTTGCCATGGCCAGCAGGAGCCCGAGTCGCCGGGCGCTCGCCTGTTGTTCCACGGGCAGCTTGTCCGCGAGGATCGAGATGAAGATGATATTGTCGATCCCCAGCACGATCTCCAGTACGGCCAGGGTGGCCAGCGCGATCCAGGCTTCCGGGGTCGAGATCCATTCCATTGCGGTGCCCTTCCGGTATTGTTGAGGTACTGATGGACTGCCAGGGGGTGGGCGGAACTACGGTCCCACTCGCCGCGGTATTCAAGGACAAGGGAGATGCGAGACAGGAACCTATACCATCGCGAAGGCCGTGGCAGCCTGCGGCCAACCCACAGGGGGACGGAGTTCGGGCCCGACCTTGGCGCGCACCGGTGTGGGTATCGCGAACCACAGCACGAGAGGATGCGAAATGGCGGGATACTCGGGAACGCCGCTCGCGAGGAAGCTTGGCATCAGGGAGGGACACCGCGTAGGGTGGCAGGAGGCGCCCCGGGGGTTCGCCGAAATGATCGACGCGGGCCCGTCCGTCACCGTCGACCTCGGAATGTCGCGGCGGCGGAGCTACGACGTCATCGTAGCGTTCTTCCCCAGGCGGGACACGCTTCAGGGTGGGGTCGACGGGCTCGCCCGGCTGCTGAAGTGGGACGGCGGGCTGTGGCTGGCGTGGCCGAAGCTGAGCGGCGCGCGGGCGAGCGATATCCGCGAGGCGCACGTGCGTCTGGCGGGCCTGGATGAAGGTCTGGTCGACAACAAGATCTGCGCCATTGACCGGGACTGGTCCGGATTGCGGTTCGTATACCGCAAGTCGGACCGGCCTGCTTGACGCCGGGCAACGCGCGGATCGAATCCGCAGTCGAAGTACTGGGTTTCCACGGATTGCGATCGATGAATCCGGGACAAGCCGAAAGCTGCCACCGGGAGAAAACCGCTTCATGGGACATGGCCTGGAATCACTGATCGAGAACTGGGATGGGTTGGGGGTGGTGGCGTCCAGCCACCGGGAGACCGGAAGCTGGATCTTCATCGCCTTGCACGACGCGACGCTTGGACGACCGACCGGCGGATGCCGCCTCCGGACGTACGGCTCTCCCGCCGATGGACTGCGCGACGCCATGCGTCTGGCCGAGGGGATGACCTGGAAGTGGGCCGCAATGGACTTCCGCTATGGAGGCGGCAAGTCCGTGCTCGCCGTGCCGGGACCGCTGGAGGGCGAACCCCGGCGGCGCCTCTTCGCCCGTCTCGGCCACCTGATGAACGCGCTGAACGGCGGCTACGGCGTCGGTGAGGACCTGGGCACCACTCCGCGGGACATGGCCTACCTCGCCACCGTCACCCCATACGTGGCGGGGATTCGCGAGGACGGCTCCGCGCCCGATCCCGGTCCCTTCACGGCCGTGGGGGTGTTCGCGGGGATCGAGGCGGCAGTGTCCCATCTCGACGGCGCCCCGTCGCTTGCGGGAATGACCGTGCTCATAGAGGGGGTGGGGGACGTCGGGCGGCCGCTCGCGCGAATGCTCGCACGTGCGGGGGCGAAGGTGATCGCCGCAGACCTGAACGAGAACCGGTCCCGCAGAGTGGCCGCGGAGTGTGGGGGGACCACGGCGGATTGCCGGGACGTCCCCGGCATCGAGTGCGACGTATACGCCCCATGCGCCGTCGGGGCCACGGTCAACGCCCGCACCGTGCCTCTTCTCCGCTGCCGCATCGTGGCCGGTTCGGCCAACAACCAGCTCGAGGTCGCCGAAGATGCGGACCGGCTGCTGGAGCGCGGCATCCTTTACGCGCCGGACTACGTCATAAACGGCGGGGGAGCGATGGCCTTCGGCTTGATGGAACAGGGGATCAGCGACACGGACCGGTTGAACGCGCGGGTCCGCTCGATCGGCCGGTCGCTCGATGAGATCTTTCGCGAGGCCGAAACGGCGGGCGAGTCTCCTGTCGTGGCGGCGCGGAAACGGGCACGAAGGGTACTGCGCGACAACGGTGGGTAGTGTCCGCGACTGGCGGACAATTGCCGATACGGTGACATTTGTAGCAGTCCGTGGATCGTTCCTGGGGGATTCCGTCCACGGGCCAGGAGCCATTGGAGGCGCTTTCATGCGGTTCGCAACATGAATATTCCGTGCAGGGCGACCCACGCCATCGCCGGGATCCTCCTCTGTCTCGCGGCCCCAACGGCGCTCGAAGGGCAGCGGGGAGGCCCGGGCAATTCGGACGAGGCGATGTTCCTGCGCGCGGTCGGCGAGCACTTCGACACCCCTCACAGCGAGGTCCGGGTACTGACCCGTTGGAGCCTGTCCGCCAAGGAGATACCCGTGGTCCTGCGGTTGGCGAAGCGGGCCGGCGTATCTCCCGACGTGGTGGTGGCGCGGCGCCGGCACGGCGACAGCTGGATGGAGATCGCGCATGGATACTCCGTGCACGCCGGCGACTTCCATGTGCCGATCAACGGATCTCCCGGGTTCCTCAAGGCGGCCTACGACCGCTTCGGCGCCCGTCCGGCATCGCAGTGGCGAGACATCTCCCTCTCCGACGCGGAGATCGTCGGGCTCGTCAACGTTCGTTTTCTCTCCCGTGCACTGAAGCTGCGTCCGGAGCGGGTGGTCGAGGCCATCGGCGACGCGAACGACATCGTGGGCGTGTTCATCCGGCTGAGGGACGGCGGTTGAACGCCCAGGCCGGGAGCCAGCCAATGAACGAGCCTCGATTTATTGCACTGGACACCCATGTCGAGTATCCGCCAGGGGAGATGCAGCGTCGCGCCACCGCCTTCCGGCAATACGCAGCTCGTCGCCGCACGGTGCGCGAATACAGCGACCGGCCGGTGCCGCGATCCGTGATCGAGGAGTGCATCCGTGCAGCCGGTACGGCCCCCAGCGGCGCGAACCACCAACCCTGGCGCTTCGTCGTGGTCTCCGATCCGAAGGTGAAGGCACGTATTCGGGTCGCGGCCGAGCAGGAGGAACGGGCCTTTTACCGCGGCGGAGCCCCGCAGGAGTGGCTGGACGCGCTCGCCGCGCTGGGAACCGACGAACACAAGCCGTTTCTGGAGACCGCGCCGTACCTCATCGCGATCTTCGCCGAGCGGTACATGCTCCGTCCGGACGGCGGCAAGGTGAAGAACTACTACGTCCAGGAGAGCGTGGGCATCGCCACGGGCATCCTCATCACCGGCCTTCACCACGCCGGGCTTGCCACGCTGACCCACACGCCCTCGCCCATGAACTTCCTGAACGAGATTCTCGACCGGCCGTCCAATGAGCGGCCCTTCCTGCTTTTGGTCACCGGCTATCCCGCCGGAGACGCCAGGGTCCCCGCCATCACCAGAAAGCCACTCGAGGAGATCGCCACGTTTCGGTAGAGGTCCGGGGAGGAATCTTCACTGCCTCCGAGTCGGCGCGTGCCATGCTGGCAGTCCTCGGTGTCAGGCGATAAGATCCTAGAGTCCGTGGAAAGACCCCCACGGCATCCGACCGGCCCCGCCGCTCTCGGTGCTCGCGTGGGTCAATCCACGAACCGCTGGACAGACAAGGGTTTACGTGCCGAAAGGAGCCCCGGTACAGATGGGCGTTGATGTTGCCCCCAAACGGTCGCCGGAAGCGATCCGAGTTTTCACACGCGCGCTGCTCAGGGACCTCAAGGCCATGGAGCGGTTGCTTGCCGAGGACCTGATCGAGACCGGCGTGCGCCGTTTCGGCGCCGAGCAGGAGCTGTTCCTGGTCGACGAGGCGTGGCGTCCCGCGCCGGTCGCGGTCGAGGTTCTCGATGATCTCAACGACGACCCCTTCACGACCGAACTGGCGCGCTTCAACCTCGAAGCCAACCTGTCGCCGCGGCTCCTGGAGGGGTCCTGCTTTTCGGACATGCACACGGAACTCGACGGCTACGTCGGACGCGTGCGCGAAGCGGCCCAGCGTCAGAACTGCGAGGTTGTCCTCACCGGCATCCTCCCCACGCTCTCCAAGTCGGACCTCTCGCTCGACAACATCACGCCCCGAGCCCGCTACTACGCGCTCAACGAAGCCATGAACGCGGCCGGGCCGGGCGCCTTCCGCCTGCGCATCCAGGGCACCGACGAACTCATGATCGAACACGATTCGGTCATGCTTGAGGCGTGCAACACGAGCGCGCAGGTTCACCTGCAGGTGTCGGCGCAGGAATTCGCCCACTTCTACAACGTGGCCCAGGCCGTCACCGGGCCGATCCTGGCGGCCTCGGTCAATTCGCCGCTCCTCTTCGGGAGAAGACTCTGGGCGGAGACCCGGATCGCCCTCTTCCAGCAGTCGCTCGATACACGCGGAGCGGATCTGCACATGCGTGAAATGAGTCCGCGGGTGCGATTCGGAGGCAGTTGGCTGAAGCGATGCGTCACCGAGCTCTTTCAGGAGGACATCGCGACCTTCCAGATACTCCTGGCCACCGACATCGACGAGGATCCGATCGAGGTGCTCGATGCGGGGGGGGTGCCGAAGCTGAAGGCGCTCCAGCTCTTCAACGGCACGGTGTACCGGTGGAACCGTCCCTGCTACGGCATCTCCAACGGCAAGCCCCACCTTCGGATCGAGTGCCGGGTGCTTCCCGCGGGCCCCTCGACGCTGGATGAAATGGCCAACGCCGTGTTCTGGATCGGTGCGGTGCTCGGCGTCGCCAAGCGGGTGCCGGACCTGACCGAGCGCATGGAATTCGACGACGCCAAGGCGAACTTCCTCGCTGCGTCGCGGCTGGGACTCCGCGCCGGGATGACCTGGCTCGACGGGACGAGCGGTCCCGCCGACCGGTTGATACTGGATACCCTGTTGCCTCTCGCCGAGGAGGGACTCGCCGACTACCCTGTCTTCAGGAGCGAAGTGGACCGGTATCTGGGTGCCTTCGAGGAACGCGTGAAGGCCGATGTCACAGGTTCCGCCTGGGCGCTCCGCTCGTTGCGCAACCTGAAAAAGGCCGGCACCCGCGGGGAGCAGCTGGCCGCTCTGACAGCCGCGACCGTGCGGCAGCAGAAGGCGGGGATTCCAGTGGCACGGTGGGAGCCCGCGGAGCTTCATGAGGCCGGGGGGTGGAAGTACAACTATCTCCGGGTCGAACAGTACATGACCACGTCGCTGACCACGGTCAACCAGGAGGAGCTGGTGGAACTGGTCGCCTACCTGATGCATGTGCGGCAGATCCGGCACGTGCTGATCGAGGACAACGAACACAAGCTCGTGGGGATCGTCTCCTACCGCTCGATTCTCCGGCTGATGGCGGAGGGACGGACTCGAACCGAAGTCGAGAACATGCCGGTGAGCGAGGTGATGGAGCGACATCCGGTGTCGGTGGCCCCGGAAACTCCCACGCTCGAGGCCATCAGCATGATGCGGGGGCAGCGGGTGTCGGCGCTGCCCGTGGTCAAGAACGGACAACTGGTCGGGATCGTAAGCGAGGTGGACTTCATGCCGATGGCCTATCACCTGCTCGAAGACGCCCTTGAAGGGGAATAGACCGACTGTGGACGGGAGGGGAATGAATCGTTCCGGAGATGGTGGGACGCAGGAGGCACGGGATGGCCTGATCGGGTGGGTCAGGGGGAACGTGGAGGGCCCGTTGCTCCTGTGCGTGGGCGGACTCCACGGGAATGAGCCTGCCGGCGTGCGAGCGTTGGAGGAACTCGTCGCGATGGTCGCGGGCCGCCGGCAAGCGCTCCGGGGGGATTTCGTGGCCGTGGCGGGCAACCTGCGGGCACTGGCCGCCGGGCGACGTTTCATGTCGTACGACCTGAACCGGGCCTGGACGCCGTTCCGGATCGGCGAAGCCCGCGACCGGGTCCTGTCCGCCAACGGCAGCGCAGCAGTGGCGGAAGACCTTGAACTCGTCCGGCTGCTGGGCGTCCTCGACGAGGTGACGTCCGGGCGAAGAGGTCCCGCCTGGTTCCTCGACCTGCACACGACCTCGGGAGGTGGAGGCGCATTCACCACGTCGGCCGACAAGTCGCGTCACAAGCGGTTCGCCATGTCGATTCCCGCTCCCCTGATCCTGCGGCTCGACGAACACCTGGAGGGCACGCTCACCAGCTACATGAAGGGTGTCGGTTACACGACCGCGGTCTTCGAGTGCGGCCAGCACGAAGAGGCGGAGTCCCGGATCAGGGCCGAGAGCGCGGTCTGTCTCGCGATTCGGGCGGCCGGCCTGTTGGCGGACCGGGACGTTCCCGAGGCCCGGAGCGGCTACCGGAGGCTGGAGGAGGCGTACCGGCATCTGCCGCGAATACTGGAGATGAGGTATCGGCATCCGGTGGAGGGGGAGGACGGGTACGTCACCCGACCGGGCTTCCGGAACTTCCAGCCGGTGCGTGCCGGCGACGTCATCGGGGACGACCGGCACGGCGAGGTGATGGCGCCGAAGAGCGGGAGGATCCTCATGCCGCTCTACCAGGAGCTTGGGGAAGACGGGTTCTTCGTCGTACGGGACATGGCGGCCGCGAGATCGTCGGTCGGCCCCGAGGTGGAACTGGCGGGCGTCTCCGCGTCCCGTTAGTCCGTGGAAAAGGCCCGAGCACCGGGAATGGCGGGGCGCCGGGTTGGCGACTTCACCGTGGACCGTTGACGGACCATGTGCGGCCGCTTCACCCTGACCGCCGAACTCGGCTACGTAGCCGAGACCCTGGCGGCCGAGATCTCTCCCGCGCTCGAGGGGTTCCGGCCGCGGTACAACATCGCGCCTACCGACGAGGCGCCCGTGGTGATCGCGGTCCCCGGAGGTCGGCGCGCCGGGCCCATGCGGTGGGGACTCGTCCCTCACTGGGCCGACAGTCCTCGTGCCGGGGCCCGCCTGATCAACGCCCGGTCCGAAACGGTCGCGACCCGGAGCGCCTTCCGCGATTCCTTCCTCGCGCGGCGCTGCCTGGTCCCCGCCGACGGCTTCTACGAGTGGGAGGCGCGCGCAACGGGCAGGCAGCCGTACTGGATCCACCGTCCCGGCTCCGCCCTCTTCGCCATGGCCGGGATCTGGGCACTGTGGAGGGACGGCGACGGCGCCCGGCTCACCACCTTCGCAATCCTGACGCGCGAGGCTCCCGAGCCCATTCGCCGGCTGCATGACCGGGTCCCCGTCATTCTGCCCCAGGACTGCTGGACGGACTGGTTGGCGCGGGGGACCGTGCTGAAATCGTTACAGGCCATCGTCGAGCGCGCCGACCCGCCGGAGCTGCGACTCCACCCTGTCGCGCGGGCCGTCAACCGCGCCGGCCACGAAGATCCGGATTGCACCAAAGAGGTGGCGCTGAGCGACTGAGGGTGCGAAGGCTGCGCGCGGGACCACCCGATTCGGTCCCGCTGGATGTCAACTCCAATTGACGTTTTGTCAATCACGCATGACATTCGTCATGAGGGTTACGGCACGTGATGTCAACTGCGATTTCCATCTTGTCAACTGCGCATTACACTACATTTGCCGTCGCGAACACCGATCCCAGTCGCTCCAGGCCGCTTATCAGCTCCTCCTCGGGAGGACCGAAACCGATCCGCATGGTCCCCTCCACGCCGAAGTGCGCGCCCGGGACCACCAGCAGGCTGTGCTCGACGCGCAGCCGCTCGGCCAGCTCCAAAGAGGGGTCCGGGGCGCGATACCTCACCATGCAGATCGCGCCGGCGTCGGGAGGGGTGCAGCTGAACAGGCCGCCGTGCGATTCCATCCACGCCTGTGTGATGCCCAGGTTGCGCCGGATGATGCCCCGGGTTCGCGCCAGCACGCGTGGCCGTGCGGCCGGTGACAGCGCGACTGTGGCGAGTGCGTCGGAGACGGAAGGCGGCGCGATGGTCGTGTAGTCGGTGCGGGCCCACAGCCGCGCCACCACGTCGTCCGGCCCCACCACCCACCCCAGCCTCAGCCCGGGGAGACCGTATGCCTTGGACAGCGTATTGGTCACGAGCACCCGGTCGTAACGGCCCCAGAAGCTCGGGACGGGATCGGTCCCGACCTCGGCGCCGCGGTACACCTCGTCGGCCAGGATCCACGCGCCATGGCGGTCCGCGAGCGAGACGATGTCGGCCATTTCGGCGGTGGTGAGCGCCACGCCCGTGGGGTTGTTCGGGTTCGTGATCAGGATGAAGCCCGCCCCCGCCGCCAGCGCCGCCGCCAGCTGGTCCAGGTCGGGGCGCCACCCCGTCTCTTCTCGCAGATGGAACGGGATGAAGCCGCCGTCGAAGTTCTCGACCAGGCCCGGCACCTGCATGTAGTTGGGGAGCATGACCGCAACCGGTTTTCCGCTTTCCGCCAGCTCCCAGAAGGCCACGAAATTCGCCTCGGCGCCCCCGACCGTGACGACCACGGAGCTGTCCGAGGCACCGGGGTACTGCGACGCGATCAGAGCGCGCAACTCGTCGGTGCCGTTGGACTGGCTGTAGCCGAGCCGCACGGCCGAAAGATCGATGCCGCCGCCGCCGAGCGCGAGGAGTTCGCCCACGGTGAGGGGATGCACGCCGCTCTCCGACAGGTTGAAGCGGACGCGGTGCTCGTAGGTGGACTGCCAGCGCTCCATCTGGAAGGGCGTGAATCCCACGGGGCTGCTCCTGTTGGGGCCGGGGGCCTGCCTCGGCCATGGGCGTGGGTGCGAGTGGAGGACCGCGGCGGTCGCGGCGCCTTGTGCCGGTCCGCTGTTCGCGAGACTGTTGATCGCTCGAAAGATGGTGCCGCGGAGGGTCGGAAGGAAATGCTCCAGATCGAACAGCACGTGCTCGGCAACGGCCTCAGGGTGGTCATCGCGCCTGACCGCGCGACTCCGGTGGTGGGGGTCAACCTGTGGTACGGGGTGGGGTCGCGAAACGAGCCGGAGGGCCGGACCGGGTTCGCGCACATCTTCGAGCACATGATGTTCCAGGGGTCGGCCCACGTGCCAACGAACGGACACTTCCATCACATCGAGCTGGTGGGGGGATCGGCGAACGCCACGACCTGGTTCGACCGCACCAACTACTTCGAGACGGTGCCGTCCCACAACCTGGATCTCGCCCTCTGGCTGGAGTCGGACCGCATGGGGTGGATGCTGCCCGCCATGACCGCCGAAAAGCTGGAGAACCAGCGCCAGGTTGTCATGAACGAGCGCCGCGAGCGGTACGACAACCAGCCTTACGGCGACTGGGACGAGCGCGTCCAGTCCCTGCTCTTTCCCGAGGACCACCCCTACCACCACACCGTCATCGGCTCCATGGAGGACATTGCCGCGGCCACCCTGGACGACATTCACGACTTCTTCGCCACCTATTACATCCCCAACAATGCGGTGCTCTCCGTCTGCGGCGACTGCGACCCCGCTCACGCGCTCGAGAGCGTCCGCCACTACTTCGAGTCCATTCCCCGCGGCCCCGCTCCACCCCCCCTCCCGGGCACGACCCGGATCCCCCTCGCGACCGGCGGCACGTTGCACAGCGATGTGCACGCGGCGGTGCCCCTGCCCAGGGTCTACATGGCCGCCAGGGTGCCCCCCTTCACCACCGAGGCCTACTACGCCGGCGAGGTGGCATCCTCCGTCATCGGCCGGGGCCGCTCGTCGCGACTCCACGACCGCCTCGTGCGTCGCAGGGTGGCCAAGTCAGCGTCCTGCCACCTTCTGCCCCTCACCACCGGCGCGACCATGTTCCTGGTGGTCGCGACCGGGTTTCCCGACACCAGCGCGGAGGAGTTGGAGACGTCGGTGAGCGCGGAGCTCGACGCGGCCGGCGATCTCACCGAGGCGGAAGTCGCACGGGCGGTGATCGGCAGCGAGACCCGCACCCTGCGCGCGTTGCAACGGCTCGAGACGCGGGCCGACCTGCTCTCCATGTACGCCACCCTCTTCGGCGACGCCCGCCGCCTCAACGAGGACCTGCGCCGCCTGCGCCGGGTCACGGTGGACGAGGCGCGCGAGTGGTGCGCCGCGTATCTGCATGCCGGGAACCGGGCCGTCGTGCGGTACCTGGCGGACGACGGATCGCGGGCGCGGCCGGCCACGTCCGCTCACGGAGAGAGCGCATGACGGACCGGGACGCGCCCCCGGCCGCCGGGCCGATCCGCCCCTTCGAGTTCCCGTCCGTGGCCGAAGCGCGTCTGGGCAACGGGATGGAGGTGCGGCTGGTTTCCGGGGCGGCGCTGCCGGTCGTCACCGCCATGGTGGTGCTGAAGGCGGGAGAGACCGCCTCGCCCGCGGGAAGGGAGGGCCTGGCGGTTCTGGCGGGAAATGCGCTGGAGGGGGGCACGACGCGCCTCTCGAGCCGGGAACTGGCCCGAGCGCTGGAAGATATCGGCGTCGGCTTCGGCGCGTCGACGGGTTGGGATTCCACCACCGTGGCCGTCTCCTGTCTGGCCGAACACCTTCCCGGCGCGATGCCCCTGCTGGCCGAGATGGTGCGGTCGCCGGCCTTCGAGAGCGGGGAGTTCGAGCGATACCGTGCGCAGCGCCTGGCCACGGCCGCCCAGCGGAGGATGGATCCCGCGGCGCTGGCCGCCGACGCACACGCTCGCTTCGTTTTTGCCAGGGGCGGCACCTATGCGCGCCCGGTTGGGGGGACCGAGACCTCCATCGGCAACATCGATGCCGGCGCGGCCCACGGTTTTGTGGCGGCCCGCTACGGACCTCTGCAGGCGGCCCTGGTCATGGTGGGCGACGTGGCCGAGAGAGAGGCTCTGGCCGTCGCCGAGGCGGGATTCGGCGACTGGCACAGAGCGGTGCCACCGGTACCGGAGCCCGTCGCGTCGCCGCGGCAGCGGGAGCGCGTGGTCCACGTGGTCCACCGGGCCGAATCGGTCCAGTCGCGTATTCGCGTGGGACACCTTGGGGTGCCGCGTTCGGTCGAGGACTACTTCGCGCTGATCGTGTTGAACCTGGTGTTGGGCGGATCGTTCTCCTCGCGGCTGAACCTCAACCTGCGCGAGCGGCGCGGCTTTACCTACGGCGTGCGGTCCTCCTTCGCGCCGAGGCGCGGACCGGGACCGTTCGCGGTCTCCACCGCGGTCGAGAACGCGGTGACCGGGGCGGCCGTCGGCGAGATACACCGTGAAATCGAGGACCTCGTGGAAGGGGGGCCGACGCGGAAGGAGGTCGAGGCCGCGACGAGCTATCTTGCCGGGGTGTTCCCGTTGCGGCTGGAGACCACGGGGCAGATCGCGTCCAGGATTGCGGAGATGACCGTCTACGACCTTCCGGACGACTACTACCGGAGCTACCGGGACCGCGTCGGCGAGGTGACCGTGGCTCACGCGGCCCGCGCGGCGCGCCGTCACATCCGTCCGGCGGAGCTGTGCACGGTCGTGGTGGGAGACGCGGACGATGTGGTGCCGCAGCTGGAAGGTCTGGCGATCGGCCCGGTGACGGTCCACGACACCGCCGGGGGGAGTTCCGCACCGTGAGCGAAGACAGGCGTGCCCTCGTCGAGTCGACCGTCGTTCACGACGGACGGGTCGTCCACCTGAGCGTGGACACGGTCCGCTTTCCGGACGGGTCGGTGGGGAGACTGGAGCTGGTCCGCCACCGGGGCGCGGCCGCGGTGTTGCCGGTGCCGGGGAGCAGAGAAGCCCCCGATCCGGATGTGCTGCTGTTGCAGCAGTACCGATACGCTGCGGGTGGGGTGATCTACGAAGTGCCGGCCGGGATCATCGAGCCCGGCGAGAGCTGGGAGCAATGCGCGTTGCGCGAGCTGGAGGAGGAGACGGGGTTCAGGGCCGGGACGCTTGTGGAGCTGACCACCATACACACCACGCCGGGCTTCACGAACGAGGTGATTCACCTCTACGCGGCCTTCGACCTCACCGAGGGAACCGCCTGCAGCGATGAGGACGAATTCCTCGAGGTCGAACGGATGCCCCTGTCGAAGGCGCTTGAACTGACCCGTTCGGGAGAGATCACCGACGCGAAGTCCCTGGTCACCATCCTCTATGCGGCCCGCTTCCTGCTCGGCGAATAGCAGCCCGGTGTGTCTTTCCAGCTCCGCATATCCCTGGTCCGGCGCATGGTCCAGTTCACGCACCGCCGCCGCCGCGCCGTCACCCGAAAGGGAGACCGGTGTCCCCTTGTGAGGACGGAATCACCGGCTCGGGACCAGTCCGTGGATAGAGCCCCAGCGAGCACCGAGAGCGGCGAGGCGCCGGGCCGGCAAGGCGCGACGAGGGGGAATGGCAGCGCTATTGGCCCGAGGAGCCACTCAGAGCGAAGCATTGGAGTGGCAGAGTGTATAGCAGACATTCCATAATGTAATGTATGCTTTACAGCGTGGACGGGTGAAGCGAAGTGGTCCGAATGCATCGCCGTTCGAAATGCCGGGGGGATTATGTCCCCGGGCTGCCGGCGTTTACGCCGTGGTGCGGGTTGGCACGCTTCGTGCGTGTATGGGCGATACCAAGACCTTGACCCCAAGGGGTCCCGGCACGGGATCCCGCAAACGCTCGCAAGGGCGAGGGAGAGAACGATGTCCCGCGGCAAACTGCTTAAGGCAGAGAACGGCGGTGTCGGGAAAGCACACACCGCCAGGGAAGCCAGGCGGAGAATCGAGGCACTGAGTGACAGTCAGGTCGTCCAGCGGTTTCTGGATGGGGACGACAGGGCTTTTGCGGAAATCGTGCGCCGCTACGACAAGCGGCTTCACAACTTCGTCTCGCGAACCGTAGGAGACCGCGAGCAGGCGGAAGATCTGGTACAGGAGACCTTCGTGCGAGTCTACAGGCATCTTCACCGATTCGACCAGACGAGGAAGTTCTCCACCTGGATCTACACGATCGCCGGCAATCTGGCCAAGAACGAGCTGCGCAACCGCTCCCGGAACCCGTTGGTGCTGTTCCAGACCATCATGAAGAACTGGGATGCCGATTTTCGGCCCCTGGAATGGGAAGATCCGAAGACGCGCCCCGACGACCTCTACCGCAGGCGCTTTCTGCGCGAGAAGGTGAACGAGGCCGTCGAGCAGCTTCCCGAACATCATCGAACGGTGTTCGTCCTTCGGGAGCTGCACGGCAAGAGCTACGAGGAGATCGCCGAAATTACCGGCTGCAACCTGGGAACCGTCAAGAGCCGCCTGAACCGGGCGCGTAACAGCTTCGCCCGGATCATCGCACCCATGATCGACTAGCCCGTCGGCGCACTTCGGTCGCCGCCGGCCAGGCTTTCCGCGGCCGACCCCCGCGGGCTGCGAGCTGGCACTCGCGGCCTGAGGAAGCCTTCCGCGGCCTGCTCTGGCCGCCCCTCCGGTGGAACATCGAGCCCCCCTCCGTTGTACTTGTATGCAAGCTCTCGCGCTCGCTAGATTGGAGCCGAGTTCGGCTGGCGCCGTCTGGTGAGGGGTTTGGCGAACCTCAGCTCGCTCTGAATGCGTTTCGCGCGTCGCCAACGATTTTCGGCCCGTATGAGGCTAACAGCATAGTGGACAAGAAGATCGCAGGACGAAGAGACTCTGTGGGGATGAGCGCGGCGCCCCTGTCCGAAGAGTGTCGCAGGTTTCTGAAGGGCTATTCCGAATTCCGGGACGGCCGCCTTGATTCCGAGAGCCGGTCGTTCTTCATCGGCCATATCGCCAGGTGCTCCTCGTGCCAGCGCTATGACCGCGTGATCTGCAAGGGAGTCCAGGTCCTTCGCGAACCGGTCGAAGCGACGGCGGCCGCGCCCATGAACATCGCTGAAGTGAGGTACCGGGTCGCCGCCTTCGAGCGGGAGTCGCTGGCACTGGGGACCGCGGGCTCGGGGGTGACGCTTTCGGCTGCGGTGGTCGTGGCCCTGCTCCTGGCCGCGGTAGCGTGGAGTCCCTTCTTCTCCGGGACGACACCCGAGGTCGAAATGCCGCCGGTCGTCGCCGAAACGCCGGTATCGACGAGCGCACCGACCTTCGCGCCGCTTGAGAAGCGGTCCCCGGATGAACTGAGGCAGCCGGACCTGTGGGACGGAATCCGCTCGATACTCTCCGAGCGCGAGACCGGTCGTCAGGCGGCCAGGGCGGACTCGAATCCGGACTGACGAGCGCGTGGCCTGCCCGGCGCCTCGCCGCTCCCGGCGCACGGGCGGCCTGATCCACGGACCGTTAACGGAAAGCCGGAGTTGCTGCCCAGGTCGCTGAGCGCCGCGAACAACGGCGGCGTTTTCTTTCTCCACGGCGGGGACGAGTACCGCAAGACCGTCGCCGCGAGGGGGCTCCTGGAGCGCTACGCCGACCCGGCCACGGAGGCCTTCAACGTGGATCGCATTGCGGGTACCGACACATCGGTCGAGCGTTTGGCTTCGATCATCGCCACGCCCCCGATGATGGCATCCTGGCGGGTTGTTCACGTGAAGGAGGCCGAGGGCCTGGCATCGAGCCCGAAGGCGCGCGAAGTGGTCCTCGATGCGGCACGGAACCCGCCTCCCGGCCTGGTTCTGATCCTTCAGGCCACCGTGCCCGCCCGATCGAAGGCCCGGTTCTACAAGGATCTGGCCCGGGTGGCGACGGCGGTCGAGTTCAAGCCGGTTCCGGCCGAAGCTGTGCCCGGGTGGCTGGTATCGTGGGCCCGGGACGAGCTTGGCGTGAAGGTGAAAATCGAGGCGGCCCAAGCTCTGGCGGGCGCGGCCGGCACCGAACTGGGCATGCTCACCCAGGAGGTGAGAAAGCTGGCCGAGATGGTGGGCGAGTCGGCCGAGGTGGACCTGGATGCCGTGCGCAGAGGCGGGATCCGGTTGCCCAGGCAGGATCGCTGGGCGTGGTTCGATCTGGTCGGCAACCGTCGGATCGGAGAGGCGGCGAAGGGACTGCCGGTCCTCCTCGAGCAGGGCGAATCGGTAGTCGGGCTGGTGATCGGGCTGTCGACGCAGCTGCTGCGCATCGGGGTGGCCATCGAGGGGGGCGTCCCGGCGGTGCAGGCCGCGTTGCCGCCCTATCAGCGCTTCCTGGCCCGGCGCATCGTCGGGCAGGCGCAGCGTTGGACCCGTGCCGAACTCGCCAACGCGGTTCGCGGGCTGCGACGACTGGACCAGCTCCTAAAGGCCAGCGCGATTCCGGGCGAAGTCCTCATGGAGGAGTGGCTGCTGGGGCTGACGGTGCGAGGACGGGGAGGACGTTCTTGAGCGACGCGGCCGGGGCGGTCCGCGAAGGAGAGACGGAGGCGCCCGGGACCGGGGCGGGCGAGGTGCAGCTGCGCATACGGGGCATGCACTGCGCATCGTGCGTGAGAACGGTCGAGCAGGCGCTGGGTCGGGCTGAGGGTGTGGACGAGGCCAGCGTGAGTCTGGTCGAGGAATTGGCGAGAGTGAGGCTTGCGCCGGGGGCCGGACAATCGGCCGCGTTGGTGAGTGCCGTGGAGGAGGCAGGGTACGGAGCCGAGGTGCTGGCCGGGACCGAGGGAGTTCTGAACGCGGCCGACGAGCGCGACGAGGAACGGGCCGGGGAGCGGGCCGAGTTGATGAAGCGCTTCCGGTTCGGAGTGGTGTGCGGGGTGCCGGTCGTGCTGTTCGGACACTGGGAGATGATTCCGGGGCTCCCGGACCTCTCCGTGAGCACGCGCATCGTGGGCGGCTGGCTTTCGGGGCTGCTGACGGTGCCGATCCTCCTCTACACGGGACGCGGTTTCTTTACCGGGGCGTGGACCGCCGCGCGCCACCGCTCGGCCAACATGGACACGCTGGTCGCGTTGGGAACGGGCGCGGCCTGGCTCTATTCCACGGTGGCGGTGGCGGCGCCGCACCTCTTTCCGGGGGGCAGCGGGCGTCCATTCTACGAGGCGGTCGCGGTGGTGATCACCCTGGTGGTCCTGGGCCAGGCGATCGAGGCCCGCGCCCGGGGACGCACCGCGCGGGCCCTGCGATCCCTCTTCGACCTCAGCCCCGAGACGGCCGACCGCGTGACCGAACGCGGGGTGGAGACGGTGCCGGTTGCCGACATCGCTCCGGGCGACATTCTGCTGGTGCGGCCCGGGGCGCGGGTGCCCCTCGACGGGCGGATCCGGGAGGGCGAGAGCGAAGTCGACGAGTCCATGATCAGTGGCGAGAGCGTGCCGGTGGCGAAGGCGCCGGGGGACGGGGTGGTGGGCGGCACGGTCAACGGCACCGGAGCGCTCACCGTCGAGACGACCCGCGTGGGCGCGGACACGGTGCTGGCGCGCATCGTCCGGATGGTGCAGCGCGCCCAGGGGACGAAACCGCCGATCCAGAGGACCGTGGACGTGGTCGCGGGCCATTTCGTGCCGGCGGTGATCCTCGTTTCGCTGGTCACCTTCGGGGTGTGGGCGCTCGCCGGGCCGGAGCCGCGGATCAACTTCGCCGTCGTGACCTCGGTAGCCGTGCTGGTGATCGCCTGTCCCTGTGCGCTGGGACTGGCCACGCCCATCTCGGTGATGATCGCGATCGGCAAGGCCGCCTCGCACGGCGTGCTGATCCGCGACGGCGAGGCGCTCCAGAGGGCACGGCGCGTGGACACCGTGGTGCTGGACAAGACGGGAACGCTCACGCTGGGGAAGCCGTCGGTCACCTTTGCGGGCGCCGCGGCCGGCGTCTCCGAAAACGCGTTGCTCGAAGCGGCCGCGAGCGTGGAGGAGGCGTCCGAACACCCGGCCGCGCGCGCGATCGTGCGGCACGCGGTGGAGCGCGGGGTGCGGTGGCCGCGGGCCGGGCACTTCGTGGCGCACCCGGGGCGGGGAGCCTCCGCTACCGTGGCCGGGCGGCGGGTGCTGGTGGGGTCGCCGTCCTTTGCCGGCGAGGCCGGGGTGAAGCTCGGGCCGGTGGACGCGCACCTTCGCCGGGCAGCGGAGGAGGGGGCGACCCCGGTCGTGGTGGTGATGGACGGGGTGGTGGCGGGGGTGTTCGGGGTGTCGGACGTGCTGCGTGCGGAGGCGCGGGGGGCGGTGGGGCGGCTGTGGGGGGGTGGGGTGGAGGTGATGATGCTGACGGGGGATGAGGAGGCGGCCGCGCGGAGGGTGGCGGGTGAGGTGGGGATCGATCGGGTCTCGGCCCGGGTCTCACCTGACGAAAAGGCGCGCGTGGTGCGCGGGCTGCGCGATGAGGGGCGGGTGGTGGCCATGGTGGGGGACGGGATCAACGACGCGCCCGCGCTGGCGACCGCCGACGTGGGGATCGCAATGGGGAGCGGCACCGATGTGGCGCTGCAGACCGGGGATGTGGCGCTGCTGGGCGACTCGCTGCGCGGGGTGGAGACCCTGCTGGATCTCTCGCGGGCCACGCATCGCAACATCGTCCAGAATCTGGTGGGGGCGTTCGCGTACAACACGATCGGCATCCCGATCGCGGCCGGTGTTCTGTACCCGTCGCTGGGACTCCTGCTCTCGCCGATGTTCGCGGGCGCGGCCATGGCCTTCAGCTCCGTCACCGTGGTGGCCAACGCCAACCGGCTGCGGGGTAACGCGCTGCGTTGACCGGCATTGTTTCACAGAAATGCCGGGCGGGATTCGTCTGCGGGCTGCCCGGTTGATCGCGGGTTCCGGCGGCGGTATCGTAGACGTGGCACCCTCACAGCGCCGGGCGTGTGGGCCTGGGCGCAAGGAGCCCGTCCACACCTTTGGCGACCGCTCAGATCCGCAGCACCGACACCCCGCTCATGCGGCAATGGCGGGAGGTGAAGTCCCGTCACCGGGACGACCTCGTTTTCTTCCGCGTGGGCGACTTCTACGAGCTGTTCTGCGAGGACGCGGAGGAGGGTTCCCGTCTCCTCGGGCTGACGCTGACCTCGCGCAACAACGGGGCCGCGAGCGGCGTGCCGCTCGCCGGAGTCCCGGCCAAGGCCCTCGACCACTACCTGGAGCGTCTGGTCAAGCTCGGCAGGAAGGTCGCCATCTGCGAGCAGACGGAGGACCCTGCCGAGGCGAAGGGGATCGTGCGGCGCGAGGTGGTCGAGACGGTCACCCCCGGAACCGTGGTCGCGGACGCGCTCCTGAAGGCGGAGCGAAACAACTTCGTGGTCGCGCTGGTGCCCGATGGCGCCGCGGTGGGACTGGCCGCGCTCGACGTTTCGACGGGGGAACTGCTCGTCCTCGAGACGGATCCGGGCGAGGTTGGCGGTGAACTGGAGCGCCTGGAGCCCCGCGAACTCCTCATGCCCGAGTCCGCCGGTCCCCCCCCCGAGGCCGGCACGGGCGCGGTGCAGTCCGTCCGTGCGGACTGGCTCTTCGATGTCGATACGGCCCGGGACGAGCTGGAGCGCCGCTACCGTGTACAGTCGCTCGACGGCTTCGGCTTCGAGGGCGGGGACGAGCTGCTGGTTCGCGCGGCCGGGGCGCTGATCGCCTACGCGGAGGAGATCCGTCCCGGCTCGGCGGAGCACCTGCGGGCGCCCAGGATCCAGCGCCCGCACACGGTCATGACCCTGGACTCCATGACACGCCGCAACCTGGAGCTGGTGGAGCCGCTCAGGCCCTACGACGGCGACGCCTCCCTGCTCTCGGTGCTCGATGCGACGGCCACCCCGATGGGGGCGCGCCTGCTCAGGACGTGGCTCCTCAATCCGCTCCTTGACGCCGGGCGGATCCGGCGCCGTCACGTAGGAGTGGCGGAACTCTTCGAGGACCCGGATGCTCGTGCCGGTCTGCGCGACACACTCCGCGGGATCCGCGATCTGGACCGGCTCGGCACCAAGATCGGTTCCGGGCGCGCTGCCCCCCGAGACGTGTTGGCGCTGGGCCAGTCGCTCGGCGAACTGCCCGCGCTGGCGCGCCGCGGGGAGGGGCTGGCCAGCGACGTTTTGTCGGGACTGCTGACCGGCATGGACACGCTGGACGATGTCGCGGCCCTCATCGCGGAAGCCATCGCCGAGGACGCGCCCGCCGCACTCGCCGACGGCGGCGTGATCCGGGAGGGCTTCGACGAGGAGGTGGACGAGCTGCGGGCCGTCCGGGACGGGGCCCGCGATTTTATCGCCCGGCTGCAGACGACGGAGCGAGAGCGCACCGGCATCGCCTCGCTCAAGGTCGGGTTCAACAAGGTCTTCGGCTACTACCTCGAGGTCACCCGTGCGAACCTGTCGCGCGTCCCGGAGCGCTTCATTCGCAAGCAGACGCTGGCCAACGCGGAACGCTACTTCACCCTGGAGCTGAAGGAGTGGGAGGAGAAGGTCTTCGACGCCGACGACCGCATCGCGCGCCTCGAACAGACGCTGTTCCTGCGCGTGCGGGGCGAGCTCTCCCTGGCCGTTGGTCGCATCCAGGAGGCCAGCCGGCGCGTGGCTGAGCTGGACGTGCTGGCCAACCTGGCGGAGGTGGCCGAGAGGCGCGGTTACGTCCGTCCCGAAGTCACCACGGAGTTCGGGCTGCGCATCGACGCGGGCCGTCACCCCGTCGTCGAGACGATGATGCCGCGCGAGGAGTTCATCCCCAACGATCTGGAGCTGGACGAGGGGGGGCGCATCGTGATCCTGACCGGACCGAACATGGCCGGCAAGAGCACCGTGCTGCGCCAGGTCGGCCTGATCCAGCTCATGGCCCAGACCGGATCGTTCGTGCCGGCGGACGGCGCGCGCCTCGGCGTCTGCGACCGGGTGTTCACGCGCGTGGGCGCCTCGGACAACCTGGCGCGCGGCCAGTCGACCTTCATGGTCGAGATGAGCGAGACCGCGGCGATCATCCACGGTGCCACCGAGCGGAGCCTCGTCCTCCTCGACGAGATCGGGCGCGGCACCTCCACCTACGATGGTGTGTCCATCGCGTGGGCGGTCACCGAGCACCTCCACGAGAACGTCGGTGCCAAGGGGATCTGCGCGACGCACTACCACGAACTCACCCAGCTGGGCGATCAGCTCCCGGCCGTGCGCAACCTGAACGTTTCGGTGCGCGAGTCGAACGACGACATCGTCTTCCTGCGACGGCTCGAAGAGGGTGGGGCGGACCGGTCCTACGGCATCCAGGTCGCGCGACTGGCGGGCTTCCCGCCGGGACTGATCGCGCGCGCGATGGAACTTCTTGCCGAGTTGGAGGGAACACATTCAGGAGGGGGCAGTGGTCTCGGCCGGAAGGGGAGTGGCGCGGACGGCGCGGCGCGCGACGACGGTCAGCTGTCGTTGTTCGAAGCGCGGCACCCCGTGGTCGACCGTCTTCGGGCCCTGGAGCCGGACCGCATGACTCCACTGGAAGCGCTGAACGTACTGCATGCCCTGCGGGCGGCGGTCGCGGAGGGTCGGTAGGATGCCCGGTCGCGGTCCGGCGCCGGAGCGGGCCGCTGACAAACGGGAGATTTCGGTATGGACGATCAAGAGGTGCCGATGGAGCGCGGATCGGCCGATGGCCGATGGCGGTTTCGACCCCGCGAGCTTGCTGTGCCGGTGTTCGTGGCGGCAGCCGTGTGGGCGCTGAGCTGCGGTGGCGATGCGAATATCGAAAAACCGTCGCCGCGCTTCACGGTGAGTCCCGTGGAGTATCCGCTGGATCTGTGGGACCAGGACATCGAAGGGAGTACCCTGGTGCGCGTTCTCGTGAATGAGGAGGGCGGAGTCGACAGCGCGATGGTGATGGAGAGCAGCGGCTACTCGGAGCTCGATTCCGCGGCCGTGCGGGGGGCCCTGTCCATGGAGTTCGATCCGGCGACGAAGGAGGGGGAGCCCGTGCAGGTGTGGGCACGGGTGCCCGTACACTTCTCGAAGGTCACGCAGCCCACGCGTTCCGGTGGACCAGGGAGTCCCGGCGGAGAGGCTCGCGAAGGGTCGACGACAAACCCTAACGTAACGTCAGGGTTTAAGGGGTGACCGTGAGTTCCGGGACCGCCCGGGCGCCACGCCACGCCACGCCGTACGAAGGCGTCCTCGACCTGGTGGGATGGACGCCGCTGGTCCGGCTCAACCGCGTCACGCGTGGAATCCGCACACCGGTGTTCGGCAAGGCCGAATTCATGAATCCCGGCGGCTCGGTGAAGGACCGGATCGGTCTGGCCATGATCGAGGCAGCCGAGGAAGCCGGTCTCCTGAAGCCGGGCGGGACGATCGTGGAGGGCACAAGCGGCAACACGGGGCTGGCCCTCGCGATGGCGGCCGCCACTCGCGGCTACCGCTGCATCTTCACCATGCCCGACAAGATGAGCCGCGAGAAGGTCAAGCTGCTTCGCGCCTTCGGGGCCGAGGTGGTCATCACCCCGACCGCGGTGCCGCCGGATCACCCGGAGCACTACGTCAACCGGGCCCGCACGATCGCCGAATCCACGCCGGGCGGCTTCCTTGCGGACCAGTTCTACAACCGCGCCAATCCCGAGGCCCACTACCGCACGACGGGCCCGGAGGTGTGGGAACAGACGGGCGGGAGGGTCACCCACTTCTTCGCGGGCGCGGGGACCGGGGGCACGATCTCGGGAGCCGGCCGATACCTGAAGGAGATGAACCCGGACATCCGGGTGATCGGGGTCGACCCGGTGGGATCGGTTCTTTCGGGCTTCTACCACACCGGAGCGGTGGACCGCAGCGAACCGTACAAGGTCGAGGGTCTGGGCAACGACAAGGTGCCCGGCACGCTCGACATCGAGTACCTGGACGACTACCTCACGGTGAGCGACGGTGAGGCCTTCGCGATGGCGCGCCGCCTGGTGGCCGAGGAGGGGCTCTTCGTGGGGGGGTCGACGGGCCTGATCGTGCACGCCGCGCTGGCGGAGGCCCGCCGGCTCGACGATCCGGACGCGTGCGCGGTGGCCGTGCTCTGCGATTGGGGCGAACGCTACCTGACCAAGCAGTACGACGACGAATGGATGCGCAACAACGGGTTCCTGGCGCAGCCGCGCGCGACGGTGGCCGAGATGGTGGCCGCCAAGCTCGAACCGCTGCCGGGGCTGCTCACGGTGACGCCATCGACGCCGGTGCGCATGGCGATCTCCACACTGTCGTCCCACCATGTCTCGCAGCTGCCGGTGGTGGTGAACGGCGAATGCATCGGAAGCGTCGCCGAACGCAGGATGATGAGCGCTGTGCTGGCCGATCCCGAGGTGCTGGAGCAGGACGTGGAATCGGTCATGGAGGCGCCTTATCCCGTCCTCGACGAAAACGCCGACGCCGAAGCGGCAACGCGCCTGCTCAGCGGCGGCGCGCAGGCGGTGCTCATCAGGGCGAACGGGGCGCTTGACGGCATTCTGACCCGCCACGACCTGGTTCGCGCGCTGGCGGCGGCGCCGTGAGGGCGATGACCCGGGGGGAGAGCGGGCGCCATGGGTCGGCCGGGGCCGAAGTGCGGAGGGCGGCTTGACCCGCAATGTGGGGTGCGGGCCGGGCGGGGAGAGGCTCCGCGTCGCCGTGCTCATGGGGGGCAGCTCGGAGGAGCGGGAGGTTTCGCTGGCCAGCGGGTGCGAAGTGGCCGCTGCACTGCGCTCCAGGGGACACCGGGTGACGAGCATCGACGCCGCCGTGGGCGTGATGGCGCCCGAAATCGAGCGGCGGATTCTGGAATCGGGGATCGGCCGGGCGGAGGTGCCGGGTCCGCCTGAGGGCCCGCCGAATGTGTTGCCCGAACGCGCGGTGATCGCTTCGGAACCCGCGCTCGCGGAGGCGGACGCGGTGTTCGTGGCGCTCCACGGGGGCGCCGGAGAGGACGGGACGATCCAGAGGCTGCTCGAGGTTTCGGGAATCCGCTACGCGGGCAGCGGTCCGGTGGCGTGCGCGCTGGCGATGGACAAGGACTTGACGAAGCGGTTGTTGCGCGACGCCGGGGTGGCCACCCCGGACTGGATCGCGGGGGCGGCGCCGGGTGGGGAGGTGGTGGAGCGGCTGGGGCTGCCGGTGATCGTGAAGCCGATGTCGGGGGGCTCGTCGGTGCGCCTGACGCTGGCGCGGTCCGTGCGCGAGGTGGAGGCCGCGACGGTGGAGGCGGGGGGTGGGGGGGACGTGGTCATGTACGAGGCGTACGTGGAGGGGCGCGAATTCACCGTCGGGATCCTCGGCGAAGAGGCGCTGCCGGTAGTCGAAATCGAACCGGTGGGAGAACTCTTCGACTTCGAAAGCAAGTACGAGCCGGGGATGGCGGTGGAGACGGCGCCGGCGCGGATACCGGACGAGCTGGCCGGCGCGCTCCAGGCGGAGGCGCTGAAGGTGCACCGGCTCCTCCGCATGGAGCACTTTTCGCGTGTGGACTTCATGATGGACACGGCCGGCAGTTTGTGGTGCCTCGAGGCCAATGCGTTGCCGGGGCTTACCGGAAACAGCCTGTTGCCGAAGGCGGCGCGGGCGGCTGGATTGGGTTTCCCGGAGATGTGTGAGAGGATCTGTCTGCTGGGGTGCGGATGACCCTGTCAGCGAGTGGGCCGGCCGCTCCCTGCGGCGCGCAGACCCACGCGGCGGTCCTCGTGCAGTCGCAGTCGTTCAAGGTCGATGTCGAAGAACGCCTTGTTCGCCACCCCGCCGACCCCACCATAGACCATGAATATCGGCAATTTACTTGAGGATTTTCACGGATTATTATTCAAAGATGATCATTAGTCGCCCCACTCCGAATGAGCGCATCCGGGACGCCTTCTCGGTGCATCCGGTCGCGGCGTTGACCGGGCCGCGCCAGTGCGGCAAGACGACGCTGGCGAGGGCGATTGCGCAGGGATCACCGCGCAGCACCTACTTCGACCTTGAGAGGGCGACCGATCGCCGTCGTTTGGCGACGCCCGAAGTCACCCTGGGTGGGCTGGAGGGGTTGGTTGTGATCGACGAAGTGCAACACTCGCCTTCTCTCTTCGAAACGGTGAGGGTGCTTGTTGACCGACCCGGCAACCCGGCACGGTTTCTGTTGCTGGGCAGCGCATCACCGACGCTGGTCAGGGGTGTCTCGGAGACCCTCGCCGGACGCGTCGGACTGGTGGATCTGGCCGGTTTCGATCTCGGCGAAGTGGATCGCGGCGCGTGGCGGAAGCTGTGGCTCCGGGGCGGATTCCCACGTTCCTATCTGGCTCCGAATACCAGAGGTTCGGCGCTGTGGCGGCGGAACTTTCTCCGGACTTTCCTGGAGCGCGATCTGCCCCGTTTCGGAATCACCGTGCCGGCCGAAAGGCTCAGGCGCTTCTGGACGATGGTCGCCCACTACCACGGCCAGGTCTGGAACGCCGCGGAGTTCGCCCGCGCGCTGGGTGCGAGTGAGGGGACCGCGCGCAACTACCTCGACATCCTCGTCGGGGCGTTCATGGTGCGCGCCCTGCCTCCTTGGTTCGAGAACCTCGGAAAACGACAGGTCAAGTCACCCAAGGTGTACCTCCGCGACAGCGGATTGCTGCATGCTCTTCTCGGCCTGCCCGACGACCGCGCGCTTTCGGGCCATCCCAAGCTTGGCGCCTCGTTCGAGGGTTTCGCCATCGAGCAGATCCTCGCCGCCTTCGACACCAGGGACGCCTACTTCTGGGGAACCCATGGAGGGGCGGAACTCGACCTGTTCATCCGGCACCATGGAAAGCGCTACGGCTTCGAGTTCAAATACGCCGACGCCCCCGGTTCGACGCGGTCCATGAGGGTAGCGCTCGAGGACCTCAGGCTCGATCACCTCTGGGTGGTGTACCCCGGTGAAGAGGGATACGACGTCGACGCCAGGATATCGGTCGTGCCGGTAGCGGGGTGCTTTGCGCTGGCCGAGGCTCTGCGGGAACCGGGGTGAACCGCAGGCAGGGTTCAGGCGGCCTTGCACGTTTTGGAACCGAAAGCTGTCTACATAGGTAGAGGGAGTCGCTTGCGGGCACGCCCACCGTCCTTACCCGGAGCGGACGGTGGCACTACTCTGGTAGCGGGGTTTCCGCCGCCGCCGCCGGTTCGGTGCCGTGGGCCGACCGTCACATATGGAGGAGAACCGTGAGATACACGAGCCAGCCCCCGTCATACGGAAGCGCCGGCCCGCGCCTGCGGGTGACGCCGTGGGTCAAGATTCTGCTCATGGCGAACGCGGGGGTATTCCTGGTGACGGTCCTCGTGGGCCAGGGGGAGATGTTCGACCTCTTCGCCTTCTCGCCCGACCGGCTCCTGGCGCGGCCGTGGGGCATGGTCACCTACATGTTCATGCACGCGGGCCTCTGGCACCTGCTCATGAACCTGCTCTTCATCTTCTTCTTCGGGCCGCCGCTCGAGGAGCGCTGGGGCTCGGACCTCTTCCTCAAGTTCTACCTGGTGTGCGGGCTGGGGGGCGTGCTGCTCAGCTTCGCCTTCTCCGACGCGGTGATCGTGGGGGCGTCGGCGGCGTGCTACGGCATCATGCTGGCGTTTGCGCTGGCCTGGCCGAACCAGACGGTCTACGTCTGGGCGCTGTTCCCCGTGAAGGTGAAGTGGCTGGTGGGCTTCCTGGTGGCGCTGAGCTTCGTGAGCGCCATCGGCGCCAACCGGGACGGGGTGGCGCACCTGGCGCATCTGGGTGGGGCGGTGGCGGGTTTCCTGATGGTGAAGAGCGGGTGGATGCCGTCGTACAGTGGGTCGAGGTACGCGGGGAAGGGGGACTGGGGGCCGGGTGCTGGGGGTGCGGGCAAGAGCGAGCGCGGCGGCCGCAAGCGGCGCGGCACGGACTGGCGCAAACTCGCGCGGATGCTTGGCGTTACCCCGGCCGGGCCGAAGCTGTGGAAGGACGAGGAGAAGTCTCGGCGGACAACGCGATCGGTGCGCGATCCCCGCGACGTGGCGGCCATGCGGGTCATCGAGGAACACATGGCCGAGGAGCGGGCGCGCCGGGAGCTCGACCAGGTGGATGAGGTGCTCGACAAGATCTCCGCGCAGGGCATCAACTCGCTGACCGAGGAAGAGCGCGAGCTTCTGGAGCGGGTGTCGCGCCAGACGCAGTTGAACTGAGCCGGATTCCCCTGCGGACTCCTTGCCCGTACCAGCCAGCCCGGGGAGAAACCTCGCGCGGATTCGCCGCCCGTGGCGCACGAGGCGCCGCAAGAGGCCCCGCCCCCGCCTTGACCCGCCCATAAGCGGGTTTCTACAATCCCCATCCCGTCGCCCATTCACCAGACGCACTGGCATCTCTCGACGCGGTGCCGCTGCCGGGGTACTCTCCTTCGGCCGAATGGGCTTCTCGAAGACAGTCAGCAAGGAGGTGGCATGGCCGCGGCCAGGTCGTTCAGAACGGAGAACATCCGCAACGTGGTGGTTCTCGGGCACGGAGGGTCGGGGAAGACGACGCTCATAGACGCAGTGTGTTTTGCAGCCGGGACGTCCAGACGCAAGGGCAATGTGGGCGCGGGAACGGCGCTCACGATGACCACCCCCGAAGAGACCGGCCACGGCATGTCGATGCAGCTTACGGTAGCGCACGCCATCCGGGAGGGGACCAAGGTCAACCTCCTCGACACGCCCGGCTACATGGACTTCGTGGGTGACGCCACGGCGGCCGCGCGGGTCGCCGACTCCGCGCTCGTCACCGTGAGCGCCACATCCGGAGTGGAGGTGGGCACGGAGATGGTCTGGCAGCTCTGCGACGACCGCGCGCTCCCCCGCATGATCTTCGTGTCGATGATGGACAAGATGCACGCGAACTTCGGCAAGGTTCTGAACGAGGTCAGGGACGATCTCGCGCCCGGGGCCATTCCGGTGCAGATCCCGATCGGCGCAGCGAGCAGCTTCAAGGGCGTGGTCGACCTCCTCACCAACAAGGCATACGCGTACAAGGACGGTTCGACGACCGGCGACTACGAGGAGATCCCGTCCCCCGACGAGGTGGCGGACGATGTGGAAACCTGGCAGACCGAGCTCATGGAGACCCTCGCCACGACCGACGAGGAGCTCCTGGACCGCTATCTGGAGGGGGAGGAGATCAGCCTGGAGGAGCAGTTGGCCGCGCTCGCCGGAGCGGTCGCGGAGGGAGAAGTGGTGCCCGTTTTCTGCGGTGCCGCGGAGCAGTCCTTCGGAGTGCGTGAGCTCATGGACATGATGGTCGCGCTGCTGCCGCACCCGGGTCAGTCCGGCGAGGTGGAGGCCACCAACGGCAACGGCGAATCCGTCCAGCTTCGTAAAGCCGACGACGAGAGCGTCAGCGCGCTGGTCTTCAAGACGAGCGCGGAACCCCACGTGGGCGAACTTTCGCTCTTCCGCGTGTACTCGGGAATGATCGTCAACGGGACCGAGCTGCGAAACGCGGGCCGGAGCGCTTCGGAGCGCATCAACCACCTGGCCATTCCGCAGGCGCGGGAACGCGTCGAGGTGGACGGGCTCCACGCCGGCGATATCGGGGTCGTGGCGAAGCTCAAGTCGACCCACACCAACGACACCCTGAGCGCGCCGGCGAACCCGGTCACGATCGAGGGCGTGGTCTTCCCCCAGCCCGACATCTCGATCGCCGTGCGCGGAGTCGCCCGCGCCGACGAGGACAAGCTGGGCGAGGCGCTGAGCAAGCTGCGCGAGGAGGACCCGACCTTCGCCGCCGGGTTCAACCCCGAGATCCGGCAGACGATCGCGCGTGGCATGGGGGAGCTGCACCTGGACGTGCAGTTCGAGAGGATGAAGAGGAAGTACGGGGTTTCGGTGGAGACCGAGGCCCCCCGGATCGCGTATCGCGAAACGATCACCGCCGAGGCGGAAGGACAGGGGCGCTTCAAGAAGCAGACGGGCGGCAGGGGTCAGTTCGGGGACTGCTGGGTGCGGCTGCGGCCGCGTGACCGGGGCGAGGGCTACGAGTTCATCAGCTCGATCAAGGGCGGCGTGATTCCCACCAAGTACGTGCCGTCGGTGAACCGCGGCATCCAGGAGGCGGCCACGAAGGGCGTGGTCGCAGGCTATCCCGTGGTCGACTTCGAGGCCGAGTGCTATGACGGCTCGTACCACTCGGTGGACTCGTCGGACATCGCATTCAAGGTGGCGGGGTCGTACGCGTTCAGGAACGTGGCCGAGAAGGCGAAGCCGGCGCTCCTGGAGCCGATCATCGAGGTGACGGTGACGGCGCCGGACGAGTACGTGGGCGACATCATGGGCGACCTGAACGGCCGCTCGGCGCGTGTGCTGGGCATGGAGCCGCTGGGGGGGAAGACGGCGATCATGGCGCAGGTGGCCGAGGCGGAGCTGTACAAGTACGCGTCCGTGTTGCGGTCGATTACGCAGGGGCGGGGTTTCCACCGGCGGAAGCTGCTGGGGTATGACCTGGTGCCGCCGATGAGGGTGGAGAAGATCGTGGCGGAGGCGGCGGAACGGGAGGGGTGAGGGGAGTGCCCGCCAAACCGCCACCTGCAGAAAGGACCACGCCATATGGGGGGAAACCACGATCGCTTGCGGCACCTCTGCTGAACCAATCCATTGCAGCGAGAATGCTACCCGCGTCAGGTGCCCGCGCATGAAGACGATCGCAGTCCCTGCCCCTTCGTGGTTCGCTTCGTCCCGGACTACGCCAAGCGCGCGAGTTGCCTGCACGATAGTCCTCGGCGCGTGGCTAGCAGCGTGCGGGGACCCCCCGCCCACCCCCCCGGAACCGGTGAATCGGGCCCCGGTGGCGGTGGGCAGCATACCCGCACTGGAACTCGCGATCGGCGACACGGTGACGCTGAACGTCGCACAGTATTTTGACGATCCTGACGGGGACGCCCTGACGTACTCCGCAACGGTTTCGGACCCAGGCCTGGCTGGCGCGACGGTAGTGGGCTCGGTCGTCACGGTTTGGGGTCTTGACGCGGGAAGCGCCACCCTGACGGTCACGGTGAGCGACGGGGACCTGAGCGCCTCGCAGGTGGCCGCGTTGACAGTGTTCCCCAGACCGTTGATTGGGAGCGTCACCATCAGCCCCGACCGTCCCCGTGTCTTCGGTCCGGGCGAGCAGGCGCAGTTTACGGCCACCGTGCGCGACACCACCGGCGTGGCGCTGCCGGAAGCGCCCGTTGCATGGTCGTCCAGCGCGTCGGCCGTGGCCGGCGTGTCGACGGAGGGAGTGGTCACCGCCGTGGCCGAGGGGGTCGCGACGATAACGGCGACATCGGACCAAGTGTCGGATTCGGTAATTATCGCGGTGGGGCCATCCGCGATCCGGCGGGAATACGAGGCGTTGCGCGCGATATTCCGGCAGTTGGGAGGATCATCATGGAAGGAATCGACGAATTGGGCGACGGATGAGGCGCTGGACACGTGGTGGGGCGTCAAGATCGATTCCCACGGCTTCGTCACGGAACTGCAATTGGACAAGAACGACCTCGCTGGCACCCTTCCAGCCGAGATCGGGGCATTGAAGAGACTCCTGCGACTGGATCTGGATCTCAACTTCGGGATCACCGGCGCCATTCCCCCGGAGATCGGCGACATGGAGTCGATCAAATGGCTCAAGCTCAGCTCGACCAACTTGAGCGGCACCGTTCCAGCCGAGATCGGGCAGCTGTCAGAGCTGGAGGTCCTGGAACTCCATTTCACGGAACTCACAACGCTTCCACCCGAAATCGGCGACCTCGTCGAGCTGGTTGTGCTCAACGGGTATCTGAGCAACTTCTCCGGCCCGCTGCCGGCCGAGATCGGAAAGCTGAAGAAGGTCCGGCAACTGTGGCTCAACGGAAACGGCTTCTCCGGCGCTATCCCGCCAGAGATAGGCGGCATGACCGGTCTCGACAAGCTGCACCTGCACGACAACGACTTCACCGGTTCGATCCCCCCGGCACTTGGCCACGCAACCAACCTTTCGGTTCTGCGGCTGAGCAACAATCGCCTGGACGGCGAGCTGCCCGAGGAGCTGGGTCGCGCCTGGCGACTCCCGCTGGCTGGCCCTGGACGGAAACGACTTGTCCGGGCCCCTTCCAGCCGAGTTAGGGGATTTGGGCAACCTCGAAATCATGGAGCTTCAGGGCAACGACTTCAGTGGGCCGATCCCGCCCGAGTTCGGGAATCTGAGGCGGCTCCAGGTGATGTCCGCCGCCAACAACGCCGGGCTCACCGGGCCGTTGCCCGCCGAACTCACGCAACTCAAGGCCCTCCGCAGGCTGCTCCTCGGCGGCACCGAGCTGTGCGCCCCCACGAATCCGCAGTTTCTCGCGTGGCTTCGCGGTGTCGGGGCCACCTTTGTGAGAAGGTGTGTGATCGCTGCCGGCAGCGACGCGTACCTGACCCAGGCTGTGCAGTCGAGGGAGTATCCGGTGCCTCTGATCGCCGGGGATTCGGCGCTTCTGCGGGTGTTTGTGGTATCGGAAGAGGCTGCGGACGCAGGTGTTGCCATTCCTCCCGCGCGAGCGACCTTTTACCGGGGAGATTCGGAGGTGTATGCGGTCGATCTCCCGGGTACGGGCACCACCGTTCCCGCCAGCGTGGACGAAAGCGATCTGGACCTCTCGCTCAATGCGATCATCCCGGGATCCGTGCTCCAGCCCGGGGTAGCGATGGTCGTCGAGATCGATCCGGAGGGAACGCTCGATCCGGATCTCGGAGTCACCACGCGACTTCCCGGCCAAGGCGAGACGTCGCTTGAGCTCGTGGGCGTGCCGACGTACGAACTCACCCTCATCACCTTCCTCTGGACCGAGCAACCCGACTCTGCATTGTTGGCCAAGGTCAACGGAATCACGCCCGACTCCCCGCTCCTCTGGGCGACGCGGGAGTTCCTGCCGGTACACGGTGTGGACGTTGTGCACCACGACCCCATATGGTTGGACGAGCAGCCGTCGGCCGGCAACATGATCGCGATCATCTGGGCCACTTTCGCCGCCAAGGAGGCCGAAGGCGGCAGGGGTCACTGGGTCGGGGTGTGGAGCGGGTGCTGTGGAGTCGCGTCCTACGAGCTCCAGGCGGCCGGGGTGGGCCTCGAACCCGAAGGGGCCGACCACTTCTGGCAGAACAACAATGTTCTTGCGCACGAGCTCGGGCACCTGATGACCCTTCCGCACGCCCCGTGCAACGTGGGCGATCCCGACCTGAATTTCCCGTATCCAAAAGGAAACATCGGCTCGTGGGGCTTCGACATGCGCGCGCGCGAACTGCGCGCGCCGGACAGCCCTGAAGTCATGAGCTACTGCGGGGAGCGCACGAAGTGGATCAGCGGATTCTATCACTCTCAGGCCCTGGGCTGGCGGCTCAGGGACGACGGGTCTCAAGCGCGACAGGTAGACCAACGGGCAGCTCGGGTGCGGTCGCTCATGGTCTGGGGGGGCGTCCAGCCGGATGGGGAGTTGCAGCTCGAACCGGCTTTCGTGCTCGACGCCGTGCCCACCCATCACATTGATCCCGGGCCGTACAGACTCACGGCGCACGACGATCGCGGCCGCGAACTGTTTTCCTACTCTCTGGGCATGGGGTCATTGGACCACGGCGGGGGTGCTGCGTTCGCCCTCATGATTCCCGTGCAGCCCGAGTGGGAGACGACTCTGGACCGGATCAAACTCGTCGGTCCCGAGGGCCGCACCGAGGTCTCGCGGGAGGGCGCGACGGCCTCGATCCTGTTGACCGACCCGCGAACCGGGCAGCTGCGAGGATTCCTGCGCCGCCGCCCGGACATCGCGCTCGCCGCGAGCGTCGGGCACTATGAGGTGCTTCGAGCGCTCCTGCCGGAGCCGGGATTGGTCGTCCATGTGAGCCGGGGGATTCCCGCTCCGCCGGATTGGAGGCGGTAGCGGGCGCCTTCGGGACTGCGTGCTGCGACCTTGGAGGCCCCGCCCTCCTGAAGCGGGCTGGTGAGCCACCAAATGTATACTGTGATTGACAGAAAGTAACGTTCTCTTTACGTTGTGATGCGATGATGTGGTGATGCGAAGCGGCCAGGTTCGCCCCAGGATCCCCGCATCGAAAGCGGGGTGGAGCACGCCCTAAGCATAAACCACACTCAGGCCGCCCCCCGCACCCAAGTCATGCTCTCCTCCCACAACACCCGGGCCAGGGCCGTGTCGCACCCCTGTCCGCCCGGCCTGGTCTCCCGACCGGTGTTGAAGTACCGTCCGGTTCCCGCCGAAGCCGCCACCCTTGCGACGACCGCGGCTCCGTTGTCTGGCCCCTTCATCATCCACGCGAAGGGACGAACCACCCACCGGGCTGCAAGCATGACCTCTTTCCAGATACCGGTCCAGAGGATGCCGGGGTGTACCGCATCCACAGAGATCCCCCTTTCCCGCCAGCGCCGCGCAGCCTCCAGCGTGAACAGCAGGTTGGCCAGCTTCGAGTCCAGATATGCCTGGAGTCCGCACCTCCACGCCCTGCCCCGGGCGATGTCATCCAGTGGCGCGCGTCGCAGGTCCCCGAATCTGTGCGAGACCGAGGTCAGGTTGATGACATGCCCCCGTGCGGCCTCGAGCTGGCCAAGGAGGAGTTGGGTAAGGAGGAAGTGGCCCAGGTAGTTGGTGGCGAACGCCGACTCGAACCCGTCCGCGGACAGCACCCGCCGCCCGGGGTGGATGCCGGCGTTGTTGACCAGCAGGTCGATGGCCGGCAGGGCGCGGGCGATCCGGCTGGCGACCCTGCGAACCTCCGCCAGGTTGGACAGGTCGGCCACCACACCGTTCCCGTGGAAACGGCCGACCCCCGTCACATCGTCACCGGCACGATCAAGCATCCCGGCCAGGGACCGTCCGATACCCGTGTCCGTACCTGTAATGACCACGACCCGTGCCATATCTCTATCTTGGTTTCTCGTCACCTCAACCGATCCACGGACAGTCCGCTGGGGACCCGGGCGGGTATGGTATGGTGGAGGTTCCTTGCGGCCTCGTCGGTGAGCGCCAGGAGGAACGCCACGAGGTGGGCGTGGGTTTCCTCGTCGAATTCGAGTGTCAGCAACAGGTTGTCCCGGTTGGCAAGGATCGCCTCGAAGTTGTCGAGGAGGGTGGGCCACAGCAACCGGTCCGGGACGTGGGTGGCAATGTCGTACTGCCGCAACTGGAGTGGCGTCGTTGTAGTGGCCCACGAAGCTCTCCAGCGTGGGGAACTGGCCTACGTGCCCGTACGGGGCGGTGAGTTCGCTCATGTCGCCGAACCGGGTGCCCGGGTACGCCCGCTCGAACATGTGTACGTACTCGGGGATGTCGCCCAACCGCTCCATGAGGACGCGCCACATGCTTCGGAAGTCGTTGTCGCCGAGGTCCGCGAGGTCGTTGTCTCCCGGCTGCCCCCGCATCTCGTGTCTGGACGTCACGGGAAAGAGCGCCTGGGCCGACAGGGCCCCAAACTCGAACACCCGGATCATTTCGGGGGTAAGCTGGTCCTTTGCCGGGGTGTCGACGGACCCGTCCGATGTCTCCTGTATGCGCCCGGCCCAGAAGACCTGCGATGCCTCGGGGAGGTTGAAGACGGCCGGAGAGTTCCGGGGAATGAACACACCGTCGGGGTGGGAACGTTCCTCTGCCAGCCCCACGCCCCCCTCGCCGATGGACAGAGACTTGCCATCGCTCGTACCCCTTTCGGGGAGGTGGCAGGTCATACATGCGATGTTGCGGTTCCCGCTGAGAACCTTGTCGAACGCCAGCGCCTGTCCAAGCGCGACGAGGTCGTGCCGCACCGGGGATGCGTTGGGAAGTGCCGTGAAACCGTGCACCGCGGCCAACTCCCGAACCTCGCGAACGAGTTCCGCCCGCGGGTCGTTTTCGGGTATCTGCGAGTCGCAGGAGGTCACCATGGCCAGAATGGAGACCAGTACGGTCCGCCGGGAAACCGGGTGCGCGTTCATCAAGGCCATGTAGACGGCTGAGCAGCCTCAGCGACGAGACCTGGGGAAGCCGTCCATCGACAACACCCGCCGTACCAGTTCCGCCTGGCTCGAAACACCCGGTTGTTTGCGGAAGATCTGCTTGAGGTGCCAGCGGACGGTGGATTCTTTCCGCCCGGTCAGCGATGCGATGTCGCGGACGTTGTGGCCAGTGGCCACCATCACCGCCAGTCGGCTCTCGGTCTTGGTGAGGCCCAGAGCAGCCGACACGATGCGCGGGTCGAGCCGAGCGGGGCTCTGCGGGTCGACGATGAGGACAAGCGCGGCGACCCGTTGCGCGCGGAAACCCCCTTGGTGGTCGCCAACGGGATTGACGTGGACGACCAGCCGCGTCCCTGCCGAGCGGCGCCGCAGCGTCATCGAGCCACTCACCGGCTGGACGCCGAAGCGCGGCATTGCACGCGCCAGCAACCGTTGCAATTCGTCGTTCTCCGGGCCTGTGCGAGCGCTGAGGAAACCGCGCTGGTCGAAGAGTCCGTCGCGCTGTCGCAGGATGCCGGACGCCCGGTCGTTCGCCGCTGCGATCCGTGCCTTCCGGTCCAGTTGGATCACGCCGCAGCGCGCGTTTTCGAGCAGTCGGCTGAGCGAACTGCCCAGCGCCCCGACATCGGCCAACGCCTGCCGTACGCGCACGAATTGGCCCAAATGCGGAAGAAGATATGAGATCGTTCGGACATCGGTGGAGCCGAATCCATCGCGTGCTGCGGAATCCCCGAGGATCCACACGATGTTCGATCCGGCTGGCCCGTCCAGGCGCACATTCAGCCCGTTCTGCATCTGGGCATCGCGCCGCCCCACGTTGTAGGCCGACGACGTCTTCTTCTCGTCGGCGGTGAAGAGATCACTGGTGTGCACCAATTGACCGTGAGGCAACCAACAGATGCGTGCAATGCTCGCGTCCTGGTGCCAGTGGTCGTTGAAGTACTCTTTGACCAGGTCCTCCCGGGTCTGCTCACCGAAGCAGAACCGCATGAAGAGGAGATCCGCATCGGATTGGGAACGCCCTGAACCGCACGCGAGGGCACTCGCCTTCGTCTGGACGATCTCGTTGATCAGGCTGGCCGCCTTCGGCCAGAGGAGATCGTCGAGCGCGGCCTCGTGCAACGACGCAATGGCGTGCTCACACGCTACCTGTGAACTCATATCGCTCTCGAATACCGTGGGGAAGCAGACCTCAATCCGGCTTCTACGCCATCGAGCGGATCCTGTTCCTCACGCAGGCCAGTCACTCCCGGGAGCCTCACTGTTGCACGGGGAATCCCACCATGACTACTGAGATGGAAGGAATGCGACCTAACAGCTTACGGCATGACATCTTGGGACCGCGCCTCCCAAATAGGGGGATTGATCAGGACTGGGCGGGGGTCCTTCGTCCAAGGCGGAAAACGGCCGCCCGTACGTATCCAGCTGTACCTTGAGCCAGTCCCCCCATTTGGGGGGTGTAACTCCATGGACAGTTTGATAGTCTGCGTCAGGATTCGAATCTCGTGGTGTCCCGTCACCCGTCGGCTGGCAGCCGAGATCACCGAAATCGCAAAGCGGCTCGCCGGTTCGCGCTGACCGCTCGCCAGATATCACATTTCGCGACGAGAGAATGGAGCCATGAGGGATAGCAGAGATTCGCGGATCCCTTGGGCCGGCGGCCTGGTGGGCGGTGGCCTCCCAGCGATGCGGCCCTCTGTCGGCATCGCCGTTCTTGCCATCGTGGCCATCCTCTCGTGCGGCGACGAAGCGCCGACGGTCACGGACTCCCCCGATCCGCCAGTGCCCACCACGCTCTCGATCACTCCCGATTCGGTCGCGTTCACCGCTCTCGGAGACACCGTGAGGTTGGTGGCGGAAGTTCGCGACCAGCACGGGTCGGTGATGTCCGGAGCCGATGTGAACTGGGTCAGCTCGGACCCGCTTGTGGCGACGGTGACCGCGTCCGGACTCGTCCGGGCCGTTGCGGTTGGGATGGCGACGATCGTGGCGAGCGCGGGCACCGCGTCGGACAGCGCCGCGGTGGCGGTTCGCCAGGAGGTCGCCGGAGTCGTCGTGTCGCCATTCATGGTCGATCTCGAAGTGGGCGACACCAGTCGGCTGACGGCGGAGGCGCAGGACGCCAACGGCCACGCGGTCGGCGACACCACCCTGTTCTGGCTTTCCGGGAACGAGTACGTGGCGACCGTCGACTCCACCGGGCTGGTACAAGCGCGGGTCAGAGGCGAGGCGACCGTCACCGCCGCGTTGGACACATTCGCCGGGAGCGCTCGTGTCACGGTGACCCTGCCATTCATTCCACCCAACCCCGCTGTGGACGAAGGCACGTCCCATTCGTTGCAGTTCGCGGGCCTGTATGTCAGCCACAGGCATATTCGACCTCTCGAGGGCCACCACCCGCTTGCCATCGCCTACGCGGACTTCAACGGCGACGGCCGGATCGACATCTTCTACTCCTCGTTGGACGGGTCGACCCATTCCTTCCCGGCGGAGATGTACCTGAACGACGGAATGGGTTGGTTCGGCCTCGATCGCGGGTTCTTCGGGGAGAATCCTCCCGGTGGCGTCCACCCACGCAAGGCGCTCCCGGGAGACTTCAATGGAGACGGAAGGCCCGACGTCTTCGTGGTGGACCACGGATACGACGATCATCCGTTCCCCGGGGCGTCTCCCTATGCCGTACTGTCGTCGGACAGCGGATATGTCATGGCCGAGGGTCTGGGCGGCATCATCGGATTCCACCATGGTGGGGCATCGGCCGATATCGACGCGGACGGAGACCTGGACATCGTGGTGACCGACAACTTCAGTCGGCCCTTTTTTCTCATCAACGACGGCGCGGGAGGGTTCACATGGGACACGACCCGCATCGAGGGCATCGAGTACACCGGGATCTTCACCGCCGAATTGGCGGATGTCGATGGTGACGGCTATGCGGACCTGATCGCGGCCGGACACGAGTACGACGGCTTTCCAACGCAGATACTCTGGGGCGGCGACAGCGGCGTCTTCAGTACCGGGAGGGGTTCGATCCTGCCGGCGATGCGAGGCCACGGCGTCGTTGTGGACATAGACGTGGCCGACACGGATGGAGACGGCGACAAGGACCTCGTGGTCAACCGCACGGGCGATGAAACCGGCGGGGGGTTCTACGTCGGATACCATGTGCAGCTGTTGGAACAGACTGCGGCGCGCGGTTTCGCCGACCGGACGCAACTGCGGGTTGTGGAGAACGGGAATGCGGAGGAGGATTGGATCAGCTGGCTCCGAGTCTTCGACATCGACGAGGACGGCGACCCCGACATCTTCGCCGACGAGGCATCCAGGCGCCTGGTCTGGAGGAACGACGGTTCGGGCACGTTTCGCCCGGGCCCGCTCGCCGTGGTGCCCCCGAACCCCGCGGTTGATGACGGGACTTCACATTCGCTCCAGAGTCCGCCTTTCAGAGTCGGCCACCGAGATGTGCGGGAGGGCAGGGAAGGATGGGCCGATGCGTGGGCCTACGGCGACTTCGACGGCGACGCGGACATCGACATCTTCTACGCCCCCATGAACGACTCCTCCCAACCTCTGACGGCGGAACTCTACCTGAATACCGGGAACGGTGAGTTCGCGCTGGATACGGGATTTGTCGCCGGAAGCCCGTCGGCGCTGCCGATTTCGACAAAGGCCCTGCCGGGCGACTACAACGGCGATGGCAGGGCAGACGTTTTCGTCACCGGTTACGGAGCCGGCTTTTCCGTGGAGCCTCCGTACGTGCTCCTGTCATCGGGGAACGGGTTGACGGCCGAGCTGCCGGTCGAGGCCGGCGCGGGCGCAAACTTCGGCGGGGCTTCGGCCGACATCGATGCGGACGGAGATCTGGACATCTTCCTGACCGAGCCTGCTTCCTTCCTGCTCAACGACGGCAGCGGTTCCTTTCGCGCCGGTCCCCGGGTCGAAGGGCTGCACCACCAGTTTCTCATCATCGCGGCGGAACTGGTCGATGTCGACAGCGACGGATACGCGGATCTTTTCGTTGGCGGCCATGAGTTCGAAGATGGTCCGACCCAGATCATCTGGGGTGACAGCACCGGCGTGTACAGCACGGCGGGCCGCACGATTCTACCCGCGGTCGCGGGCCATGGCGTCGTTCTCGACCTTGACGTGGCCGACATTGACGGTGACGGCGATAGGGACGTTGTCGTTACCCGGACGGGGGATGGGTCAGGACCCGGCTTCCACGCGGGGTATTATGTGCAACTGGTCGAGAACACCGGCGGCGGGCGGTTCAGGGATGTCACGGCGGCGCGGCTGCCGAAAAATCGGGACGATGACGCGAATCCGGTCAGGTGGATGCGGGTCTACGACTTCGATGGCGATTCGGATGTCGACATCGTCGTGGATGACTATTCGGGGAGGGAGCTGGTTTGGGTGAATGAGGGGGGTGGGGGGTTTGGGCGGGGGGTTGGGGGGCAACCGGCGGATCCAGCTGGGGAGCGACCCGGGAACACACGAGGTCAGCCCCCCTCTTTGGGTGGTGCGGCTTCGTGGTCAGCTTGGTAGCTTGCATCAAGTCAAGATCTCGTCGCGTCCACGTCACGAGTTCGACGACTGCTGAGAAAGATGGAACAGAGAGAGGACCGGTCTTTGACGATGCTGCCCGTCGCCCCTGCGGGCCTTGGCTGCCCGGGAAGGGCGCCTCGGTCCGAGCGTGTGCGGTGAGGACGTTGGCTGCCGGACGCCGTTTCCACCTGGCGTTGCGATTGGGTGGGATCGTTGGTTTCTTCCTTGCATCCTCGCTCCCAGCTCAGGAGAACGGACGCATTACCGGTCTGGTGACCGGATCGGGTACGGCGGGTTCGCTGTCCGAGGCACAGGTCTACCTGCCCGACCTGGGCAGCTTCGGGGTCTCCGACTCCAACGGTCGCTACCAGATCGACGATGTTCTTCCGGGGACCTACACGGTGCGCGCCGAACGCACCGGCTTCCGCTCCGCCGAGCGGCCGGTCACCGTCGTCTCGGGCAAGTCAGTCACGGCGGACTTCATGCTTGCGCGCATCGATGGTGAATCGGACAGCGCTCAGCCTCCGGGTGGTGGTGGAGGTGTTGAGTCGTGTCACAAGACCGTGACGGACCCTATCTATAGTTTGGAATGGGCCAGGATTGATATGGGCATCTCAGTGTTGAGCTTTGTGTTGATATCCAACATCTTTGTTGTAGGCAGTAGAGACCATAATATCTATGTCATCGACTTGATTAACGATTCTCGTCAGTCGGTGTCCACCGAAGGAAGCGTTTTTGGCCGTCCGAGCTTGGTTGCGATAGCGGGCAAGCAAGCCGTAGCAATGGGTTCAGAGGATGGCAAGGTATACTTCTTCGATACTGATGGACGGCAGGTGTTGGAGCCCTTCTCCACCCAAGACGGTGTGGAGGCGCCTGTGGGTCAAACGGACGACGGAACCCTCCTTATTGCCTCCGGGGACGGCACGCTCTACTTTCGGAAGCCCAATGGCACGGTCACCCAGTTCAGAATTGACGGTCAGTTTGTCTCGTCGCCGCTTGTTGTCAAGAACACGGATGGCAGGGAGATGATTATCATTGGCGGCGGTGATGGTTGGGTGCATTACTTCGATGCGAATGGGGGGCCGATCGAGCGCCCGGTCGCGGCGTTTCCGGTCGGTGCGCCCGTCACCAGCGCGGCGCTGGCGCGAAACGGTGATGTGCTCGTGGGTACCTATGACGGCAAGCTTCACCGTCTCGACGCGAGCGGGAATCGAATATGGGAGTTCGCCACGGACAGCGCGCATCTGGACGCGGAGACTTGGGACGTGACGGGTGACGATGGACGCGTCGTAGAGTTTGCGAAGGCGATCTATTCGTCCCCCAAGGAGTTGGACGACGGCTCGCTGGTATTCGGTGGGCTGGACGGGCGAGTCTACGTCCTCGATGCGGATGGAACAAAGAAGCTCTCCTATCAAGGCCCGGGGCCAGCTTGGAACGAAGTCCTCGTGATCGGCGATACTACTATCGTGGTGGCATTCATAGACGGAAACGTTCATTTCCTCGATCCGAATGGTCACATGAGGTCACATTTCGAAGGGGGTGACCGTATCATTGCCCCACCCGGTTCCATGTACAAGGATGGCGAGGAGTTGCCTGTGATCGGCTTTGAGGATGGCCGATTCTATCGTTTTGAAATCACTGATACTGTGCATAGGTATGAATCGCGAGTACTCGACATCCCGTGTCGCGTTGGTCAGACCGGAGGGGTCCGATGGTGATCCCCAATCGACGCTCATGTTGATCACCGGACGGCTCCCGCCGCCCCAGCCTTCATCCTCAGGCCGGTAACCCCGCACCCTCCTCCCCTTACGCAGGAGTCCCACTCCGCGAACGTCACTTCGTATACACCCACGGCAAACGGCTTCCCGATCGTCACCCGGCGCTGTGGGCCTTCGTCACCCCACCTCCCCTCCTCCGACCCCGGCGACCCCGTCATCAAGCTGCCCTCAGGGACCACCACCATCTCCGGGCATCCTGGGCAGTCGTCCCGGAACACCGTGCCTCGGGACATCGTAGCCTCGGCGGTCGGCTCCGTGCGGCCGCTGCCACCGCCGGATCCGCCCCCGCTTCGACCAGCGCCGCCATGATCGCCGGATCGTCGCTTCGCCAGCCCAATCCAGCGTCGTCCTTCCGTTTTCGTCTGTTCCGTTCGGATCCGCACCGTGGGCGAGGCAGGTCTCGAGGCTTTTCAGCGTCTCCGTCATCGCCTGCGGGATGCACGCCTCCGCGAACGCGCGGTCGAGGAGTTCCAGGGCCTCGTCGTACTGCTCCCCACCGCGCCCCGTTACTTCGTCCGTAGCGACCGTCGTGCCGTCCTTTCGGAGGACCCTCGGGTAGGTGTGCATGTCGTCCGATACCATATCGATGACCACACGCTGCCCCACCGCTTCCGCACTCACGGTCCACACGTCGTAGTGCGAGCCGTCGTCCCAGACCGCGTCGGACGAGGCGAGGCTTCCGTTGAAGGTCCGTCCAGGCGCGAGGGTTCCCTCCAGAACCACGAGGCGCCAGTCCTCGGCGCCGCCGATGTCCTCTTCCAGCCGATGTTCTCGCTCCTCTTCGCAAATCCGCTCTTGAGCTCCGAACCCTTCCAGGGAGAATCGAAACTCGACCGGCCCATCGTTCGTGATCGCCGAAACCACTAGTGTCTCCCCTTGCCGTATCTGTTCGCGCAATCCGCCAATGGCGGGCTCAGGGAACGGAAGATCATCATTCATCAGGTCGAGCGTCCACCAGTCATAGTTTGGGAAAGGCCACGAATTCCAGAAGACCCTCCAAAGCGGATTGTCGTCAACCTGAAGACGCCCCTCCGGCGTCTTGAGCATTACGTCTCGAACGTCGTGGACCCATACTGTCGACTCCACGCCAACCAACTCACGGTTGTCCAAGAGCCAGCAGGTGATGCTGATTTCCGTCGTGGCGCTCTGGAGCGACGCCGGAAGCGCGACTCCCACAACTCCCGCGCTCACTTCACCCACCTTCGTGAACCGCAAGAAACCCTCAGTGGATGGTTCACGTGCCCACGATTGGGCCTGGGCCGACGCGGCCGTCAGCAAGAACGCAATGAGCGTCAGCGCGCCAGGCGCTCTGCTCACACCGGCACCTTCCTGCTTTCGATCAGTCGCGAACCTGTTTCCGGTCCCCGGCTCGAGTCGCGGACATGTGTCTGGGATGTCCAGAACCGGATCGGGCGTCGGGCATGCCACGGGATGTCCTCCTTGCGGGTATGAGTCGACTCATGAGACTGGCCCTCCCGGTCATCGCTCCGTCGGGTCTTGGGTTGGGACCGCGAACTTCTAACCATTGCACCGAGTGCGTCGGCAGCGTCCACGGCTGCGCCAGCGCATGAAGGGACGACGCAGCAGTCCGGCAACTCATGTTGCTGCAGGAGCTGCTCAACCCTACCATCCGCCGGACCTCCGCGCCAGTACGTCGTGGCACCGAGGTCCAACAGCGTGCAGTGCCCCAGCTCCACCATGAGTTCGATACGCATCGCAGCGCCGTCGCCGGATCGGACGACGATGCGCTGAAGCTTCGCCGGAGCAAGCACCCGCACCGAGTCACCTCGACGAATTGCACCGATTCCCCGCCGGGCGCGTGCTCTCCCGCCTCCCGGTGGATCACCACGCTGTCCGTTCCGGCGGGAATCCCGATGGTGACCCGGACGCCCCGTTTCCTGTTCTGGCGGTGCCTCCAGAGATTGGCGTCGGTGCGAGTGACGGTGTCCGGCAACCAAGTCGTAACCTCACAACTCAACTCAATTACTCCCGTTCAGGGTCTAGAGCCCTAACCGTCAGAGTGTACCGCCCAGTTTCATTGACATATGTATTGGCGACAATCGCGTAGGGGGAAGTCGTGTCGATGTTGGTTAGAGTCAAACGCGCATCCAAGTTGTTGCCTGTGTCATCGGCGTGAACAACAGAATCACCATGCAACAGGAACAAATAGGAATCCAGTTCATCGGATTTCATTTCGATGACAACTGGACTCGAAGGTACTGAGTCAAACGAGATCGTCCATAGCTCGAAAAACGAATCATCTACCAACTTATCGTCACTCTCCGAGAGACGGCTTTGCCGAGTCTCGCCCATCGATATCTGGCGAGGTTCTAGCATTGCCGTATAGCTACCCTGTGACTGAGCTAGTCTGCTGATTGCCTCGGTCGCCTCCAGCTCTCGGTCCAACTTGTCTTTGTCGTCTCTGACCTTCTGCTCCAGACGGGTCAAACGACGCTCCATGCGTTCTTCGAGGCGTTGTTCAACACCCATGATTGCCATGGTTGCTTGCCATACCGTGCTACCGGCAAACGCCATGATGGCCAAGAGCGCTGCTACTGTTGTGATGACGGTAACAATAGTTTTCTGGTTGCTTGTCATTGTCAATTCTCCTGGAAGTGAATGGATCGGTAATCCGCGTAATTGACGAAGTAGTCCCCCGCATACGGCGCCCAAAACGTCACCGTTGCGTTCGATCCCGACCCCCCGTCGTCGTCGGTCGCGATCGTCCTGCCGTCCTTTCGGAGCACCCTCAGGTAGGCGTCCACGTCGCCCGACTCCATATCTATGACTACACGTTGCCCCACCGTTTCCACGGTCACGGTCCACACGTCGTAGTGCGGGCCGTCGTCGTCCCAGACCGGGTCGGACGAGGTGCGGAAACCCCACTCGTTTTCCGCCCGAGGGTCGGCGCCGACGGCCAACAGGGCTTCGATGAGGGCGACATCGATGGCGCGGTCGGCGGCCATGGCGGCCAGCTCGGCGGCCATGGCGGCATTGTGGAGGGGAGTGTGACCATCTTCATCCTGCGCCATCGGATCGGCTCCCGCTCGTACCAGCGCCTCGACAACCGGAGTCACCCTCTCGGTGTGGTCGTCGGCGTAGGCGGCATCGTGGAGGGGCGTGTGGCCATCTTTATCCCGCGCCATCGGATCGGCCCCCGCTCGCAGCAGCGCCTCGACGACCGGAGCCGACATTTGCCAGGCGGCATTGTGGAGGGGCGTTTCGCCATCTTCATCCCGCGCCATCGGGTCGGCCCCCGCTCGCAGCAGCGCCTCGACAGCCGGAGCCGACATTTCCGGGTTCCCCGGGGCCAGATGCAGCGGGGTACGGCCGTAGTCGTCCCGGCTCTCCGGATCCGCACCCGCCTCCAACAGGGCAGTGATCACCGGCAGGAGCGCTTCCTCCTGATAACGGGCCGCGTAGTGCAGGGGAAACCAGCCCCGTTCGCTTCGAACGTTCGGGTCCGCGCCCCCACTCAGCAGAGCCGAGACAACCGGCGACGTTGACAGTCTTGCCGCCAAGTGAAGCGCCGCTTCCCCGCCGGTCGTCCGCTCCCCGGGGTCAGCCCCCGCAGCCAGCAACGCCGACACCACCTCCGGCCCGCCAAGCGGAACCGCGAAGTGCAGCGGACCCCAGCCATACGGGTCCCCGTCGTTCGGATCGGCACCTCCCGCCAGAAGCTGTTCGACCCCAGTCAAATCGCCCCGGACTGCGGACAGCTGCAGCGGTGTCAGAAACTCGTCGGCACCCGCGTCCAACAACCTCGACACCAGCCGTGGCTCGGCTTGGTACCGCAACTCGAAGTGCAGCGGCGTCCGGCCATCGTAACCCGCCACGGGATCGGCGCCTCGGTCGAGCAGCACGTGGGCGGCGCGGCCGTTGCCACCGGCCGCCCGGTGAAGGGGTGTGTATCCCTCGTTGTCCCTCGCGTTTACGTCCGCGCCCGCGTCAAGGAGGTGAGCCACCACCACCGGCATGCTGTTCAGCCCCGCCTGGTGGAGCGGGGTCCACCCATCGTTGTCCGGTGCGTCCGGATCCGCCCCAGCCTGCAGGAGGAGGCGCACGATGGTCGGGTTGGTGGTGTAGCTTGCAACGAAGTGGAGAATACCAGGACTCCAGGCCTGTAGCCCGTATTCCCCAATGCACTCCCGAACGACCCGGATATCATCAAAGCCCTTGAAGCAGTCTCCCTCCTGCGAGTCGCCGGCCTGCGCGGCGAGCGCAAACGGCAGCATGAGAACCACACACCGCCCCACACGCCCCACCCGACACAACCAGGCGAGCGTCCCGCGCACGCCGCCGGCCACCCGGCCAGTTCGGAAGGACGTTTCGATCTGCGTCACGCGACAGCTTCCTGCATCACTACGGGGTCAAACTGACATCACCACACCCCTAAGGACTTCTCGGCATCGACGCGCCTACCAAATGGGGTGGATGCAATTCCTATGTCAATCACACTTTACATTAAGTAAATCACACATGACTTTTCGGCCTCGGCGAGGATGCCTTGATTCCTCCATCATGCTCCCATTCACCCCCCTCGGCGTGGAACATGTCCGAGTGACCTCCCCCGGCAGACGGAATCCACGATTAACAAGCCCGACCGATGTGGGGAAGCAGGGTGCCCGTCCCCGTTGTTTCCCTCGCGCGTCGATTGTAAGACCGCACCCCCCCAAACTGGGGGCGCGGAGACTATCGAGGGTGCCCCACAGTTGAGGGGTCACTAATGATGGAGCCGACGAATCCCGCCAAAACTAGCCCGCCGTCCCAAAAGGGAGGCAGAAATGACAAGCCGAGGCATCACCACAGCCCTCTTTTCCGCCCTCGCCATGGGAGCCTGCGATTGGCATGCCCCCGCACCCCGGGAACTTACCGCAGAGGTCGCGCACGCGCTGTTCGTGGCCCTTACCCAAGCGCAGAGCGCCGCGCTGTTCCTGTCGTTACAGACGCTCAGGGACGGTCCGTCAACCGAGACCGGGGGTGACACGATCGTCGTTTCCTGCCCCGATGGTGGGGATGCGACTCTGGTTGGCGGGCCGGAGCATTCACCGCCCCTGAACATCGCCCTGGACTACACTGTCACGCCGGAGGACTGCGAGCTCACCACCGACGACGGTGACCGGTTCACCATCGATGGGCACCCCCAGCGTCCGCGACCTCCTGGAATTCAGGGTCGGAAGCGATTCCATCTCGGTCACGGGATCCATCAAGGGAAGCTTGTCGTGGGAGCTGGACGACATGGGGGGTAGCTGTGAGGTGGACATGAACCTCACGAGGATCGAAGGCCACTGGGGCTACAGAGGCGAGATGTGCGGTTATGCGATCGAGGTAACGCTCCCCGAGGAATACGGCACGGCATAGTTCTGCCCGGATCCTGCAACGCGGCTTGATTCCGCTCTTTTCTTGGACGTCTTGCCGCGCTTGGGGGTTGGAACGGCGTCCGGGAGGCAGAGGCGAGGGTTTTCGGGAACGGGATGGGTTCTCGAACGCCGAAGACGGGAGTGGCGTCGCCCCTGCGGTGACTCGGGTGCGAGGATCGCGGTTGGCGACCCGCGGGGTGCGGCGGGAAGGGAGCCCTCAGGCGGGTACCGGAGGTTGGATCGCGTGGTTCAGCCCACGGAGGGCGGCCAGGAGGCGGCTGCGGGCCCCCGGCATCCCCTGCCCCCGGGCGGTCAGGTATCCGGGACGGTCTGTGACCGCCAGCATCTGCAGATTCCCTCCGGCGGACAACACTTCCAGCTGATTGGGCATGAAGCGGTAGAAGCCTGCTCCCGGGTCCACGCCCGGATCGTACCAGGTGTCTTCGGTCTCATAGACGATCCCGGTAGCCGGGTCGATAGCCACCGCTTCGTGAATGAACCGCCCCATCTGCCGCAGAGGAATCGGATCGACAGGATCGGTCGCGCTCGCAGGAACCTCGAAAATGTAGCCATGAGGCTTATGATGACCGTCTTCCAGCCCTGACGTGGTCTCCTCACAGGATAGCCAACTTCCCCACGGCGTTTGCCCGCCGGCGCAGTTCACACGAGTGCCTGCCAGGGACACGAATTCGTCCACGAGTTCGACGCTCAGGTCACCACTGGTCCCCGAGATGCGAACCTCCAGCGACGTGGTGCCTCCGCTGGCCCGTGGATCGTAGAATGGCTCGCCGATGGGGCGCGAATTGATGGCGTCGTCGACCATTTCGTGGTTGCGGATCAAGCGGACGTTGCCGTTCGGTAGCGGGAAGGCGCCCATCCCGTCGAAGGCATTGGGTACCACAAGACCGCTTCGTACCGACGAAGCCACACCACCCGAACTCAGGCGTACGCATCGGAAGCTCTCGGGGATCTCCAGTTCGGGACAGTCGGAGCTGGTGTCCAGCTGCCCATAGGGCCGGTAGCGCTCCCGTCGCGGCTCCTCCGGTTCGGGTGGTTGGCGGCAACTGGCCAACCCAGCCAACGACGGCGCAAGCACGGCCAGCGTTTGGAGGAACACACGGCGGTCCATGGTACTGTCTCCTGTTCGGGGCCGAGCCTGTTCAAGTACGAGGGAACATATCCATCCTCGATTCTCCTTTCCGCCCCACGTTGGGTGGTGGGGCGATGGTTTCCAGTCCAGGGTTCGCGATGATGTCTTGACCCGAGGGGGCCAGGGGACGAGGTCGGGATGTGGTGGATGCAAGAGGCACGACGGAGATCCTCCTGCCCACCATTTGGTAGGCGCGCGCTGCTAACTGAGCCGCGTACCATGCTCGGCATTGAGAACACTTTGGAAAGGAGTCGGGATGACTTGGCAAGAGGCCATTGCCCGGGTGCTCGCCGAAGCTGGCGTGCCCCTCCACTACGCAGAAATCACCGACCGGATCCTCAGCGACGGACTGAAGGAGGACGGGGGAACCACCCCCCGTGCCACAGTGAGCGCCACGCTCAGCGTGTCAGTGAAGTCACCGGACTCACCCTTCAAGCGGACGGGAAGGGGTATCTACGATCTCCGGGACGCCCCACCCCCAAGCGAAGAACCCAGGGACGAACCGATCGCCGCGTGCGGACTGTACTGGCGGCGTGACTGGGTACACTGGGTGTCGGTTCCGCGGCTATACGGCCGGCAGCACGCCAAGGCAGGCCGCGTCAACTTCGCCAGGCAGTCCGGGGTGTACATCCTGCACTCACCGGCGGGAGAGGCAATCTATATTGGCAGGGCGGCGTGTATCGGACGACGGCTGTCACAGCATACCCTGGGACGGCTGGCGGGCCGATGGAATGCGTTTTCGTGGTTCGGCACACGCCCCCTCGGGGACGATGGGGCGCTGGCGGAGACACTTCCCACGGTGTCGGCGGATGCACTGATCGCCGCTCTCGAAGGCGTGCTGATCGCGGCTGTCGAACCCAGGCAGAACCAACAGCAACCGTGTAGCAGTGTGGAGTTCATCCAGGCGACCGATCCGCATCACCCCGGCTAGTGTCCGTCACCCGTTCCTCTTTCGGCGCATCCTGGGGGAAGCTGCCAAGGGACAACACCTGCCGCACCAACTCCGCCTGCCGGGAAACGCGTAGCTTGCGGAAGATCCGCTTCAGGTGCCAACGGACGGTACCCTCGGCACGCCCCGTCGCTACGGCGATTGTGCGCGGCGACTTCCCGCCGGCCAACATGACGGCGATGCGGCTCTCGGCCGGAGTGAGGCCGAGGGCTGCACCTACGAGATTCGGATCAAGGAGGTCGCCACGGTCCGGGTCCACGACCAATACGAGCACGGCCACTCGTTGCGGCTGGAAACCCCACAGGCGTCCGGCAACGGGACTGACGTAAACCGCGAGACGCGTCCGGTTCGACGCACGCCCAACCGTCATCGAACCGGCTGACGCCTGAACCCCGAGCGGTGGCAGCGCGCGCCCCAGCAATCGTCGCAGTTCACCGTTGTCCCGCGCCATCCGGGCACGCAGAAAACCGCCTGAGTCAACCAACCCGTCACGCCGCCGCAAGAGTGTCGCGCCCAAGTCGTTGGCCTCCACGATTCGGCCGCGCCGGTCCAGTTGGATGACGCCGGTCCGGGAATTGTCGAGCAACTCGATGACGGAACTGCTCAGTGCCTTGGCGTCGGCCAGAACCTGTCTTACGGACGCGAAATGCCGGATGTGCGGCAGGAGGCGCTGGATTCCCTCGATCTGGGTCGAGGACCAGCCCCTGGTATCGGTACAATCGCTGAGAGCCCACACGATTTCAGATCGACCCGGCCCGTCAAGACATACATGAAATCCGTTCTGCATGTCTGTTTGGCTCAGCAGCTCGTTGTAGGTGGACGAAGTCTCCTTCTCACGGTCCGTGTATAGATCGCCGGTGGGCACCAGTTCGCTGTCGCGGAGCCGCTTGAAGCGCCGAATCCTTTCATCCCGTGACCAGTACTCCCTGAAATACTCCTGTTCCAGATCCTGGTAGCGCCGCCCGCCGAAACAGACAAGCAAGGAGATGTCCCGCCGCGTCCTCCCAACCCCGCTGCAAATGGCCAAGGCATTGCCCTTCAGTCCGATGGACCCATCGATCAGGCCAGCCGCGGTCGGCCAATGATCGGGGTCGATTGTGGCGTCGTGGAGCGACGCCAGGATCCGGTCGAACGGATCAGGTTGCCTCATGACCCCTCCCTACTCTACAGATTGCTCAATGCCGATGACCCCATCCTGGTTCATCGTGGTCGCCCGTCACCAGTCTCATTCCGAGCGATCCCCACCAATATTGGGGGGTGCCGTCGCCTTTCTGCGCCTACCAAATGAGGGGGATGTTGTTCCTGTCATGCTCGCCCACAAAGCACGCGGACGCACCTGGCGACTTCCAGTGGCCAAGGATACCACGAACCTCTCGAAGAGCTGGACCACTTGGTGGGCCACCGCCCATGACGGATTTCGGGCAGTGAAAGTGGAGCCACGCCACCTGGTTCCGGGAGAGGGTCCAATGCCATCAGACACTGTCGGTGGAAGACGGAAGCTGGACCGGATCACCTTCGCGGATGCATCTTCCGAACGCGGCACCCCAACGTCGCGCCCGGCCCCCCACCGGAGAGCCCGTGTACCAGACCTGTATGTTCTGCAAGAAGCCACTCGAATCCAACGAGGTGATCGAGTCCTTCCCCGTCGGCCGCAGGCTTGCCTTCGACGCGGCCAAAGGGCGGCTCTGGGTGGTGTGCAGGAAGTGCCAGCGCTGGAACCTGACCCCGCTTGAGGAGCGCTGGGAGGCGGTGGAGGACTGTGAGCGCGTCTTCCGCGAGACGCGGACGCGGACCTCGACCGAGAACATCGGCATCGCGCGCCACCGGGAAGGACTGGATCTGGTGCGGATCGGAAAGCCGCCTCGGGGTGAGTTTGCTGCATGGAGGTACGGGGACCAGTTCCGGCGGCGGATGCGGATGAGTATGCTTGGCGGAGCGGGTGCTGCTGCGGGGTCGGCTGTGATGTGGTCGCTGCAGATTACCTGGCCCGTTGTAGTCGGCTGGGCTTCCATCGTCGCAGTGTGGCCCTACATCGCCTGGAGCAACCTCCGTACACTGGCCAAGGTCCGGGTCGGCGAAGAGGCCGGCGACGACGGTTTGAAGGCGGTACGCGTATTGCCCAGCGACGACGACATGGGCTTCGGACTAGAGATCAACCGGATCCGGCGGAAAGCCCGCTTCGAGGGCGAGGACGCCCGCCGCGTTGGGGCCGCCATCGTCCCTCATCTGAACGGCTCGGGCGGTTCCCGGTGGTCCATCCAGCGTGCCGTCCAGGAGATCGAATCAAGCGGCCATCCCAGCCGCTTCCTGACCGCGTTGGCCAAGAGGGAACACCGCAACTGGCAGGGCAGCCAGGGGTATGTCTTCAACATGCCCAAACCCACCCGCCTCGCGCTCGAAATGTCCCTCCACGAGGAACAGGAGCGCAGGGCACTGGAAGGCGAACTCTGGATCCTTGAGCAGGCGTGGAGGGAGGCGGAAGAGATCGCGGCCATCTCCGACGATCTCCTCCTGCCGGCGCACACCGACGAATTCTTCAACCGACACGGAGTGGAACCTTGAATCCCCGCCGAATCCTCCAGACCGGCATCCCGCGGACCATCATCGTCCCGGCCACCATCCTCTTCGCCGTCCTCCTCCTCCCCGCCACCCCACCCCACCCCGCCCTCGCGCAGCCCCCCGATCCCGGCGCCCCCACATGGGACGCCTACCTCGACGAGACCGCCGCCCGCCTCGTTCCCGGCGCCCGCGCCGCCCTCGACGCCACCCGGCGAGCCATCACCACCCACGCCGCCCTCGTCCGCGAACGCCTCTCCTTCGACGCCCCCACCAGCCGCCGCGACCGCCCCTGGATGCGCGGCGAACGCGTCCTCGACGCCCGTTGGTCGCGCTCGGCACCGCCCACCCTCGACCTGCTCGACGAACACTTCCGCCACCCCGGCCTCGGCCCCTCCAGACCCCGCTACTTCCAGGGCCTGCGCGCCGGTCACCTGCCGGTGGACCCTCTCGCCGATCCCTTCTCCCTCGGCCTCGCCCCCTTCATGGGGGGCGACGCGGCCACCACCGCCATCCACAGCCCCCTCGGCCCCGATGCCGAACGGTATTACCAATTTCGCTCAAACGGTAATACCACACTTCAGCTTCACAACGGCCAGACCGTCGAGACCGTCGCCGTCACCGCGATCCCCCGCTACCGCAGCATCCGCCTGGTCGCCGCGATCATGTGGATCGACCCTGAGACATTCGCCCTCGTGCGCACCGCCTATCGTCCCGCCAAGCGCATCGATCACGAGATCGTCGGCGTCCTCCGCGAAGCCGGCGGCTGGTGGCTGGGACTCGACGTCTCAGTCGACGACGACGCCCCGGCCACGGACCCGCCCGCCGCCCAGCCCGGCTGGTTCGGCCAGCTCATCAACGAGACCTTCACGGCCGTCCTCCTCGGCATCGAGACCGACATTTCAGCGGTCACCGTCGACTTCGCGCCCGCCCAGCCCGGGCACTGGCTGCCGCGCCAGGCACAATGGACCGGCTACACCGGCATCGAGAGCGTCACCGCGACCGGATCCGTCGTTCCCACCCTCCCCTTCGTCATCGACTGGACCCTGGACCCGCCGGAACCCGCCGACGGCAGCGAAGAGTGGAACCCGGCCCGCGCCCGGGACGACGCCCTCGCCCTCGGCAACACCCTCGCCGCCATCGGCAACGGCGACGGCGGCGACACCGGCCAGGCCGCCAGTCCCTGGTACCTCTACCCCCCCATCTGGACCCTCAACCTCGTGCGCTACAACCCCGTCGAGGGCGTGTCGATCGGCGCCCAGATGCGGCGCGACTTCGGCTGGTGGCGGTCGGTCCTCACCGTGCGCGCCGCCACCCGCGAATGGAAGGAAGTCCCCGACCTCGACCTCACCTTCCAGCGCGACCGCCCCGGCCTGCGGACCCAGTTCTCCATGTACCGCTCGCTTCGCACCGGGGCGCTGGGCGCGGGCGGCATCGACGGCTTCCCCCTCCCGCTCATCCTCGAGAGCGATTCCCTCGACTTCCACCGGTCGACAGGCGCCGCACTGCGCTTCCTGTCCGGCAGCGGCGACCGCCTCGGCCTTTCGCTGGGCCTCTTCGCCGAGCGGGACGAAGTGATCGAGACCGGGCATGACCATGACCATGAGGACGGGAACGGCACCGAACACGACCATGCGGCCGCGGTCCGCACCAACGACGGCGACGACGAGACCGGCCACGAACGGACCCGGATCGGCGCCGCCCTCGAATGGAGGCCGTGGTGGGGCGGAATGGGCCAGGAATCGATCGGCGCGGGCGGCACCGTGAGCGTGCGCGGATCGGCGGGCGACAACGCCCACGTGAGGACCGTGATCGAAGGCGGGCTTCTCGTCCCGCTGGCCGCCCGCATCTCGCTGGGCCTCCAGGCCGGCTTCGCCAATGTCTCCGGCGACCCGGCCCCGCAGGACCTGTGGGATCTCGGTGCGACCGGAGCATTTCTGCGCGGACATGCCGACGCGGTCGAGACCGCGCGGGCCTGGATGGGGCGCGCCGACCTCCAGTTCCCGGTCCGCTACGCGCGCCTGTCCCTCTTCGGCGACTGGGCGAGGGCCGAGGGCGAGGACTACTACGCGGCCGGCGCGGGCCTGGTCCTGCTTGACGGGCTGCTTCGCGTCGACTTTGCCCAGGGGCTTACTGCGGAACGCGAAGGCGGCCCCGAACGGGGTTTCCGCATTCATGTGCTGATGGACAATCTGTTTTGATGAGCTCGGGCGCTTCATGAAGCTGGCGAGGACGCTCAGCGGTCCATTGCTGGTGCACAGGTCTTCTTTTGATGAGGCGAGGCACCTCATGAAGCCGCCGAGCCGTCGCCGGCAGTTCGGTCGGCGGACGCTCCCAGCCCTTCTTGTCCTGGCATGCTCTCTGCCCGGCAACCTCACCGCGCAACCTCCAAACCCCGTTCCGGCCACCATCGCCCGGGACGCCTACCTCGACGAGACCGCCCGCCGCCTCATCGTCGGTGCCCGCCACGCCCGCGACACCGCGCGGCCGGCCATCGGGTCCTACACGGCCCTCGTCCGGGAACGTGTCGGCTTCGTATTTCCCACCTTCCGGCGCGACCGTCCCTGGGTGAGCGGGGAGCGCGCCGCCCGGGTACGCTGGTCGCGCGGCGACCCTGGCGAGGTGCACGTCCTGGACGCCCGCTTCCGCCGCAACGGCCTGGCACCCGGCCGCCTCGCCCGCGCCTTCCCGGAACTGCACGCGGGACACCTTGCCGCCGATCCGTTCGGCAACCCCTTCGTCTACGGGGCCGGTCCCCCGATCGGTGCGGCCTTCGGCGCCGATGCCATCAATGTACGCGACCCGCTCGGCGCGGACGCGGAGCGATACTACCAGTTCCGCTCGGGTGATACTACCCGCCTGCCCGTGGACGGCGCCGACGCGACCGACGCGGTCGCCGTCACCGTGATTCCACGCTACCGCAGCATCCGCCTCGTCGCGGCCATCGTGTGGATCGACCCGGTGTCGCACGCCCTCGTACGCGTCGCCTACCGACCCGCCAAGCGCGTCGACCGCGAGATGCGGGGACGGGCGATACACGGCGGCAAGTGGGACCCGCGCGTCTGGATCGACGGCGGCGAAGGCGGTGGCGCCCCCGGCGACGATTCCTCCGCCCCACCCCCGGGCCTCGTCGCGCGGCTGATCAACATATCCGCCTACCGCATGGCCGCGAAGCTCGAGATCGACCTCGCCGCGGTCGTGGTGGACTTCGCGCCGTGGGAGGGACGGCACTGGTTGCCGCGGCGCGTGCGGTGGGACGGGCACATGGCGTGGGAGATCATGAGCGCGACCGCGTTCGTCCCGCCGGGTGTGCCCTTCAGCGCGGACTGGGTGCTGGACTTCGAGGATGTTCGCGCCGCCGGCGAAGGTCTCGCCTCCTTGCCGACAGACCCCCGGGACCCGGCCGATCCCACCGACTCGCCTCTTCCCACCGACACGACCGCCCTCGCCGACACATCCGCTCTCGCCCACCCGTCCACGCCCACCGACCGCCCCGGCCTCCTCCCCCCGTCCATCTGGCAGGACAGCCCGTCCGTGTGGCGGGACAATTCGGCAATCTCGGAGGAGCTCGCCGCCATCGGTACCGGACAGGGCGGCGACCGCAGCGAGGCCGCCAACCCGTGGTTCTTCTTCCCCCCCGGAATGGCGCTCGGCCTCATGCGCTACACGCCGATCGAGGGGTATTCGGCGGGTGGGGTCGTGCGGCGCGACTTCGGCTGGTGGCGATCGGCGCTGACGGTGCGGATCCCGACCAGCGGGTGGGCGGTCCCGGACATGGACTTCACCCTGCAACACGATCATCCGAAGCGCAGAACGCAGTTTTCGGTGTACCGCCAGCTGCGCGCGGGCGCCCTGGGCATCGGCGGGCTCGAGGGGTGGACGGGCTATTTCGTGCGCGTCGCCGATTCGGTGAACTTCCACTGGACGCACGGGGCGTCGCTTCGGTTCACACCCGGCAACGGCAAGCGAACTCGTCTGTCGCTCAGCGTCTTCGCGGAGCGGGACGGCGACATCGAGACCGACGCGGTGCGCGACCGCGTGGGTGGCGCGGTGGAGTGGAAGCCGTGGTGGGGTGCCTTCGGGGATGGGACGGCGGGTGGGGGCGGGAGCGTGATCGTGCGGGGATCGGCGGGTGACGACCCACACGTAAAGGCCCTCGTCGAGGGTGCTGTGGTGGTTCCCCTGGTGGGTGGGCTGTCGCTCGGGGTGCAGGGGGGGATGGCCGGCGTGTGGGGCGATCCCGCGCCGCAGGACCTGTGGGACGTCGGGGTGAGCGGAAACTGGATCCGCGGGCATTCGGGCACGGTGGAAACATCGCGGACCTGGATGGGGCGGGTGGACCTGCAGCGGTCGGTTCGCTTCTTGCATCTGTCGGTGTTCGGAGACTGGGCGTCGGCCGAGGGCGCGGACTACTGCGCGGTCGGGACGGGGCTGGTCTTCATGGACGGGCTGTTGCGCTTCGATGTCGCCAAGGGCCTCGATTGCGGCCGCGAGGGTCCGTCCCGAACGGGGTGGAGGGTCCACCCCAGGGGATTCACGTTCTTCTAACTTAGTCAGATTATCTAGTCAACTTTAGCCGATGCTCAGGTCTTGGTGACCCGCCGTCGCGACTGGCAACGGGAAGCGGCCCCACAAAGCCGGCTACCGCTTCTCCCGGTGCTTATCCGCTCTCGGTTCCCGAGGGGATTCTCCTGCGGACTCATCCCCATCCCCCTCCTCCTCCTCGCCCTCGGCCCACCCGGCACCGCCTCCGCACAGTCCCCCGACACCCTCCCCTCCGACCCTCCCCAGGACGCCTACCTCGACGAAACCGCCCGCCGCCTCATCCTCGGCGCGAAGGCCGCCCGCGACACCTCACGCCTTGCCATCGACGCCTACACGGCGGTGATCCGGGAACGGGTCGCGATGGAGGCGCCCAGCTTCCGGCGCGACCGTCCATGGGTGAGCGGAGAGCGCGCGGTGCGCGTGAGGTGGTCCCGCACGGAGCCCAACATCGTGCACGTTCTGGGTACCCGCTTCCGCCGTCCCGGCCTCGGCGCCGGCGACACCGAGTTCTTCCCCGGACTGCGCGCGGAGCGTTTCGCGGCCGATCCGGTGGGTGATCCCTTCAACTTCGGCATCGCGATGTTCGCGGGGCCGAGGAACGCGGCCGTCACGATGCGCAGCCCACTCGAACCCGAGTCGGAGCGCCACTACCAGTTCCGGTCGGGCGACACGCTCACCTTGCAACTCGAAGATGGCGAGGTGGTGCGGGCGGTCGCGGTCACCGCCATCCCGCGCTATCGCAGCATCCGGCTCGTGTCCGCGATCATCTGGATCGACCCGGAGTCCCACGCGATCGCGCGCGTCGCCTACCGGCTGGCCAAGAAGGTGGACAGGGAGATGTCCTGGAGGGTCAGGCTCGGCAGCAGAAGCCTCGGATTCGGCGTGAACGTGCAGGACAGCGCGCTGGAGTCGAGTTCGGAGGAGGGTCTCCCCCGCTTCCTCGACCGGCTCCTGGGCGGTGTGATCAACGAGACGATGCCGCGGATGGAGATGGACATCACGGCGGTCGTGGCGGACTACGGACTTTGGGATATGCGCCACTGGCTCCCGCGAAGTGTGAAGTGGACGGGATACGTGGGCATCAACGAGGGGGTCAACGCCACCGATTTTGTGCCTCCGAGCTCCCCGGTGACCATCGACTGGGCTGTGGAGATCGAGGAGATCAGCGAGCGCGGGACGATTGCCGTTGCGGGAACGCCGGCCTCGGCCGCGGAAGCCCTGCGGCTGTGGAGCCACGAGGGCGACAGCATCGGTGGCGAAGTCGAGTCCGGCGATCCCGCGGAGACGGTGACGATCACTCCCGCCGACCGCGTGGCGCTGACCGCCAGCGACCTGCTCCCGCCATCGTTCTGGGATGAAGACCGTGCTTTCGACGAAGCCACCCTGGCCGGGATCGCGTCGGAGCTGGAGGCCATCGGGACCGGCGAGGGCGGCGACGCCGAAGAGGCCGCGAGTCCCTGGTTCTTCCAACCGCCCGGCAAGACGCTCAGGCTGCTGCGCTACAACCCCGTGGAGCGGCTGTCGGTGGGTACGCGCCTCCACCGCGACTTCAGCTGGGGGGCGGCCGTGCTCACGGCGAAGGTCGCGACCGGCGGCCTGGACATTCCGGACGTCGACCTCACCCTGCGGCGCGACCATCCCCGCCGCCGGATCCTGGTCTCCTTCTACCGTTCGCTGCGAAGCGGAGACGTGGGTGGCGGCGGCGACGGTTCTCCCGGCCTCTACGTGACCGGCGACCCCGCCGACTTCCACTGGTCGCAAGGCGCCGCCGTCCGCATCCTGCCTTCCGCGGGCGACCGAAACTGGCTCTCGCTGCGCCTCTTCGCGCAGCAGGACATCGATGTCGTCGGCGACGGCAAGCGCGACCGGATCGGCGCCGCGCTGGGCTGGAGACCGTGGTGGGGTGGTGTGGATCCCGGGTCGGTGGGTGGGGGCGGTGGCGCGGGCGTGAGGGTTTCGGCGGGCGACAATCCGCATGTGAGGGCACTGGTCGAGGGGGCGCTGGTGGTTCCTCTGCCGCGGCGCATGTCGCTGGGAGTGCAGGCGGGGGCAGCGAGGGTGTGGGGTGATCCCGCCGGGCACGACCTGTGGCGCATCGGAGAGACGGGGGACTGGCTTCGCGGGCATGAGGATGCCGTGCGGGCGTCGCGGATCGCGATGGCCAGGGTGGACGTGCAGCGGCCGTTGCGGTTTCTGAGGTTGTCGGTGTTCGGGGACTGGGCGCGGGCGGATGGTGACGATTTCTACGCGGTCGGAGCGGGGCTGGTGTTCATGGAGGGGACGTTGCGGCTGGATGTGGCGAGGGGGTTGAGGCGGGGGAGGGTGGGGGGGCCGGAGGCGGTGCTGAGGGTGCATCTGTTGGGGGATGCGTTTTTCTAGCGGGTGCACCCAAACCTCCCGGCGTGAGAGACTGTTGCCGGGGGCAGCGGTCGGCATTAATTCATCCGTCATGAAGCCGATGATCAAGCAGTTCCTACTCCGCCTTTGCGTTCCGCTGGCGAGCCTGATTGCCCCGGTCACGGCGACGGCCCAGAACGTCTTCGCGTCCACCCAGTCGGCGACCCTGCCGACCGCGAGAGCACTGAGCGCGGGAGACTTCCTGATCGAGATTTCCCATCGGTTCGGCTACTTGTCGGGCGGCGCGAGCGATCTGTGGGGACTGGATGGATTCGTGCTGAACCGCCTCGGCCTGGCCTTCGCCCCCCACGACCACTTCTCCGTGGGGATTCTCCGGTCCAACAGCCTGGACAACACCGAGCTCAACGCGCGCCTGACCGGACCGGCCCTCGACGCCCCGACGGGCGCTATCGAGTTCGCCGTGCAGACCGGGATCGCGTGGAACCTGCAGGTGGAAAAGGACGATCACGGGGGTCATCAGCACACCCCGCCATCCGGCAGCACCGCGGATGCCGGCGCCCGCGACGACGAGCTGGCCGAGGAAAACGAGATGCAGGCCTACGCCCAGCTGATCGCCAACGCGATGTTCGCCGGCCGCTTCGCGATCGGGGCCGTGCCCACCCTGCTGTGGAATCCGCGGATCGTGAGCCACGACCCGGAGGCCACCGTTTCGGTCGGCATGAACGGCCAGCTGTACCTCGACGACAGGTGGAGCCTGTTCGGTGAGTGGATCTTCAGCGAAGCGCGCGAGGACCAGGAGTATGATTCAGGATCATTCGGCGTCGAGATCCGCACGCGCGGCCACTTCTTCAAGCTCGTGGTGACCAATCAGCACCAGATGAACCCGACCCAGACGCTGGCGGGCGCAGCCGAGGATTTTCTTGACGCGGGATCGTGGCGGTTCGGGTTCAATATTCAGCGGAGGTTGCGGTTCTGAGTGGGGTGGGGGGATCGCCAATGCGCTGAACCCCGCGGCGTGATCCGCCCCGCCACCCGCTCGGCTCTCTATGCTCGCCTCGGGGAGGCGGCACCCTCCCCACCCACCCCGTCTACCCCGAAATCCATCCTCCATCGCCTACTTCCACGCAAGGAGTTAGGCATGGCGAAGGGACCCGGAAGGAGCCACCGCA
>JAPPGM010000093.1 GCA_028874995.1 Gemmatimonadota bacterium | reverse complement strand
GATCATGCGGCGCGACATCATCAACTACACGATGTCGGGCGACGACATCCGGCTGCGGATCCCCTTCTCGTGCGCTTACGAGTCGGACATCGAGCGGGCGAAGGTGCTGTTGAAGGAGGTGGCCCACGAGGTGAAGGGCGTCAAGCTGGATCCCGCCCCGATCGTGATCGTACGGGGCTTCGGGCCATCGGAGGTCAACCTGCAGCTGCGCGTGTGGATCATCGAGGCGCGGTCGCGGCGCCGGATCGCCGACGAGATCACAGAGAAGGCGATGCTGGCGTTCGCCGAGGCCGGGGTGGAGATCCCGTATCCGAAACGGGAGCTGTACATCAGGGGGGGTGGTGGGGCGGCGGGGTTGCTGCCGACCGGGGAGTAGGGGTCAACCCGGGTTTACAAAGTGGAAAGTATGGTTGACATCAACATGAACAGAACCGCCTACCGGTACGCCTTCGCCCTGGCGCTTGGGGCCTCGTTCCTCCTCGCGTGGGTGAGCCCGAGCGTCGGCCTCATCGGGGCCGATGGCGACCCAGCCAACGCGATGTACATTGCCGTATTCGCGGTTGGCGGCATCGGCGCCCTCGTCTCGCGGCTGCGGCCTCTCGGCATGGCGCGGACGCTCGTCGCGATGGCGGTCGCCCAGGCACTGGTCGCCGCGATCGCGCTATTCGGCGGCCTGGGCCGTCCCTGGAGCGGGCCGCTGGAGATCGTCCTCTCGAACGGATTCTTCGTGACGCTCTTCGTCGCTTCCGCGTGGCTGTTCCGCCGCGCGGCGACCTCATCAACGAATGGTCGGGACACCCCATGCGCGTCGACTTCAAGCCTCACCTCGCCGCGGTAGCGCGCTCCCGTATCGTCGCCGGAACGCGACGGTCGGCCCGCCCGCGCGATAACGCTCTCCCGCAGCTATCCGACGACTGAGGAGGACCTCTGGGACGCGGTTACGAACCCGCATCGCATTCGGCACTGGTTCACGCCTGTCAGCGGCGACCTCGAACCCGGGGGCCGTTATCGGCTGGAGGGCAACGCCGGCGGCGTGGTCGAGGTCTGCGAGCCGCCGTCGCTCCTGGCGCTCACGTGGGTATTCGGTGAGTACGTCAGCTGGGTGAAAGCGCGCGTGTCCGGTGACGCCGCCGCCGGGGTGCGGCTCACGCTCACGCATACCGCGCCGCACTCAGAGCATTGGGATCAGTACGGAGCGGGAGCTACGGGGGTCGGCTGGGAGTTGGCCCTGGCGGGACTTGCGATCCATCTCGGCCGACCGGACGCGCCGATGCCGAACGATGCCGAATTCGTCGGTTCGCCGGATGGCAGGGCGTTCGTCGTGGGGAGCAGGCGAGGCATGGGGGGAAGCAGCCGTGGCCTGTGGTGAAGATCCCGGTGCCGCGCGGGGGGCGGGAGCGCGAACGACCGCACTCTACATGGGTGAGGCGGACGGGGGTGGCTGAACTCAGGATGCTGGTCGCCAGCCGCGTCGCGATCGCCACCCAGTTCGCGCAGCCCCTCACCGGAAGCCCGCTGGCAGGGCAGGAGGCGCGCACCTTCCATCGGCTCAGGTCGGTGATGAACAGGCCGACAGCTACGCGATCCCCCTCGCCGATCTGGATGGCGATGGAGACCTGGACATCGCGGTGGGGAACGACCGCACGCGCAACCTCGTCTTCCTCAACGACGGCACTGGCCGATTCGTGGCGGGCGCCACCTTTGGCACTCCGAGTTCGACTCGCAGCCTGACGCTGGCCGATCTGGACGGCGACGGGCACACGGACATCCTGGTGGTAAACCGGGGTCGGCAGAACTTCATATTCCCCGGGAGCGGGTCCGGCACCTTCGGTGATGGCGTGCCATTCGGGTCAGAGGACGATTCGACGATCGATGGCGCCGCTACGGACCTCGACGGCGACGGTGATCTCGACCTCGCCAACCGCGACGGAGGCGCGAACACGATCCACTGGAACGAAGCGGTCAGCTTCGAACGGGTGACCGGGTACAAAACCGGGAGCGACGAGACGCGCGGGGTGGCGGTGGGGGACGTGGACGGTGACGGCCTCGCCGACATCGTTACAGCGAACATCGGAGAGGCGAACGCGGTGTACTTCGGTGACGGGGCGGGGGGGTTCGGGCGCAGCGTGCGATTTGGGCACGGCGACGACCGGAGCTACGCGGTGCGTCTCGCGGGCGTGGATCTCGACGGTGATCTGGACATCATCGTTGCGAACGTTGGCGCGCAGAACGCGGTGTACTTCAACAGGAGAGGCTGGGGCGAGGGTGGTGCCGGGACGGCCGGTTCCAGCGATTCCGAAGGGTTCAGCAAGTTCCGCTTCGGGTGCGAGGACTGCACCACGCATGGGGTGGCGGTGGGCGATCTGAACGGAGACGGGTTGCCGAAGATCGTGACGGCCAATTCGGGTGCGCCGAATGGCGTGTTCGGGAATGTGGGGGTGGGGCGGTAGGAGCCCCCCCCTCCCCAGATCGCACCATGACGTCATTGTTGCTATTCGACGAAAAAATGTTATCATTGAAGTATGATTCATACGTTTTCAGTATCCAACTACGGATCGATACGCGAAGAAGTGACCCTCGATCTCCGGATCCCGGGCACGGCGCCGGACTTGGCTCGCTTCAGGCGGAGTGCGGACCAGACCGATGTGCGACTCCCCACGGTGGCTGTACTGATGGGTCCCAACGGTTCAGGCAAGACGACGCTGCTTCGGGCGATGGTCGAGCTGGGTCAGATCGTGTCGTCTCCAGCGGACCCCATCCAACTACTGCCCTTCGCGTCGATTCAAAGCCATTTGGAGCCGACTCGCCTCTCGCTCGAGGGTGAAGGGAACTTCCTGGTGCCGGACGAGACTCCTCGGAGGTTCCGGTACGAGGTCTCGGTCGGACGTCAACCAACGAGCAACGGGAAGGATGAAGACTTCGTGGCTCATGAAGCACTGGTCCACTTCCCCAAGGGACGCCGTCGCAGACTCTTCGAGCGAGGACCCCCCGAAACACCCATCTACGTGTCGCGCGAACTCGGTCTCACTTCACGGGACGACCGACTGAAGGCGGTCGATCCCCACCGATCCGCGATCGCTACTCTGGGGTTCCTCAACGTGCCCGTCGCGCGCCGTTTCGCGGCCTTCCTGCAGAACCGGCTCGTGAACGCAACCAATATCGTCGGCAACGACACATGGGCTCCAGATACCTCTGCCGTCGTCGGATGGCTGGAGAGCGATCCGGACTTCAGACGATGGGCTCAGGCACAACTCCAGCAGAACGACTTGGGCATCGGGGACCTCGCGATCAAGGAGGTGTCGGGCGTCAAACATCTCTGTTTCACCCACAAGGGGCTCGACTCTCCGGTTCTGCTCTATTTCGAGTCCACGGGCACGCGACGTCTGGTTCATCTACTGCCGCTTCTCAAGGGCGCGCTGGATGTGACCGGAATGGCGATTCTCGATGAGATCGATGGCGCCCTGCATGTCGACATGCTGGGCGAAATCCTAAATCAGTTCCGATCGCACGAAAGCAATCGTCGAAACGCCCAACTGCTGGTGTCCTCACATCATGTGGGCCTGCTGGATGACCTGGAGAAGGAGGAGCTGTTCATCGTCGAGAAGAATGATAGCGGAGCAACTCGGGTCTACAGTGCTCAGGATGTGCGGGGCTTGCGACGTGATGTCCGTCTTTATCCGAAGTATCGCGCCGGCGTACTCGGCGGTCTCCCGCGAATCGGCTGAGGCGCGATGCGGCGGTGGGGTGGGATTGAACGTCGGCGGGTCGTCTTCATCGGGGTTGAAGGGAAGAGCGACCGCGCCTTCGTCAGGTTCCTCGGGCACGTTTGCGATGAAGAGGGTCTTCACCTTCACCTCGACGTCAGACCGGCTTCCGGTGGTGACTCCGTAGCGGTCGTTGAGGAAACTGGACGTCGGCTGAAAAGACATCCTGACCCTCGGGCAATCAGCAGGCGGTTGGTACTGCTGGATTCGGATCGGATTGAGACGGATCAGGCGGCGGGCCGGGATGCTTGGGCCGCAGCCACAAAGTGGGGCCTGGAAGTCCGATTGATGACTCCCAACTTGGAAGGTCTGCTCATTCGATTGCACGCAGGACACGAGACACGCTCGATCACGGCAAGCCATACCGGGCGGCAACTCCGGACAATGTGGCCGGACTACGACAAGGGGTCGCTACGCGCCGAGCAGTTGAAACGCCGTTTTTCGGTGACCGATCTCAAGCGCGTAGCCCGTTTCGACGAGGGACTACGGAAGTTGCTGGAAACCCTCGGACTTTGAGGAGTGGCTGACTGGCCTAGATCCCCGTCATCCCCCCCGATCCGCATCCCGAATCCCCCGGAACTCGTTCCCCTCCCGCCAGTTCGGCCAATCCTCCGACGTCACGATCCGATACCCCACCCTGAACACCAGCTCCAGGTCATCCAGCGCCCCCGTCAGGTCCCACTCGGGATCGAACTCGTCGGTCACCTTGTGGTACCGGTTGCTCGTATAGTCCGCCCGCCGCGCCAGCGTCCATTCCTCCCCGTGTTCGAAGTGGTCGATCCCCGAATCGGTGTAGAGCGAGGGGACGCCGACCTTGGCGAAGCTGAAATGGTCGGAGCGGTAGTAGAATCCCTTTTCGGGCTCCGGATCCGGACGCAGCGTACGCCCCACCGCAGCGGCCGCTTCGGCCAGGTAGTCGTCCAGCTCCGAGACCCCCATCCCCACCACCGTGATGTCGTTCATGGGACCGTCGACGTTCACCCCGTCGATATTGATCGTCGCCACGGTGTTCGCCGTGGGGTAGACCGGATTTGCGGCGTAGTAGGCCGACCCCAGCAGCCCCTGCTCCTCGGCGGTGACCGCCAGGAAGAGCACGGAGCGGGCCGGACGCTCCGGCAGAGCCGCGAAAGCCCGCGCCAACTCGATCAGCCCGGCTGTCCCGGTGGCGTTGTCGAAGGCGCCGTTGAAGATCGGGTCCTCCATGGTTTCGTCGCCGACGCCGAAGTGGTCCCAGTGGGCCGTGTAGATGATCACCTCGTCCGGCCGCTCGCTCCCGGGCAGCAGCGCCAGCACGTTCCTCGACTCGGAGCGCTGGATGTCGAAGGAGACCGCCACCGACGCCGAGGCGCCCAGGGGAACGGCCTGGAAATCAGCGCTGGTGGCCGACTGCGCCAGCGCGTCATAGTCGAAGCCGCTCGCCGCGAAGATCTCGCGCGCCACGCGCTCCTGCACCCATCCCTCGATCGGGACGCGGTGCATGTTGCCGTCCTCGCCGGCCTGGTCGAACTGCGGGCCGGTCCAGCCGCCGCTCACGACCGACCACGGGTATCCCGCCGCGGCCTCCTCGTGCACGACGATCGCACCCGCCGCGCCCTGGCGGGCCGCCTCCTCGAACTTGTAGGTCCAGCGGCCGTAGTAGGTCATCGCGTTGCCGCGGAAGACCGACTCGTCCTGGGTCGCGAACCCCGGGTCGTTGACCAGCATGACGACGGTCTTGCCGGCCGCGTCGACCCCCTCGTAGTCGTTCCAGCCGTACTCCGGCGCGACGATGCCGTAGCCGACGAACACCATCTCGGAGTCGCTGATCGACTCGTTCTCGACGACGCGCCTGGTCCAGGCCACGAAGTCATCGGGCCAGCCGTAGCTGAGCCGGCCTTCCCGCGCCTGCACCGTCAGCCTCGGCTCGCCCTGCTCGGTCAACACAACCAGGGGCACGTTCTGGAAGAAGGAGTCGCCGTTGCCGGGCTCGAGGCCTGCCGCCTGGAATTGCTCGACCAGAAAGTTGACGGTGAGTTCCTCGCCCGGAGTGGAGGGGGCGCGACCCTCGAACTCGTCGCTGGAGAGGGTCCGGATGGCGGCCGAGTAGGCTTCGAGGGACATGGCGGCGACGGCGGTGTCGACGGGATCCGGGGCGTCGGTGGTGTTGGGATCGCCGCAGGCGGCCATGGTGGCGCATGCGAACAGCGCGGTGAGGAGGGGGATGGTTCGCGTTGTCATGATGGTGTCATCTGATTGAGATGGGTGATCCGGGGCAGGGTAGCCGGGCGTCCCGGATCGGGTCAAGATGTATGGTCCCCGATTCCGACAAACGGGGGTTTGTCGTCGGCAGGCAACGGACACGCGGGAAGGGAGCAGTACAATGAGGATTCGGATCGCTACAATGGTCGCCACCCTCACGATGCCGGCCTGCCAGCAGGACCGGGAGCAGGACGGCGCCGCCTCGGCGGAATCGTCCGGCAGCACTGAAGTGCAGAGCACCGATGTCCAGTCCGAGGACTACCCGTTGGAGGTCTGGGGCGATCTCCCGGCCTCCGCCGGCCGGGACAGCGCGGGCATCCGCATCGTCGAGAACGCCAGTCCCGAAGAGGGTTCGCGGCTGCACTGGGTGATCGGGCCGGAGCCGGACGTCACGATCGGGGACATCGATGGCGAGGATCCCTACCTGCTCAGCTACGCCTGGGACGCCACGAAGTTGTCCGACGGACGGATCGTCGTGGCCGACCGTTCCACGAGCGAGCTGAGGGTGTTCGACGCTGCCGGCGTGTACCTGACGAAATGGGGTGGCCAGGGAGAAGGACCCGGCGAGTTCCCCCCGATGAGCCTCGGAAATGTGGAGCCGTGGCCGGGCGACTCGATCGTGGCGTGGTATGCGGATGCGCAGACCATCTCCGTATTCGACTCGGCTGGGAGTTTCGGCCGGTCTTTCAATCGGCCCGGCGCCGGCCAGAGGCCCTGGGAAGTGACACGGCCGGAGCTGGTCAGAAGGGACGGGAGCATTCTGGGGGTTCTCGCGGAGCGGGAGAACGCGGGCTCCGCCGAGGTCCGCATCCTGAACGGCGAGGGTGGGCTCCACATGTCCCTGGGCGACCATCGCAGCCGCCGGGCCCTGTACTTCAGCCGGGAGCTGAAACTCGGTCTCTGGGGCGACCTTGCCGTGGTGGCCCCGAGCGACCGGTACGAACTCAAGGCCTACGCCGACGACGGCACGCTGGTTCGAATCGTGCGCCGCGAGCATGTCCCTAGGGTCCCCAGGGCGGAGGACATCATGGTGAGCCCCACGCTCAGGCCGGAATGGCGGATTCCCATGGAGGCCGAAATGCTCAGGGTCCCGCAAAGCCAGCTCGAGGAGGCCTTCCCCGCCTTCGCGGAGATCATGTCCGACGCCGCCGGCTACCTCTGGGTCCGCGAATACGAACCCCCGAAGGAAGCGGGCCCGGCACCGGTGTGGACCGTGTTCAGCCCGGAAGGGAGGGTGCTTGGATTCGTGGAGACGCCGCCGGGGCTGAAGATCTACGAGATCGGCGAGGACTACCTTCTGGGACACGCCGAGGGTGAGCTGGACGTGGAGATGATCCAGGTCTGGCCGCTGCTGCGGTAGGGGCTTTCGTGGTGCGGCAGCGCCAGGACGGATGTCAATTGGGGATTACATTCTGACAAGTACAGTTGACAATCACTGACCAGCGATGAGGATGCCATGAAACTCGATGTCGAAGGTCACCTCGGCGCGGTGGAACGAACCGTGTTTTCTCTGGAGCGGGGCGGCCGACCCGCTCGCGCGGCCACTCTGTCTCGCCACTACGCGACGACGGCCGGGGACCTGTGGGACGCCGTGACGAACGCCGAGCGGATTCCGCGCTGGTTCATGCCGGTCAGCGGTGACCTCGAGCCTGGCGGGCGCTTCCAGCTGGAGGGGAACGCGGGTGGGGTAATCGAGGAGTGCGAGCCGCCGTCGCGCGTCGCGGTCACGTGGGAGTTCGGTGGGGACGTGAGCTGGGTGGAGGTGGGGGTTGCGGACGATGGGGTGGGGCAGGCGCGGCTGACGGTAACGCACACCTCGCTGCTGTCGGAACATTGGGAGCAGTACGGGCCGGGGGCGGTGGGGGTTGGGTGGGAGATGGGGCTGTTGGGGCTCGCGCTCCATATCACGCGGCCGCGTGAGCCGAAGCTGGACGCGATGGAGTTTGCCGCTTCGCGGGATGGGAAGGCGTTGATGATGGGCAGCAGCGAGCGCTGGGGGGAGGCGGCGGTGGGGGCTGGGGAGGATCGGGAGGCCGCGCGGGTGGCGGCCAGGCGGACGGCGGCGTTCTATACGGGCGAGTCAACCTGAACGGGTGCCGCGACAAGGACACTTGGGATATAGTCCACATGACCCCAAGACCTGCCGGACTTTCGGCAAGCCTCTCCACCCCGCTCAACTCTCAGGAAAGAAAAACGAGATGCACGCGACGAACCGGGACTGGTGGCCCAACCAGCTGAACCTGAAGGCTCTTCAACGCCATGCTCGCTCAACCGATCCCATGGGCGAGGATTTCGACTACGCCGAGGCGTTCAAGTCGCTCGACCTGAATGCCCTGAAGAAGGACCTCTACGGGCTGATGACCACCTCGCAGGACTGGTGGCCCGCCGACTACGGCCACTACGGTCCGCTCTTCATCCGGATGGCGTGGCACAGCGCGGGCACGTACCGGATCAGCGACGGCCGCGGCGGCGGCGGCTCCGGCACGCAGCGATTCGCGCCCCTCAACAGCTGGCCCGACAACGCCAACCTGGACAAGGCACGCCGCCTGCTCTGGCCGGTCAAGCAGAAGTACGGCCGCAAGATCTCCTGGGCCGACCTCATGATCCTCGCCGGCAACTGCGCCCTGGAGTCGATGGGCTTCAGGACGCTCGGCTTCGGCGGCGGCCGCGAGGACGTGTGGGAGCCCGAGGACATCGACTGGGGGGCCGAGGACACCTGGCTCGGCGACGAGCGCTACAGCGGCGACCGCGAACTCGACGAGCCTTTCGGCGCCGTGCAGATGGGCCTGATCTACGTGAACCCGGAAGGGCCCAACGGAAAGCCGGATCCGCTCGCGGCAGCCGTGGACATTCGGGAGACTTTCCGCCGCATGGCCATGAACGACGAGGAGACCGTGGCGCTCATCGTAGGCGGACACACCTTCGGCAAGGCGCACGGTGCAGCCGATGTGGGGCGCTACGTCGGTCCCGAACCCGAAGGCGCCGAGCTGGAGGAGCAGGGTCTTGGCTGGAAGACCGGCTACGGCACCGGCAAGGCCGCCGATTCCGTCACCAGCGGGATCGAGGGCGCGTGGACGACCAACCCGGTGGAGTGGGACAACAACTTCCTGGAGAACCTGCACGGCTACGAGTGGGAGCAGGTGGAGAGTCCCGCCGGAGCGGCGCAGTGGTCCCCCAAGGATGGTGCGGGCGTGGGCACCGTGCCCGATGCGCACGATCCGTCGAAGAGACACGCCCCGATGATGCTTACGACCGACCTCTCCCTGAGGATGGACCCGGTCTACGCGCCGATCGCGCAACGATTCCTGGAACACCCCGACGAGCTTGCAGACGCCTTCGCGCGGGCGTGGTACAAGCTGACGCACCGCGACATGGGTCCGGTGACACGATACCTGGGCCCCGAGGTGCCGGCCGAGCCGCAACTGTGGCAGGATCCCGTCCCCGACGTCGACCATGAACTGGTCGACGCCGCGGACATCGCGGAGCTGAAGGGCAGGGTCCTCGCATCGGGTCTGTCCGTCTCCCGGCTGGTCGCGACCGCCTGGGCATCGGCGTCGACCTTCCGCGGGACCGACAGGCGCGGCGGGGCGAACGGGGCGCGCATTCGCCTTGCGCCGCAGAACGCCTGGGAGGTCAACGAGCCGGCCGAGTTGGCGAAGGTGCTGGCGGTCCTCGAGGGGATCCAGGAGGAGTTCAACGGCGCGCAGTCCGGCGGGAAGAGGGTCTCGCTCGCCGATCTGATCGTCCTGGGTGGTTGCGCGGCGGTCGAGCAGGCGGCCAGGGACGCCGGGCACGACGTGGAGGTGCCGTTCTCTCCCGGTCGCACGGACGCGTTGGAGGAACAGACCGACGTGGAGTCGTTTGCGGTGCTCGAACCGAAGGCGGACGGGTTCCGCAACTACCGCGGCAACGGAAACGGCCGGCCGGCTGCGGAGTTGCTGGTGGACCGGGCGGATCTGCTCACCCTGACCGCTCCCGAGATGACGGTGCTTGTGGGGGGCATGCGCGCCCTGAGCGCGAACTTCGGGCGGTCGGAGCTCGGTGTCTTCACCGGCCGGCTTGGAACGTTGACCAACGACTTCTTCGTGAACCTGCTCGACATGGGTATCGAGTGGCGGGCAGCCGGGGCGGGCGAAGACCGGTTCGAGGGGCGCGACCGCGGGACGGGCGAGCTGATATGGGTCGGGAGCAGCGTCGATCTGATCTTCGGTTCGAACTCCGAGCTGCGGGCGTTCGCGGAGATCTACGCCTGCGACGACGGGCAGGAGGCCTTCGTGCGCGACTTCGTGGCCGCGTGGGGCAAGGTGATGAATCTGGATCGGTTTGATCTGGGGTGAACCGGACATCGCAGTGGGGGACGACCGCACCCGGAACCTCGTCTTCCTCGACGACGGCAGCGGTCGCTTTAAGCCCGGTCCCACCTTCGGCACCCCAAGTTCGACGCGAAGCCTGACGCTGGCCGATCTCGACGGGGATCTGGACATCGTCGTCGCAAACGTGGGTGCGCAAGACGAGGTGTACTTCAACCGGGGGGGCGAGGGCCCGGAGTTCGGGGAATTCCGCTTCGGGTGTGGTGGCTGCGCCACCTATGGGGCGGCCGTGGGGGATCTGAACGGAGACGGGTTTCCAGAGATCGTCACCGCGAATTCAGGGGCGCCGAACGGGGTCTTCGCGAATGTGGGGGTGGGGCGGTGAGGGCGGATCAGCCACTCCGGGCTCAATAGATCCCCGGAATAATCCGCCACCTCACCCGTTCCCGGTACTCCGCCCACTTCTCGGCCCCGTACTTCTCTGCGCAGAACCTGTCGTCCAGGCGCTGGCGGAAGATGAACAGCCCGACGATGAAGAGGAAGTAGGTCCACGCCCAGGGAACGGCGAAGTGACCGAACACCAGGGCGATCGCCAGGGCATGGAATCCCTCGCCCAGGTAGTTGAAATGGCGCGCGACGCCCCACAGGCCGCTGCACAGGATCTTCCGGTCGCCGGCCTCGATGTACCCGGGCTCGATGAGCCCGAGAAACTTGCGCTCGGGCCACCGCTTGAAGGTGTACTTCTGCATGTTGGCGCCTCGCGCGATGCCCCATCCGACGAGGAACAGCGCGGTTGATCCGATGAGCCACACATGTGACCATCCCGGCGCGAACCCGGGGTTCGGATACACGGCCATGCCCCACAGCGGCAGGATGTAGAGCCACCCGTAGACCATGAGGCCGCCCCAGATCATCTTGAAGCCCAGCCGCTCATGGATCACGTCGTAGGTGTACAGCTGGACGCGCTCGAAGACGAAGTAGTCCGCGACATAGAAGGTGAGGAACGCGGCGTAGAGGAAGACGCCAGGGTTGGCGTCCGCGCCGAACAGCTCGTAGTGCCAGGCGGCCCCGGACATGGCGTTCAGCGACAGCATCGTGCCGCCGACGACGTACAGGTACATCTTGACGTCGAAGCGCTCATTGAGGAACTGCAGCTCCAGGACGCGCCCTTCCCACAGCGCGGCCAGCGGACGCTCGACCTTGCCGTCCGACCCTCCGAAAACCGCCAGCATGGCGAAGATGCCGCACAGAACCGTCCCCCCGGCGACGGCATGGATCGAGGACCGGTAGAACCAGTCATGCGGCATCCCCGTGAGCTCGAGCGCCCACACGATCACCGCGAGCGCGAAAACCAGGATGCCGTTCAGCCGATAGTTGCGCGGTTCGCCGCTGTCCGGATCGGTGACGTAGCCGGGGACCCGCCTTCCCGGCAGCACCACTTGGGCCACGAAGAACGCGGCGAAGATCACCATCGGGGTGAAGAAGCCCGCTATCGCCTCCGTCCGGGTCAGCTGGAAGAGGTGTCCGATACCGAGCCATTCGATCATGATCGGCTATCTCTTTCTCAGGTGACACTCGTCAATGACCACGGGTGATCGGGTCACGCGCTGCAGCCCGGCGGGCGACGGGCGGGATCGTAGGCGGCTGGGGAGTGGAACGCAATGTCCTAAGTCATTAGTTGACAGTTCTCCGGCACCGGCCCAATATGTCCCCCGAGAGCAGCAAACGGAGTCGTTCGAGGAGTGCGCAAATCAAGAATCACCCTTTCGGAAGTTGCCGCTTGATGGGGCGATGGCGTGCCCTCGCGTCCATGACTGCCGCAACAGCGGCCGGAGCAGGGTGCGGTTCGCCGGATCTCCCCGTCACCACCGTCGCCGACTCGGCCGGTATCTCCATCGTCACCAACCTGGGCAGTGCACCGGTACTCGGCTGGACGCTCGACACCGTTCGAGTCTTCGGGGGAGACGAATCGGGCCCCGCCACCTTCTACCAGGTTCGGTCGGCCCTTGTGGATGTGGACTCCCGAGGCCGGATCCATCTCCTTGAGCCGGGCGAGTACCGGGTGGTGGTGTTCGATTCCACCGGACAGGCCGTCTCGTCGATGGGGCGGCAGGGAGAGGGTCCCGGCGAGCTGGAATGGCCCCTGTCCGTGAGCGTCGGGGGCGACGGTTTCACCTACGTCCATGACGGTGGCGGACAGCTCGTGCGGCTCAAGCCCGGAGAGGAATCCGGCAGCGAGTCGCCACTCAGCTACTCGGTGATCAACATGGGCCTTCGCCATGTCGAGGCGACCCCAGAGGGACTGCTGATCTGGGCACGGGCACGCTTCACGGAGACCACAACGGTCGCGGAACTCGACGCGCGCGTCGTCCGGCTTCTTTCAGTAAGGGGCGAGGACACGATCCCGCTGATCCCCGGAAACCCGGGTCACCGGACCACCGCACACTATCCACGCTGCAACTTCACCTTTTCGATCCACCGGCCGCTGGCCCCCCGAATCCGCTGGTCGCAATGGGGGGACCGGGTCGCCGTCAGCGCCTGGGGCGGGTTCAGGATCGATGTCCTGGAGGGTCACCGGCTCGTCCGCAGCGTGCGTTGGGCCGGGGTAGGGGAGCGCGAGTTGAGCCGTGCGGAGGCGGAAGCGCTGCTGGAGGCTCAGGGATACCTGGGCCCGTGTAACGACGACGTCGGCGAGACGATCGACAAACACGGCTTCCACCCGCGGCCCCAGGTCGTGAGCGGGCTGGCAGTGGCGCCGGATGGATACATGTGGGCCGAGGTGGGACGCGCGGACGTTGGGTCCCGGATCCTGGTACTGGCCCCCGAGGGTCGAATCGAAGGGGTGCTGCCCGACGGGTTTCCGATGCCGCTGACCTTCCTTCCGGACGGTCGGGCGGTGATCCAGGTGGTGGATTCGCTGGACTTTGAGCGGGTCGGGATCGGGCATGTCGGGAGGTAGGGGACGGGCGAAGGTCCCGGCGACTGGTGTCAATCGCAGTTTACATTTTGACAAGTGTCGTGTACATTTGGGTGGCATGGTTGGCCGAACCCGCTGCCGACAGACCGGACGCAGGACCCGCGACCCCACACACGGAGCGGACCGCAAGCCATGAAGAAGAGGAGCCGCGCACCGAGCCCGTTCGGAATCGCGGCGCTTGACCTGTTCGCGTCGGCCCTCGGCGCCTTCATACTGATCGCGGTCGTCATCTTCCCGATGATCGGGGAGGTGGTGCCGGACATTCCGGCCCCGCCCGCTCCGATCATCATGGCGGTTCCAACGCCCGACTCGGTCGTATGCCCGGTGTGCCCCACATGCCCGGTCGTCGCCGCGGTCACGAAGCCGATCGACTGCCCGGTGTGCCCCACGTGCCCGGTTCCGGAACCCGTGCCGGAGACGATCTGTCCCGAAGTCGCCGTACCCGACCCCGTGGAATGCCCGGTCTGTCCTCCGGTGCCCGCCCCGGTCATATGCCCGGAGCCCGCCCCCGCGCCCATCCAGGTCAACGCCCCGCACTTCCGGTTCCCCCACCTCGACATCATCGTCGCGCTGGACGTTACCAACAGCATGGGCGGGCAGATCGCCAAGCTCAAGGCGGAGGTCGAGCAGCTCGCCGTCCTTCTGAACCGGATCTCGCCCAGCTTCGGCATCGGGATGGTGGCGTTCGGAGATCGCCGATGGGAGAGCCCGATGTTCCTGTTCCCGTTGCGTGAGCTCTCCGGTCCGGCCGCGAACCGCGATGCGTTCCGCACGTTCGTGAACGGCCTCTCGGTGGGCATGGGAACCGGGAGCGGTAGGAACCCCGACCAGCCCGAGGCCTTCTACGATGCTCTCGCGGCGGCCTCCCGCATGACCTGGCGGCCGCGATCCGAGCGAAGGGTCATTGTGCTGGTGACCGACAACCCGGCGTATAGCGAGGAGATCGATCGATCCATACAGGTCGCGACCGGCATCGGGCGATCGGAAGGACATCGCGTGTCGACGGTCTACGTCAAGACGGGGGGCTCGAACAACTCCGCCACTGAGGGGTTTCTTCGAAGCGTCGCCGAAGCGGGCGGCGGCCAGTACGTGCGGGACGTGGGAGGCTCGCTGACGGTCAACCTGCTTCTGTCGCTGTTCTGACCGGCGCGGCCGGCCGCCGGCACGGGCGCGCCCCCGCTACCGCGGGCCGGGACTCCGCTCCTCGTGCAGCCTGTTGGACAGATTGTTGAGGCAGTATTGGCCGATCCGGTTCAGGGCCCCCTCCTCCTTCCCCTGCATGACGTGCATCACGAACATCAGCACCGCCGATTGCAGGAGGGCGAGCAGGGTTGTGTAGAACGCAACCCCGAGGTCTCCGGTCAACTGCTCCATCATCTCGGGTCCGATCGTTCCCTCCATGATGCTGGCGCCCGCGAACATGACCCCGGCGGAACGCATCGCGAACGCGATGCCCAGTACGGTTCCGATGAAGCCGAGCGTCGGAATCAGCCATATGACGTAGCGCAGCATGTTGTACCGCAGCTCGATTTCATGCTGGTAGAGCTCGAGCGACACGTTGATCATCGAGTTGACCTGGTCCACCGACCCGCTGTTGCGAAACTGCAGCAGCGCGCCGGTCAGCAGGCGTTGCAGCAGATAGCGCCTCTCCGGGTCGGACTCGACCACCCGTTCGTAGATCGGGGTGAGGTCGCGTTTGTGCAGAATGGTCTCGTCGTCCTCGGGAAGCAGCCCGAGGTAGATCTGCTCGCCTTCCCGTCGCCCGGTGAAATGGCGCACCACCAGCTCTCCGCCGGCCACACAGAAGCCGAGCCACATCACGTTCTGTATGGTGAAAGGGTAGGGGAAGATCCGGGTGTTTCTGTCGACCAGCAGCTCGGCGCCCACGCTGTCGGCGCCGGCAGGGAACACGTACGACAGAGCCCCCACGAGGACGATCCCGACCAGCAGGGAGACGAACAGGGTCACGGCCCGGAACGGTACCCGCTCGTCGCTCTCCGCGGGTCGCTGCGGGGTGTGGGCCGACTCCGGAGGCGTACCCACGTTGTCGCTCATTCCCGCCCGCACTCGGGAAGACGAACCCCGCCCAGCTGCGGATTGATCCCGGACTCGAAGCGCATCAGCGCCTTCGGGATGCATCCCGACAGCCGATTGTTGCTCAGCGTCAGCCGCTTCAGGTTGGTCAGGTTGGCCAGCTCGGGAGGTATCTGCCCGGAGAGCTGGTTGCCGCTGAGGGCGAGCAGTTCGAGCCGCTGCAGTCTGCCGAGCTCGGGCGGTATCCGGCCGGCGACCTGTGTTCGGGACAGGCGCAGCCTCTTGAGGCTCACCAGATTCCCGAGTTCGGGCGGGATGATTCCGGTCAGGGGGTTGTTGTACACGTGCAGGTCCTCGAGGCTCGACAACGCACCCAGCTCGGCCGGTATCTGGCCCGACAGCTGGTTGCCCTCGAGGAACAGCGCCTTGAGTTGTCGCAACGAGCCCAGCTCGGCCGGAATCGCGCCGGACAGCCCGTTTCCACCCAGGTTGAGGAGCTCCAGCTCCGTCAGGCTCGCAAGCCGCGGGGGAATCCCGCCCCCCAGATTCCGTCCGTTGAGATCGAGTCCCACGACGTTCTCGCCGCGTGACCGCACACCCGTCCAGGACCGCCGGTTCAGTGTGAGGCGCCAGTTCAGGTCGCCGGTGGTCCCGGCCAGAGCGCTTTTGGAAGCGAGCAGCAGCTGGTCGTCGGTGAGCCGCTCTTCGGCCCGTCGCTGCGCCGTCTCCAGGATGTCGGCCTGTCGCTGCGCCGGGTCCGCCATCCGCTCGGCCGCCACGCGGCGGGCCTCCTCCAGGCGTTCCTGCTCCGCCTGCCGGGCCTCCTTGGCCAGGCGTTCCTGCTCCGCTCGGCGGGCCTCCTCCGCCTGGCGCTCCTGCTCGGCCTGGCGGGCCTCCTCGGCCTGGCGGGCCTCCTCCGCGAGCCGCTCATCTTCTGCCAGCCGGGCCTCCTGCGCGATCCGCTCCATCTCCCGGCGCGCCTCTTCCGCAAGCCGCTCCTCCTCGGCCAACCTGGCCTCCTCGGCGAGCCGCCGCTCCCCTTTACGCCTGGCGGAGTCGAGGCGGGCCTGTTCCGCGAGCCGCTCCTCCCGTGCGATCCGGCGTTCCTCGGCGAGCCGCTGCACCTCGGCCTCCGCCTCCTCCCTCCGCCGCGCCTCCGCCGCTTCCGCCTCCGCCTGCCGGCCCGCCGCCAGCAGTTCCGCCAGGCTGGCGCGGTCCAGGTATCCGGTGGCGTCGATTCCCTGGTCCGCCTGCCATTCGCGGAGTCCCTGGCGGGCTTCGGGTTCCAGCACACCGTCGGCGTCTCCGGAGTAGCGGCCCTCGCCGGACAGTCCCAGCTCCACCAGCGCGAGGATATCGGTGCCGAGGCCGAGCTGCGCCTCCTGGGCGGCGGCGAGCTGCTCGGGCGTGAGGGTCCGGTTCCGCGCCATCGAGACCATAGCGGCCGCGACCCCCACGACCACGATGACGCCGGCCGCATATTGGAGACGACGGCGGCCGGCCCCGGGGTGGCGCATCACCGGCTCCAGGCGAGACCGATCTCGGTGCGGCCCACGACGCGCCTGACGAAGAGGTCCGGCCCGGCCCGCGCGGCGGGAGCCCCCCGCGGCGCCGGCGACTCGGTCACGCGCGAAATCGCCTCGATCTCGGCCATCTTCCTCGACCCGAGCACCCAATCGGCCGCGCCCCAGACTGCGAGCACGCTTCCCACCCCGATGAACCACCGGTTCGCGCTTTCGGTCCGGTCCCGCCTGTGCACCGCGGACAGGTATTCCCACTCGGTGTCGTAGTCCTCCCGCTCCGGAACGCCCAGCCAGGGCAGCCACTTCACCGTCACGTAGGAGCCGCCCGCCATGATGGAGCCCCAGAGGAACTTCCTCTTCCCCGACCCGTACCTCGCGCCGGCCTCCCTGTACTGCTCCTCCAGAGCCGGATCGGCCAATGTGGGGAGCTCCCCTTCCATCGTCTCCATGTCTCGCCCTCCCAGGACGTAGTCGGCGGCTCCCCAGGCGAGCAAGCCGACGCCGGCCAGCGTGACGGTGTTCCTGACGGTCCGCGCCGAGGAGTGCCTGTCAACCGCGGCCTGATGGGAGGCCGAGTCCGCATAGGCGTCCTCGTCCCCCGCCTCGAACAAGACCTTCGTTGTTACGATGGCGGCGATGGCCAGCGTCCCTCCCCAGAGCCACCTCTTCAGGCCCGAAGACCGGCGGGCCTTCGATCTCTCGTACTGCGCGTGGATGTCCGGAATCCCGGCCCCAGTCATAGAGGGGTTTCCGCCGCCGGACACGGCTCCCACGACCTCGACTTCGGATGCGAGGACATATCCGATCAGATCGTCCTCGCCGGGCTGGCCGGGTATCGACACGATGTGGTACGGACCGGACTCCCCGATCCAGTCCAGCGTCGCACCCGGCGCCAGGTTGGCGATGACCGGGCTGGAATCGGACGGGTCGAGCCGGACGGCCGCGCCGTCGCTGAGTGCCCTGACCTGTTGCGCCGAAGCGAGCCCGTGCCCGAGAGAGGGCGCTGCGAAGGAGACTCCGATGATCATGATGCCAACGCCGACCAAGCCGTGCTTCAGCTTCATTCTCGTTGTTTGCTTCCTCGCGCTGTCCTGATCCGCCCCCGGTGGACCAGTCCCGCTCTCGCGGACGGTTGGTTGCCCGGTGAAATCTAGCGGAACGGCTTGATGGGGTCTATGGAAATCTGCTGCGGATGGGGTGGTCGGCGGAGCGGGAGGGGGAGGCAGGAACGAGATCGATTACGACGTCGCCGGCCCCTTTCCCTGGCCATGATCCGGGTGTTGGCGGCGGAATGGAATCTTCCGGCCGAGGTGCTGGTGCGGGAATACGAACTGGCCGGGGTGTAGTTCGTACTGCCGGAGGGGTCGGCCGGCGTCCGTTGGCCGAGCCCTTTGGAGCTGCTCAGGGGTGTCTGCTTTTCGGGTTGGTTGTCTGTCCGAATCTGTCGCTGTGTTATCGCCGTTTATGTCGACAAGTGACAGTCCATTTCTGCTATCAAAGTAGTGCCAAACGTGTCGCTACACCTTCCCCGAAGCCCTCCTTGGCGCTATTGTCCGCCTATCCCGATCCTTCGATCACGTCCATTCGCCTGCAGCCATGACCTATCAACCCAGAATTGTGGACACGGAGTTGGCCGAGCGCTTGCAGGCCAATGGCGCGGTGGTGGTAGAGGGCCCCCGCGCCTCGGGAAAGACCACCACGGCGCAGCAGATCGCCGCCAGTGAAGTGCGGCTCGATGTGGACCGAGTGGCGCGACGCCTCGCCGCGCTCGAGCCTGCCCGCATCCTCGTCGGTGACGTGCCCCGGCTGATCGACGAATGGCAGCTGGAGCCGGCGATCTGGAATCACGTGCGGCGCGCCGTGGACGATCGGCGCCTCCCGGGTCAATTCATCCTTACCGGATCCGCGGTGCCGGCCGACGACGCGACCCGCCATACGGGGGCCGGACGCCTGACGCGTCTTCGCATGCGCCCGCTCTCGCTGTTCGAACTCGGGCGCTCTTCAGGCGAAGTCTCGCTGGCGGGCCTTCTGGATGCGGAGCGTGTCACTGCAGGCCGGGCGGTGATCCCCCTCGACGACCTTGCGGAGTTGATCTGCGTCGGCGGGTGGCCGGTCAACCTGGGACGCAGCACGCGGCTGGCACTTCGCGCCAACGTGGACCACCTGGACGAGATCCGCCGCCTGGACATTGCGAATGGAGACGGCAGGCGGAGAGACCCGGTGAGAGTGGGAATGCTGCTTCGGTCCCTGGCCCGCAACGTCGCAACCCCCGCGGCGACCGCGACTCTCGCCTCCGACACCGGCGAAGGTGTGTCGGCTATCACGGAGCACACCGCGGCCGGGTACTTGAGGGCGCTCGAGCGGATCATGATCGTCGAGAATCAGCCCGCCTGGCCCACGCACCTCAGGTCGAGGTCGGTTCTGAGACGGAAACCGATTCGACACCTCACGGATCCTTCCCTTGCCGTGGCCGCCGTTCGGGCGACGCCCACCCGCCTGCTCCGCGACCTCGACTTCCTGGGGCTCCTCTTCGAGTCGTTGGTAGTGCGGGATCTGAGGGTCTACGCCCAGGCCGCGGACGCCGAGGTGTTCCACTACCGGGAAAAGGGAGGGTTGGAAGTGGACGCGATCGTGCAGGCGAACGATGGTCGCTGGGCGGCTTTCGAGGTCAAGCTGGGGGAGGGGAGGGTGGATGAGGCTGCGCGAAATCTTCGGAGGTTGGCGGCGCGGGTGGATTCGGAGAGGATGGGGGAGCCGGCGGCGCTGGGGGTGATCGTGAGCAGCGGGTACGGGTATGTGCGGGAGGATGGGGTGGGGGTGATTCCGGTGGGGGGGTTGGGGCCGTAGGGGGTCTTCGATCGCGACAAGGCCTGTACGTGCGAGCGATGTTACGTTCGACAGGGATCCACAGCGAGGAACTGGAGCGCACGATGAGCATGGATACGGTCACGGCGGCGTTTCAGCGGAGCCTGGAGGAATTCAGGCGGGAAGGCCTTGGATCGATCTCAACGATGTCTACTCTGGATTACATTTTGTCAAGTATGATTTACATTTTGACCCAACGCGCGGAGTCAACTCCGACCTACGGTGCGTGTATGTGGCGAAGAACAAGGCGTTCCCGTGCCAGTTGAGACGCGCGCACCGACCAGCCTGCGGCAGGCGATCACCCGGTTCGCTTCTTCTGATCCGAATGGTCAGCCCGGGGAACGGATCCGTGCGCTACGGGAGTATGTGGCCTGTCGTCTCGTCATCGAAGGCGGGTTCCACCCCGACCGGATCCGGCCGCGTCCGCCGATCGCCGTGGAGCGAAACCGGCGTGGAGCCGTCCTTCACCATGACCCGGATGCGGCGATACCTGGTCGCCGGACGATCTTTGGTGGTCTCACGGCCAGGAAGGTCGACGTGACCGTCACGGTTGCCGACATCGGGCCGATGCTCGCCGTGTCGCTGAAGGGGACTCACTTCGGATTCGATGACTTAGTGGAAGGACTGGAGGGCGTCGCTGGCGGCTGCGTCAACCTTCACATGGCTTATCCGGCACTGGTTTACGGCTTCTGGCATGTCGTGAGCGGGAACGATAATGCTGTTGCGCGCCCAGTCCGCGTTGGTCCGACAGAGGGCCGGAGTGTCGCCGATATCCTCAACCACCAAGAGGGTGGCGAACTCAACCGGTACCGCGATGCGCTACGGAGACTCTCGGAACGCCGGGACCTTCGGGATGACCCGTCGCACTACGAGGCTTGCGGATTGACTCCGGCGAGATGCGATGGTGGACCGGAGCATTGCGTTGTGGGCTCCAGGTATCCTGATCCGGGATCGGTTCTGGATTTCAACCGGATGTTTCGGAGGCTGTACTCGGTTTATGATCGGCGGTTCGTCTTCAGCGCCCCGGAGCTGAGGGGGTGGACGGAGAGGGAGGTCTGGCATGTGGGGTCGCCGCTGTTGACCAAGATGGTGTGGGGGGATGGAGGGTTCGCGGAGATGGAAGCGCGGGTGGGTGTGGGTTCTTCTCTTGACGACTCGATGGTCTGTTCTGGCCGATCTGTGGCGCGCCGCCCAGCATGACGAGGCAACGGGGAAGCTGCTGGAGGCATTGGGCTACGAGGATGGCTCTCTCGTGCGGACGTCTTGGGAAGGCCCCGGGCGATGTGCCTCTGTGGTCCTCCCAATGGCTTCGCCCCCGGTTCCGCTACGGGACGAGAGTAGAGCCGCGGCACCAACCGGCGGGAGCTTCGATAAGGCGGACAACATCCACCGGCTGACCCGTCTTCGGCTCAGCTACAGTACCGGTTTCGGCTTTCGCCCGGGGCCCTATATTGGTCCGGTGAACAACACTCGGATGAAACCGGACACGCCGTAGCGCGGTCCGCGAGCAGAGCGGAGGATGATGCTCCCCACCGACCAGTTGCCTCAAGAGCCCGATCTAGGGTCCGTACCAAGGCGCCGCCTGCTCGGGTCCTACTACACGCCGGACGAATTGGCAACGGTGCTGGTGAGGTGGGCGCTGGCGGACGGAGACGGGCCCGTCTTGGATCCGAGCTACGGCGGCTGCGCGTTTCTGGAGGCTGCCGCTCGTGTACTCTCAAGAAGCGATCCGTCGAACGCGGGAACTGGTGTCTACGGGGTCGACATCGACCCCAGCTGTATCGAGACGGCGCGCGACAGCGAACTGTTGATCGAGGCGAACTGCATCGAGGCCGACTTCTTGGCGACATCATTCGGTGATCTCCCAGGCAGTCCATACGCTGCTATCGTGGGCAATCCTCCGTACGTACGACACCACTGGATCACGGGCGATCAACAGGAGTCGGCCCGGGCTGTCGCAGCCGAATCGTCGGTGCCGCTCCCGGCCACTGCCAGCCTCTGGGCGTATTTTCTTCTTCATTCCCTGAGGTTTTTGGCAACCGGAGGTCGACTGGCCATGCTGGTACCAGAGGCGATCTTGCAGACCGACTATGCTGCGCCTCTGCGCGAGATGCTGGCCGAGCGGTTCGGGACCAGCCGATTGATCCACATTCGTGATCGGCAGTTTGAGGGCACGGACGAGGCCGTGGTCGCGCTGGCGTGCTCGGGATTTGGTGACAGTGGTACCGTCGAAACGCTGGCCGTCGATTCGGTTGAGGGACTCGAGTCGGTTCTCCTGAACTCCAATGGTTGCCCTCCTGACTGCTCTTCCTTCCCGCCTACCGATGGAGACACCCTCGACGCAGCCATTGACCTGCTGTCCCGAATCCGAGAATCTCCCCAAGTTAGGCGTTTGGACCAAGTGGCGTCAGTAAGGGTCGGAGTGGTCACCGGCGCAAATCGGCATTTCATCCGCTCTCGAGCCGCCCTCGACGCTATCAATATCCCTGCCGATGTTCGGCATGGCATCGTGTCGCGTACTCGATGGTTGGAGGGCCTAGAGTTCACGAACGACGACCATGGAGCGCTCGTGGCAGCTGGGGCAGCGGCGCTTCTGGTCCGGCCCGAAAGCGCGGAACACGACCGCCTCGTCGATTCTTGGATTCAAGAAGGTGTCGAAGGCGGCATCGACGACCGATACAAATGCGCCCTCCGGAGCCACTGGTTCCGAGTTGACCTACCGTCGCGTTCCGACGCGTTCGCAACCTGCGCGCGAGCCGGATCGCCCCTGCTCGTCCTAAACAGGGGGGAGTGCTTGAACAGCAATGCCCTCCACAGCGTTTGCTGGGAGTCTGAGCTTGCCGTCACCCCGGAAGCCGTGGCCGTGGGATTCCTCACCAGCGCGGTCTCGGCATGGGCCGAGCTGCGGGGCCGTCGCTACGGCGGAGGGATCCTGAAGATGGAACCCGGTACGCTGAAGAGGATCCCCGTGCCGTTGATTCCCGGTGCGAAAGATGTCTTCCAGAAGCTTAACCGCTTGCTTCGCGAGGGCAGCGAAGAGGAGGCCAGAGAGATTGCGGACGAACGGGTTTTGGGCGAGGGGCTGCGCCTTAAGGACCCGGAGATCGAGATCTTGAACCAACTGCGAAACGATTTGACGCAGTGGCGCAGGCCTTCCAGGGCTGCGGACAGTAATGGCTAGATTCACGGTCGACACCCATCTGTTTCGGGAGCTTGGTGAGCTCTTGGTGGGCCGCGATTCCACGGCGCTGATCGAACTGATCAAGAACTCCTACGACGCCGACGCCACAGAAGTGATCGTCCACGGTGAGAACCTCGACGATCAGGACCGGGGACACATTGTAATTCTGGATAATGGAACCGGAATGAGGCGGGATCGGTTCCTGTCGGGTTTCCTGCGCATCGCGTCGCGGCTGAAAGACCAAGGGACGAGGCGCTCGACCGTGTTCGAGCGCCGATATACCGGCGTCAAGGGGATCGGGAGGCTGGCGGCCCACAAGCTGGCGCGACGACTGGAGGTTTCGAGTGTGCACCGCGCCGAGTCCGCTGATGGCGGCACGAAGGCGAAGGAACTCGTCGCCGTTCTCGATTGGGACGCGATCGAGGCATACGAGACCCTCGACGACATACCCGACCATGTGGTGTCGCTGATTGAGAATAACATTGACGAGGGCACCAGCTCCGGAACTGTCCTGACCTTGTTGAATCTCAGGCGGCCGTGGACGCCCAAGGAACGGGCCAGGTTCTTCGCTGAGGTTCAGGCGTTCCAGACTCCAGACTTCATCCAGCAGCCACTGCCGGAGACCGTAGTTCGCCAGCCTGTTCTGTTCGAGCGCCCCGTTCTGCGGGACATACGCGGAAACCGGGCGGGGCAGGTGGGTGGTGGATTCGAAGTAGTCCTTGAAGGTGAGTTCGCGTCCGGCGACGAGTACTGGGACGTGATTGCACAGATGGCCGCTTGGGTGATTGAGATCCGTGCTGAGGCGGACGCCGGGCGGGTCCGATTTGCGATCGCGCCGACACGCAGCACCCGCGCTGGGAACCCCGACGCGAGAGACTACGCGACCACTATCGAGCACCCCGACCCCGAACGCGGTCCGTCATTCGACGCCCGAATCCTAATGCGTGAGGGTCCGATCAAGGGCAAGGGGGCTCGTCGCCGGCGGACATGGGCCGCCAAGGCGAGTGGAATCCGCGTATATCTGGAGGGGTTCCGGGTGCTGCCGTACGGAGACGACGACTGGCTTTCCATTGATGCCGACTACGCCAGACGCCCTCGCCAGCTCGAAATGCTGAGGAATTGGCCTCTCGCCGCGGAGTTCGAGGATGCGGACCCGGACGAGGGACTGACCCGTTTTCCCCACATCAACTACTTCGGCGGTGTGTTTCTCACGCAGGAGCGCGCGCCCACGCTACGGGTGCTTGTCAACCGCGAAGGCTTCGTACCCGAGGCGGCGTTCGACACGCTCGTTAAACTGGTTCGCACGGGCGTGGACCTGTGCACCCGAGTACGCGCGGCCAGCAACCTAAAGGCGCGGATGCGGAGGCGGGAGGAGCGGCGGAAGACTTGGGAAGTGGAGTCCGCCAATGGAGATGACCGGCGACCCGCCACCAGTTCGAAGGGCGACGAGCGCAGCTCCTTGCCGGACCTCATCGCGGCGGCCGGTGCTTCGATCAGCGAAGCTCGACTGCTCGTCAGCCAGGGCGACGCAGACGCTGCCCAACCAAGGATGCGTGAGGCTGTGCATGCCATGGAGGAGGCTAAGGAGCGGGCGGACAGCGTGATTTCCGAAGGAGCCCTCTTCCGAGTACTGGCCTCTGTCGGTACACAAATGGCCGCCTTCGCCCACGAGATGAACGCGTTGCTTGGGGCTGCACAGACCTTGCGTGAGGGTCTCAGGGCGATTCTCCGCGACCAGTCACTCTCTCCGTCTCAGCGACGGCGGGTGAAACTTGCGTGGGCTGCGGCCGTCGACTTGGCGCAGTGGATCGAGCGCCACGCCTCTTACCTCGTGGATGTCGTCACACCGGACGCTCGTAGACGCCGTTCTCGCCAAGATGTTGCCGCCCGCTTCGACGCGGCCGTCCGTCTTGTCAGGCACTCCGCCGAGCGGCGGAAGATCAGGATCGAGAACAGGATTCCGAAGGGAGTTAGGACGATCCCGATGTTCCCGGCGGAACTGACCACCGTCTTCGCCAACCTGCTTACGAATGCTGTGAAGGGTGCGGGGGAGGGGGGACGGATCGGGGCCTCGACGGCTGGCGACGACAGTGTGCTGCGGGTAAGGGTCCAGAACACAGGAGTAGCTGTCGACCTCGGCGAGGCGGAGCGCTGGTTCGAGCCTTTCGAGTCCACAACCGAGGAGGTCAATCCCGTCCTCGGCCAGGGAATGGGTCTCGGTCTCACGATCACAAGAAGGCTGCTCGACTACTACGGGATCGAGATTGAGTTCGTCGAACCCGATTCGCCATACGCAACCGCCATCGAAATGGTCTTTCCGAAATGAACGCCCAACGTGCCGCCAAGCCGGTCATTCTCGTGGTTGACGACGAGGCGGACGAGCTGCGAAGTGGCCTCGAACTCCGGCTGGCCGACGAAGCGGAACTGATGGTGCGACATCCGCAGAGCGTTGAACCTGAAGATCTTGGCAAGGCACACCTGGTCCTCATGGACTACCGTCTCGAAGACTGGCCTGAACGCGAGGTTCAGCCCGCGGCCTTCAACATCCGAACCGGTTTGGCTCTTGCCACCGTGCTGAGGGAGGCAGCGGACGAGAGGGCGAATGGCCACCTTACTGCGGTGGCCCTCCACACCGGACATCTGGGAGATGTCAGCGGGAGGATCCGGCCACCCTATTCCAGACACGTTGTGGCGCGTCTGAACAATCTTGAATGGGTGTTCGAGAAAAGCGATCCAGACCGTTTCCAAGGCGTGGTTCAACTGGCTTGCGCCGCCCAAGGTCTTGCGCGTGATTGGCCGGTCAATCCTTCGGCCTCCGAAGCCCGTGCGCGAGAGTTGCTGAAGCTCGACGATGAGGACGGGTGGGCTGAACGAGCCTGGCGCGAGGTGCGGGAATGCCAGCCGCCCCTCTACGAGCTGGCCGGTCATCCCCACGGAGCGCTGTTTCTGCGCTGGCTGCTCCACCAAATCCTACCCTACCCGTGCTTCCTTTGGGATGTGAACTGGGTGGCCGCGCGCCTCCGTCTCCGCGTGGACGATCTTGAGCGCTTGATGGATTCCGACTGTGAGCTGGCACGGGATATGGAGCAGCTCAAGTACGCTGGGGTTCTGGCTGGTTTCCTAGGCGACCGCTGGTGGCGAACCGCGATGGAAGACTACGCGTGGACGCTCGGGGGCGAGTCTTCCGAGAGGTCGGGTGGGTTTGAAATCCAGCTTCGGGAGAAAGCTGGGGAAGCCGTCGAACTGGTCGCCACGCGCGATCCGGTGGTGTGCTTGGATCAGGACTTCCGGCCGCTGGGGGTTGCGTCTCCGCATGACGCCGTAAAGCTCCGTCCGGACCACTGGCCGCCCTTTGCGGATGCGGCGTGGATGAAGATTGAAGAACTGCGGAGCGACCGGGACCTGAGGGCGTTAGTGGAGCCGCTGGACCAGTACCGGATCGATTCGGGTGAGTAATGCCGCGCTCGCAGGGCTTCAGTTCTCGTGTCGGGAATTGATGCGGGAGACCGAAGCGCTCCGGAGGATCGCCGCCGGCGTATTCGTGTCAGATGGGCCGCTAAGAGACTTCGCGCGGGACTTGGAGCGAATTGGGGAGAGGTCGGCCGAACGCGATTGCAGGCTCGAGTTGCTGCCACTCCGCACTCAGCCAACTCGCGGTTACGAGCGGGCTCGCAGATCCGGTGGCCAAAAGGCCTACGCCCATGTACGGGGAGTATGGCAAGTCCGGCCGGTCGGAAAGAAGCGTCCCGGCCGCAGGATTGCATTTGTTGGTTCGGCTTCGTCCGTCGTCGAACTATGGCCAGCTGAGTGCCTGTATCGGGAGAAGCACGAAGAGTCGAGCCGTCTCGCGATGTGGCGAATCGAGTTCGGTGTCCATGATTCGCCAGGTTGCTATTTCCATTTTCAGATCCTCGGTGACCACGGGGACCCTCCGTTTCCGAGGAACGTTCCCATCCCTAGGCTACCAAGTCCTTTCGTGACGCCCATGGCCGCCGTGGAATTCGTGCTTGGCGAGCTCTTCCAAGATGACTGGCAGCAACGAACAATGGGTGCCCGGAATCACCACAATGATTGGCGCGCGATTCAGCACCAGCGCTGGTCAAGCCTCATGAAATGGCAGATGGCCTATTTGGATCGGAGTGGATCGTCTCCTTGGATGCGCCTCAAGGCAGCAAAGCCACCAGAGTCTCTCTTCTTGCCTTCCTGACTCGACTGTTTGGTCGGCGCGAGAATGTAGGATAATACCTACATACGGATTCCATCCACGGGAAAACTGGCACTGGACAGCATCACCGGTCACGCTGATTCAGCTATCCGGTACATCAACGACAAGCACGGTCAACACCAGCTCGCGATTCGGGTCGTCTTTCTGCGATAGTAGGCAGCGATAGGCACCTTCCAGGTCAACAGTGAGGCCCCGTTTGTGTCGAGAATGTTGTGCCAACGCTAAAGGTATCTTGGCGATTACCTCCGACACATTCCTGTTTCGATTAAACACAACGATAGCCGTCTTCGTATCGCGCCAAGTCGTATAGGACAGCAACTGGTCCACCGCGCCCAACAGCGACTTTGCACCACGCCATACCTTGCATTCTGCGATGAACACGCTTCGATCCTTCGATCGAACCAGAATGTCTGTCTTGCCACCCGCATTGAAGGTCTCGCCAGTTGCTTGTCCCTCGTAGTGTGTGTTCAAGTAAAAACTCTCGTAGTCGATTTCTTCAGGTACTGAATTTCGAATTCTATGCGAAGTAACAAGAACATCAATAAAACTCCATAGAAGAATCAAAAAACGACGATACAACCTATGGTGAATCGTCTGAAGTTATAGACGAAGTTGAATTCTCCGTTTTCGTTTCTGTCCATTCGATGTCGTCGTTGTATGGTTGTTTAGTAGGTTTCCAAGGGAAGTTAGGGTCATTTCGCTAGTTCCGCAAGTCCTCTTCCTGTTTTCTCTTCCTGTTTTCTCTTCCTGTTTTCTCTGCTCAAGAGGGCATGGGAAAGTGGGTTCCGATAGTCACTCGCGTTGGTGTAGGGGCTTCCTCCTTACGCCGTGCTCCGTTGGTTACGTTCGCGTGGAATCCCCCATTGACGCGATCCCTTGCAACCCCCCTCAACTAACCGCCCTCCCCCGCACCCGCACCACAAACAACCCCTCCCCCCAACTCGACACCACCACAATCCCACTCTCAAAGAACGGATAATTACTCCAGGCCCCCCCGAACGCCGGCAACCCCGCATCATCCGGCACCGTATCGAAGAACCCGATCTCCACCGGATTCTCCACATCGCTGATGTCCAGCACCCTGAGCCCGCTCATCAGGTTCGCCTGGTACAGCCGGTTCCCGCGCACGTACTGGTTGTGGTCGATCGTCCCCGTCTCGGCGAAGTGCTCCTTCAGCAGCAGCGGGTCGTCCAGGTCGGCCACGTCCCAGATGAGCGTCCGGGTCCGCTCCACGGTGCCCTCCACCTCGTCCCCCTCGTCGCCCATGAAGAAGTAGCGGTGGTCCTCTGTCAGCCAGCCCTGGTGCGCGTAGGCCACGTTGGGATACTCGCCGCGGGCGATGGCGACGGGGTTTTCGCGGTCGGTCACGTCGGCGATGCTCAGCGCGGTCTCGTTGGAGCCGAAGCAGATCTCGCGGCCCTGGTAGTCCTCGTCGGGGCCCCGGTAGACGACGCACTGGGCGTCGTGGGAGTAGCCGGTGCGCGCGCGGCCGGTGGTGCCGTCGGCGAAGCAGCCCAGGAAGACGGGCTCGGCGGGGGTGCGCACGTCGATCATGTGGAGGCCGCCGCCACAGGTCTCGCCGCCCATGCTGCTGCCGACCGCGTACGCCGTCCCCGTCTCCTCGTTGATGACGATGTTGTGGGCGCTGTGGATGCCGTCGTAGCGGGCGGTCTCGGCGAAGGTGACGGGCGGGCCCACGGCGTCCCGAAGTTGTGTGAGGTCAAAGACTTGCACGCCGTGTGCCCCGGCGCCGTCGGCGACGATGAAGGCGTGGTCGCGGTACACCTTGATGTCGCGCCAGAGGTTCTCGGTGGCGCCCTCGGTCAGGGGCAGTTCGCCGGCGTAGCGGGGGTTGGCGGGGTCGCTGAGGTCGACGAAGGCCGTCGCGTCCGAACGTCCCACCAGCGCCCAGTCCCGGCCGGTCACCGGATCGGTCCAGCCCCAGATGTCGTTGAGGATGGTGCCCGGATCGGCGCCCAGCGCGTCGAGCGGCACGAAGGCGACCAGGTCGATCTGCGAGCAGTCGAAGGGACCGGTCGCGCCGTCGGTGCACGGGGCCTCCCCGCCCACGACCGCGTCCAGGGCGCGCGCGGATTCACGCAGGGTCGTGCCTTCGACCCAGGCGCCGTCCTCGCGCTCGAAGACGACGGCGGCGCCGAGCCGCAGGTCCGCGTTCGAGGCCGCGACCACCGCCACGTCGCCGCGCAGGGCGACGAAGGAGCCGAAGAGGGCGCCGCGGTTGAATCCGGGTGCCGGGATGGTGTTTTCGCTCTCGAGCGTCATCGCTCCCTCCGCGACGCGGAAGACCTGTGCGCCGCCCGCGCCCTCGCTCGCTCCGCTCGCGCCGACCCACGCGCTACGGCCGTCGAAGGCCACCGCCGAGCCGTAGCCGGCGGGGCCCGCCTCGGGGAAAAAGAGGTGGGCTGTCTCGTTCCACTCGCCGTCGTCGCCCCGGGTGAAACGGGCCGCCGCGCCCGCTCCCTCGTTCGCGCCGGGCGCCCCGACGAGCACGGAGGTGCCGGAGGCGGTCAGGCTTGTGCCGAAGGCGTCGCCGCCGCGGCCGTCGGAGAGCGACAGGACCGCGATGGGAGAAGGGCCGGTGGCCGGGGAGGCGGCGTCGAAGACGTGCACCGCGCCCCGGTCGTCACGGGTGCCGGGCGCTCCGACGAAGAGGAGGCCGCCGGTCAGGGAGAGGGACGCGCCGAAACGGTCGATGGCGGAGAGGACGGGGGAGGGGAGAAGCGTGGCGGACCCACCGGCCGCCGGGAACCGCAGCACCGCGCCGGGGCCTGCGTCTGACGGCGCACCGAGGTAGACGGCGTCGCTGGAGAGCGCGACGGCGCTACCCGCACCCCGGATCTCCCCATCGGCCGGGGGCACGAACTCAACCGTCCGCATCCACGCGCCATCGTCACCCCGCACGAACAGGTAGGCCCCGCCAACGCCATTGCCACGCCCCGGCGAGCCCACCAGCAGCCGGTCCCCCTCCACCGCCAGCGCGGCCCCGAATCCGTCCCCGATCTCCACATCGTCGCCCGTGATGATGTACGCGAACTCCCAGCCATCATCGCCACGCTCGAACACGTAGACACTCCCCGGCGAGGGGTAGATCTCACCCGCCACCCCCCCGCCCGTCCGCCCCACGAAGATCTCCCCATCGCCGATCGCGATCGCGGCCCCGAACCCGGCGGCCATCCACTCCGCCTCGTGCTCGGGCGAAAAGGCCTGGCCACCCAGGGGACCGGATGGCGCGAGGATCCCCACGGTACTCCAAATCGTGGCAAGAAAAACGCTCGTGACGGACGACGAAGCTCTGAACCTCATGGCGATGCTCCCTTCATGGCTGGGTGAGCCTCAAGATCCATCCCCCAGTCGCCGGACGCAAACCGGTCAACCGCACATTACATTATGGAAACCGGAGATTACATTGACAGCGTCGGCGTCTCGAGCGTAACCATGTCACAGCCCCTTCACCGCGCCCGCTCGCCCATCCACGGGGATGTCGCGCCGGCCACCCTTTGTCCGCCACTTCACCCCGTTAGTGGCGGACAAACGGTGTCTACGGCACGATGAGCCCGAACACCACCACCGTCTCGATCCCCAGTTCGTCGGCCTGCACGCCCAGCCAGTAGTCGGCGCCAAACTCGTAGAGGGTGAGCCCGGAGTGGGAATGCTCAAGGTGGCAGAGAAACTCGCCGTCGGGCTCGAAGCCCATCCAGCGCACGCGCTCGCCGCGCGGTCCCCGGTAGGGGCGCACCCATACGCGTCCGTCGCGGCCGATCCGTGCGGACGAAAAGGCCGGGAATTCATCGGCCGCGGGAACATCGTCAGTCACGAGATTCTCGTCGCTCGGACGCCAATTGGGTGAATCGCGGCCGCCGCGGCTTCTGATGTAGTCGTCACGCCACGCACGCACGTCGGCGCCCCTGACATCGCGGTCGGTGTCCGGCCACCGCAGTATCCGGCGCAGCTGCAACTCCTCGTCCAGCACCCTCAACTCCGGCTCGGTCGTGCGCCCCAGCACGATCGTGCTTCCGCCCGCTTCGACTACGGCGGAGGCGGTAAAGAGCTGGTACATGCCGCCGGGGCCGTAGGTCGTGTGAAGGATTCGGCCCAGGACCGCCAGACGCTCGCCATCCGGCCCGTGAGCTTCGACCACGACGGTGTCGGGGGTCCTGAAATCATGCGGGACAGGTCGCCTCTCCACCGTGTTGATCGAGACCCCGTTGTCCAGCACGCCGCCGCGCCGTGACGGGTTCCCGTAGATCGGATTCATCTGAACGGCCCCCACCCACTCTCCCTCCCGGGTGAAGACGTTGTAGCGCCAGGGGCGGTAGTCTCCAGCCCACAGGGTGTCGCCCGGCAGCGCCCACAGCTTCCACGCGCTGCGGAACTCGGCCGGACCCTCGCCGCGGCGTCCCATGGAGCGCACATGCCTTCCGTCCGCGTCGAAGATCCGGATCTCGGCGCTGGTGCGGTCGACCACGGCCACCGCGCCGTCCGAAAGCCGGCGCACACCTCTGATCGTGCTGAACCAGGTCGCCTCGTTGCTCTCATCCTGACCCACGCGGAAGGTGGGTTCGTCGCCGAGGGTGCAGACGGCGTCCGAGAGCGAGGGGTTGCTGGTCACGATCTCGACCCCGGCGCTGTCGGTCCTTGCGGTGATCTGTTGGGACTCGACCTCAGGGCCGGCGAAGGCCAGGACGGCGCCCGCGATGGCCGTGGACAGAGATAGGCGAACAGGGAAGACTTGTCGGGAACCGAGGTGGTGCGGCGCGGGCATGTGGGCTCCTGGCGGCGACTCGGCCGACGACCGGGCGGCAGCTCGTCGCAGTGGACTGGTGGGCGAATGGACATCAGTGTGACACCCCTTGAAGGCGGTGGAGTTGCCCGGCACGTAGTCCCGCGGCCGCGCGTTTGGCCCCCGGAACCACGCGAACGAAGCCGTGCGCCACACCCCCCCTCAATCGATCCCGATCTCCTCCACCGCATGCACGAACAGCACATTGTTCGCCGCCCGGTACCGCTGCAGCACCTCCCCCGCATCCCCCTCATCGATCTGCTCCCGCGCGATCCCCGCGATCACCAGGTCCGCCTCGGACGACCGCACCCGGACCGCCTCCTCCACCGCCTCCCACGACTGCACCCGCACCGACTCGACGTTCTTCCTCGCGATCGGGAGCCGCCCCTGGTCGATGAGCGCCGACAGCTCGCCGGCCTCCTCCTCGTCGCCGTCCCGTCCCACGCACGCGAACACCCGGATCTCGGCCATCCGCCACTCCGGGTGCCCCACGATGATGTACGCCAGCATGAGCATCATGGCCGCGTTGGGCAGGGTCTCGTGGGTCAGCCAGATGTGGATCGAGGAGCGGTAGCCGAAGCGGAACGAGGACGAGCGCAGCACGACCACGTTGAAGTCGGAGCGGGTCGCCATGATCATCGCGCGGCCCACCTCGGCGATCTCCTCCGGGTGTTCGCGTTCGAACTCGAGGAGCATGCTGTTGTTCGGCAGCCCCGAGATGCCCGGGAACTGGAGCACCTGGGTCACGGCGGTCTCGAAGGACGGCGTGATGAGGGTGTCCACGAAGGTGCCCGCGCGGCTCACCTCGGAGCGGTGGACCAGCTTGTCGAGCAACGCGCGCGCCTCGCGTTCGGTCTCGGGAGAGTAGTCGCCCTCCAGGTGCTGCACGAAGTGGCCGAAACCGTGCCGGTGGGAGATCCAGCGCAGCACGTCGAACTGGGCCACGCGCCGGCTCCCGTGCCGGGTCAGGGCGATGAACGACGGGCGCCAGCCGCCGTCCTGCTGCCGGCTCTGGTTCTTCTGCAGCGTGATCTGGAGCCGCCGCACCAGCTGGAACATCGCCCCTTGCAGGATCGCGGCCAGATCGCGCTCATCCTGTCTGGACCGCTTGAGGCCCAGGTAGATCACGAGCATGATGCCGATGGCGATCAGGGCGTACAGGGGGCTCATCTGAAGCATCATGAGCAGGCACATAAGTGCGCCCAGCAGAGAGATATACCAGCGTGAACGGAAGGTGGGACGGTAGGAGGGATTGCCCGCGAAGTACTCCAGGAACGACACCGAGCAGAGCGCACCGTAGGTCACCATGAAGAACATGCTCAGGATGTGCGCGATGAAGTCGATGTCGCCGAACACCACGAACACGGCGGCGATCGCCACCGAGACGTAGGTGGCGTTGACGGGTTCGCCGGCCTCGCCGCTCCCCGCCACCAGGAACCTGTTCACGCCGCGGCCCGGGAAGACTCGGTCGCGGGCGAGCGCCTGCAGGGTGCGCGGGGCCACGATCACCGAACCGAGCGCCGATGAGAAGGCCGCGGCCGCCAGACCGATGTAGATGGCCGGGCCCCACACGGCGATCCGCGTCATTACGAACTGGTCCCCGGCCAGCGCCTCCGGCGTCGCGGACTGCGCCAGCTTGATGGCCACCAGCGCATAGATGACCATGCCGGCCAGCGTCGCCCCGATCGTACCCAGCGGGATCGAGCGCTTGGGGTCCTTGAGGTCTCCCGAGAGCCCGAGGCCCGCGATCATCCCGGTGAAGGCCGGAAAGCAGGTGGCGAAGACGATCCCGAAGGTATCAGGGTTGTCGATGGTGGACGTGAGGTTCAGGCCGTCGGGCCGAATGTCGTCCGGCCCGGAGCCGAAGAGGAAGGCGGCGATCGAGAGGGCGAGCACCCCGCAGACGATCCACAGCACCTTGACGCCCTGTCCCGCTCCCCTGGTCAGCATCAGGACCACCAGGGCCGCGAGCGCCGGAACGCTCACCCAGTGCAGGGTGGGGACGACCCCGTACCTTTCCGCGATCCACTGCAGGACCGGCTGGAAGGCCTCGGCGAACGCCACCAGGTAGAAGGCGACCGAGATCGCCTGCGACAGGTACAGCGCGATGCCGATGGATCCCCCGATGGTCGTCCCGAAGGAGCGGCTGATGATGAAGTAGGCGCCGCCCCCGGCAACGCGCCGGTTGGTGGCGATCTCGGAGACGGCCAGGACGGTGGGGATCGTCACCATGTGCCCGATGGCGATGATCATCAGGGCGCCCCAGAGGCCCGTGTGGCCGACCGCGTAGCCGAAGCGCAGGAAGAGGATGGCCCCGAGAATGGTGCTGATCGAGGCCAGGAAGACGGGCCAGGTGCCGAAGCCGAGGCCCGATCCCGCGGGGTCGGGCGGGTGCCGGGCGAAGAGGGCCGCGGTCCGGGTCGGGCGGTGTGGAGCGCCGGACGTCACGCCCTGGCTCTCCGTGTCCTGATTGCCGAAGCAGCCGGGGCGGGGGCCCGAAACACGCGGACGGCGCCCTCGGTGGGGTAGCGGTTGGGGAGCGATTCACACATGTAGCGTTCCGGCACGGGTCGCGCGCCGGGTTCGCCTGAGCGACCCGCCCCGGCGGTCACGGCGCGAAATCTGGCACATTGCGCGACCCCGCGCACCGCGCCACCCATCTCCCCGCCCCCGGAAGCCGTGCGCTGGACAACACCCGGACTCGCCCGCCACCGCACTTCCGTGCTACTCTTCACGCTCACCACCCATGGTCGCCTCACGGCTGCCGATCCCCCGCACCCCGGAAGAGCTCGATGAGCGAGAAGACCACCACCGACCGGCACCTCGAAGACAAGACCGCCAAAGGCGCTCCCGCTTCCCCATCCCCCGTCGATCGCCGCAACTTCCTCTCCCACGCCGCCGCCGCCACCGCCGGCGCCGGCCTCCTTGCCGCATGCGGTGCCGACAGCGACTCCGAAGACACCGTCGAAGGCGCCCCCGCCGTCCAGACCGGCGAGCGTCTCCGCTGGCGCTGCGCCTCGAGCTTCCCCCGCGGCCTCGACGCCATCTACGGATCGGCCGAGATGATCGGCGAACTAACCTCGGCGCTGACCGGGGGCCGCTTCGAGATCCGCGCGTACCCCGCGGGCGAGCTGGTCCCGGGTCTCCAGGTCATGGACGCCGTACAGCAGGGCACCGTGCAGGTCGGGCAGAGCACCAGCTACTACTACACAGGCAAGAACCAGGCGCTGGCCTTCGACGCCGGGGTCCCCTTCGGCATGACCGCGCGCCAGCAGGACGCCTGGCTCAACGAGGGCGGCGGCCTCGACGTGGTCCGCGGCGTCTTCGCCGACTTCAACATCATCACCTTCCCGGGCGGGAACACCGGTGCGCAGATGGGCGGGTGGTTCCGCAAGGAGGTGAATTCGCCGGAGGACCTGGTCGGCCTGAAGATGCGCATCCCCGGGCTGGGGGGTGACGTGATGGACCGGATGGGCGTGACCGTGCAGGTGCTCGCCGGGGGCGACATCTATCCGGCGCTGGAGCGGGGCGCGATCGACGCCACCGAGTGGGTCGGGCCCTACGACGACGAGAAACTGGGCCTCCACCAGGCCGCCGAGTACTACTACTACCCGGGCTGGTGGGAGCCGTCGGCCTCGGTCTCCTTCGAGGTCAACCGGGACGCGTGGGACAGCCTGTCCGCCGACTACAAGGCGGTCTTCGAGGTCGCGGCCCAGGCCTCGGCCCGCCGCATGCTCTACACCTACGACGCCCGCAACCCGGCGGCGCTCCAGCGCCTCATCGCGGGCGGCACCCAGCTGCGCCCCTTCTCGGACGAGATCATGGCGCGTGCCCGGACGACGATCAACGAGATCCTCGAGGAGTACGCGGCGGCGGATGCCCAGTACCGCCAGGTCTACGACCACTGGCGCAACTTCAAGGAGGCGTCGTATCGCTGGTTCGGTACGGCCGAGCTGAGGTACGCGGGGTTCGCATTCGAGTTGTAGGGTGGTATTGCACCGCCAGTTTGATTGACAAAATTACATCGCTGTCGTCATTTTACCTGTCATTATGACGACTCTACCGCGATTCCTGACCCTTCCCACGGGTAGCTTCTTCCTCTTCGGCCCTCGAGGGACGGGGAAGACCACCTGGTTGCGATCGGTTCTGCCCGACGCCGTGGTGGTCGACCTCCTAAAGCCGGAGGAGTACCGTCAACTGTCGGCCCGCCCGGAGCGCCTGCGCGAGCGTGTACTCGGCGTCCCGCCCGACACCGACGTGGTCATCGACGAGGTCCAGCGCGTTCCCGAACTCCTGAACGTCGTGCATGACCTTATGGAGTCCCACGGGGGATACCGGTTCGTCCTCACCGGCTCCAGCGCCCGCAAACTCCGGCGAGGTGGGGTGAACCTGCTTGCGGGCCGCGCCTTGATGCGTTCCATGCATCCATTCATGGCCGGCGAAATGGCGGACGCCTTCGATCTGGATACAGTCCTCCAACGCGGTGCCGTCCCGACCGTGGTCTCCTCCCGGGACCCGCCGTCCACCCTTGCCGCCTACGCCGCGCTCTACGTGGAACAGGAAGTCCGCGCCGAGGGCCTGGCGCGTGACATCGGCAGCTTCTCCCGGTTTCTTGAAGCGGCGGGCTTCTCACACGCAGCGACGCTCAACGTCAGCGAACTCGCCAGGGAATGCGAGACGAGCCGAAGCACCGTCACGGGATACCTGGAACTGCTCGAAGACCTGCTGCTCTCCTTCCGCCTCCCGGTCTTCACCCGGCGGGCAAAACGCCGCCTGGTTGCACACCCCCGGTTCTTCTACTTCGACTGCGGCGTCTTCCGGAGTCTCCGTCCTGCGGGCCCCTTCGACCGGCCCTCCGAGATCGACGGTCCCGCCCTCGAGGGACTGGTTGCCCAGCACCTGCGCGCCTGGCTCGCGTACTCGGGAAGCGATGCGAAACTCCACTACTGGCGCACGCGCGGCGGATCCGAGGTGGATTTCGTGCTCTACGGAACGCCGGGGCTGTGGGCCTTCGACGTCATGAACGCCGACCGCGTGCGGCCCGCCGATCTCCGCGGGCTGACCGCCTTCGGGGACGAATACCCGGAGACCCGCCGGATCCTCCTCTACCGCGGCGAACACCGGCTGGTCCGGCGGGGCATCCTGTGCCTGCCGGTCGAGCCCTTTCTCAGGGGCCTGAACCCCGCGCAAGGGTTGGAGGATGCGATAGGGTAGCATCACATCACAGTAACGCGAAGGTTGGCGATCGCGTTGCAGATCCTTTGCCCCCTCAACGCACAACCTGAAACGCCCGCGCCCGCCGGGGCCCGTAGCGATAAATCGCAAAACCGTTGTCGAAGGATGCAACACGTTCCAGGCCCAACCGTTCCATGACGGCGAAGCTGGTCCGGTTGACAACGGGAAAGTCCTGATGCTGGAACGCCCGCCCGATGGCCCAGGCGGCGTGCAGGTCCGCGGGCCCGACACTCTCGATCCGCGCAATCCCGCCGCGCAGACCGTCCCAGAAGGTCTCGGCGGCAGCCCGGTGAATATGCGCCCGAAGCAGCGTCCAGCATTCGACCAGCACGTGATCGGAGGTGACCAGCCGGTCGCCCGCGCTCAGGATTTCGCATGCCCGCGCGTTGCTCCGGTCCGCGGAGTCCGCCGCGGCATACCACACGGTCGTGTCGACGAAGAGGGTCACTGCCCCTGGCCCCGATATGCGCGGCTGATCATCGAACCCCTTTGCCCGGCGATGTTGGACGTTCGCGAGCGCCCGAGATTGAAGATCGCACTGGGATCCGCGGACGGTTCGTCCCCTTCGAGGTCCGCCGCCACGAGCCGACGCACATATTCCGCCAGTGAAACGCCCAGGCCGTCGGCGCGGCGTCGCGCGTCGCGCAACATTTCCCGTTCGAACGACAATTGGGTGCGTGTCATCATGATGTATGTATCATGATGTAAGACGCCGAATCCGGCAAGTCTTCAGGGGTTTGGCCGCCCTGCCCGCCTCCCCTCAGTCCACCAGCCCCGTCACCAGCCCCGGCCACTGGATGATTAGCAACAAACCGATCAGCTGGATGATGATGAACGGAATCACCGCACGGTAAAGATCCGTCGTCTTCACCTCTGGCGGCGCCACCCCGCGCAGGTAGAAGAGCGCGAACCCGAACGGGGGCGTCAGGAACGACGTCTGCAGGTTCATACCGATCATCACGCCGAACCACACCAGGTCGATGCCGAGCACCGAGGCCGCCGGAGCCAGCAGCGGGATGATGATGAACGCGATCTCGAAGAAGTCGAGGAAGAAGCCCAGGATGAAGATCGTCAGGTTGGCGACGAGCAGCAGGCCGATCCTCCCGCCGGGAAGACCGGTGAGCAGGTCCTCGATCCAGATGTCGCCGTAGAGGCCGCGGAAGACGAGGGCGAAGGCGGTCGACCCGATCAGGAGGAACATGACCATGGTGGTCAGCTTGGTAGCGCCCACGCACGAGTCGCGCAACACGTTCATCGACATGCGGCCGCGCGCGCCGGCCAGGAGGATCGCGCCGACGGACCCGATTGCGCCCGCCTCGGTGGGGGTCGCGATCCCCGCGAAGATCGACCCGAGCACGATCAGGATCAGGAGCAGCGGCGGCAGCATCACCACGACCACCCGCTGAAGGAGCTCCCGCCACGGGATGTCCGTCATCTCCTTCGGCAGCGCGGGTGCGGCGTCCGGCTTCACCGAGGCCACGCCTCCCACGTACAGAGCGTACATCGTGGCCAGCATCAGCCCCGGAACCAGTCCCCCGATGAACAGATCGCCCACCGAGATCCCGAGCTGGTCCGCGAGCACCACCAGCACGATGCTCGGCGGGATGATCTGTCCCAGCGTCCCCGACGCCAGGATCACCCCCGACGAGAGCCGCTTCGAGTAGTTGTAGCGCAGCATGACCGGAAGCGAGATGCTGCCCATCGCCACCACCGAGGCGCCTACCACGCCCGTCGCCGCAGCGAGCATGGCTCCCACGACCACCACCCCCAGCGCCAGTCCCCCCCTGTGCCTTCCGAAGAGCGTGCCGATCGTGGTCAGCAGGTCCTCGGCCAGCTTCGCCTTCTCGAGCACAAGTCCCATGAAGATGAAGAACGGCACCGCCAGCAGCACCTGGTTCGACATCACCCCGAAGATCCGCTCGGGCATGGCGTAGAGCAGGTTCCAGTCGAAGATGCCGAGTTCCACGCCGATGAACGCGAAGAGGAGCGAGGCGCCGCCCAGCGCGAAGGCCACCGGATACCCGCTGAAGATGATCAGGAAGACCACCACGAACATCAGCGGGGCGAGTAAATCCTCCATTATAAACCGCGCGCTCCCGGGTCGGCGTCAAAACCCTCGCCGTCCTCATCCTCATCCTCATCCGGTCCCCGCAGCACGGCCACGTCCTTCAGGAACTGCGAGATCCCCTGCAGGACCAGCAGGACGAACGCCACGAGGATGACCGCCTTGATCGGATAGCGGGGCAGGCCGCTCGGATCCGGCGACCCTTCCCGGACGATCCAGGAGTTGCGGATCGAGGGCCACGATACCCACAGGACGAAGATGCAGAAGGGGATCAGCATCAGCGCCGAGCCGATGACGTTGATCTTCGCCTTCGCCTTGCGCCGGAGCCGTCCGTAGAGCACGTCAACGCGCACGTGCGCGTCCTCCTTGAGCGCGTACGCCGCTCCCAGCAGGAAGATCAGCGAGAAGAGGTACCACTGGAGTTCCAGGTAGAGGTTGGAACTCAGGCTGGCGTGGATGAAGCGCCCCAGGTAGCGCGCGATGGCGTTGTACGCGCCGATCAGCACCATGCACAGCGTCAGCCAGGAGATGAAACGGCCGAGGCGGCTGGTCGTGCGGTCGACCAAGCGCGAGAAGGGGTTGTTGGTCATGACCCGCCCAGACTATCCCGGGCGGGTGCGGCGAGCAAGGACCGGCCGGTCATCTCGGGTGGTTGGGGGATCCCCATGATTCCGAGGATGGTGGGGGCGACGTCGGCAAGGATGCCGTCGTGAAGGGTCGTGGTGCCGGAGGTGGCGTCCGGGGCGACGAGTATGAGGCGCACGGGGAAGGTGGTGTGGGCGGTGAACGGCTTGCCGTCCTCGTCGAGCATCTTCTCGGCGTTGCCGTGATCGGCGGTGACCAGCGCCGTGCCGCCGAGTTCACCGATGCGGTCGAGGAGTCGGCCGACGCAGGTGTCCACGGTGTTGACCGCCGCGACGGCCGCCGGAATGCTCCCCGTGTGGCCCACCATGTCCGCGTTCGCATAGTTGACGAGGACGAAGTCGTACCGGCCCCGGGCGAGATGGGCGAGGAGGGCGTCGGTGAGCTCCGGTGCGCTCATCTCGGGCATGAGGTCGTAGGTGGCGACCTTCGGCGAGGGGATGAGGTCGCGGTCCTCGCCCGCGAAGGGCTCCTCGACCCCGCCGTTGAAGAAGTAGGTGACGTGCGCGTACTTCTCCGTTTCGGCGGTCCTGAGCTGGGTGCGGCCGTTGTGCGCGAGGACCTCGCCGAGGGTGTTGCGGATCCTCTGCGGGTGGAAGAGGACGGGGTGGGGGAAGTCGTCCTCGTAGCGGGTCATGGCCACGAAGGTGCCGAAGGTGCCGCGAGGGCGGGGGAAGTGGGGGAAGGTGGGGTTGGTGAGAGTGGTGGTGAGCTGCCGGGCGCGGTCGGCGCGGAAGTTGAAGAAGAGGATGCCGTCGTTGGGCTGGATGCCCGTGGGTTCCCCAACCACCACCGGCGGCAGAAACTCGTCCGTGGTGCCCTCCGCGTAACAGCGGGCGACGTACCCGGCGGCGTCGTCCTCCCGCCCACCGCTCCCCTCGGCGATCGCCCGGTACGCCCGTTCCGTGCGCCTCCACCGCCTGTCGCGGTCCATCGCGAAGTAGCGCCCCGACACGGTCGCGATCCTCGCGTCGTGCCCCGCAGCGGTCCGCGCGGCCAACTCCTCGATCCACGCGACCCCCGAGGTCGGCGAGGTGTCGCGCCCGTCGGTGACGCAGTGCACGCGGACCGGGACGCGTGCGTTGTCGGCCCAGTCCAGGAGCGCATGCAGGTGACCGATTTCGCTATGGACTCCCCCGTCCGAACACAGCCCGATCAGGTGCAGCGCGCCCCCGCTCCGGCGAAGCGCCGCGGCGAGGGTGGCCAGCTCGGGCAGCGCGTGGAACGACCCGTCCCGGATCGACATCGAGATCCGCGTCACATCCTGATGCACGACCCGCCCCGCGCCCAGGTTCAGGTGCCCGACCTCGGAGTTGCCCATCTGGCCCGGAGGCAGGCCGACCGCTTCGCCCGACGTCTTGAGGAGACTCCACGGCCGATCGCGCATCAGCCGGTCGTTGACGGGTGTTCGCGCCATGGCCACGGCGTTGCCCTGCCGTTCGATTCCGGCCGCGTCCGACGCCCCGACACCCCAGCCATCACGGATGATCAGGACGGTCGGCTTCCTGCTATCGTTCATGGAGCGGCGGATTCCTGTACGCGGATAGACGCTCGGCGGGGCCGGGGCGGCGGTGACCAATCTAACGAAAGGCATTGCGGCACTTGAGCGACCGGTGGAGGCAAAGCGTGGATCCGGATGGCCGGCCGGCGCCATCGATCCGGTGGACCCCGGCGGCGACGGGCCGCGACGAACCCGAACTCGCGCGCTGGCGGGCCGCGGTGGGACCGGTTCGGGTGCGCAACGCCACCGGAATCGGCGCGCCGAAGCTGCCCTTGACGGTGGCCGCCTGGAACGCACAGGTCGGGGGCGGGGCAATTCGGAGGCTGTGGAATCGGATCGCTCCGGATACCGGCAAGGAGGCGGTGCCCGCGGTCCTGCTGCTGCAGGAGGTCTTTGCCACCGGCCCCGATCTTCCGGAGGCGGCCGCCGGCAGCGCCTGGGCCGACCGCATCACGGGCACGCCGCAGGGTGAAGACCGAACCGACATCGTGTCGTTCGCGCGGGAAGCCTCGCTGTCCCTGGTCTACGTCCCGTCGATGCGGAACGGGGGGCCGGACGGAAGCCCGCCGGAAGACCGGGGGAACGCGATCCTCGCCAACGTGCCGCTCTCTTCGGCGCGCGCCATCGAACTCCCGTTCGAGCGGCAGCGAAGGGTGGTGGTGGCGGCGGAGGTGACCATCGGCGGCCGTCGGGTGGCGCTGTGTTCGGTGCATCTGGAGAATCGTGCTCCGTGGGCCCGCGCTTGGCGTACCCTTGGAAGTGGACGCGGTCGGCAGATGGCAGGGCTCCTGGGCGTCTTCCCGGGCAATTCACATGCGGATGCCTTCGTCCTGGGCGGTGACCTCAACACATGGATGTTCGGACGCCGGGAAGCTGCCTACACGCTGGCCAGAAGGACGTTCCGCCAGCCGGAACACCCGGATCCCCGGCCCACCCACCACCTGGAGGTCGGCGGCTGGCTGCGCCGCGCGGACTACCTGCTGTTCAGGCTCCCGCCCGGTTGGCGAGGCGAGTATCGTACGCTGGATGACAGCTTCGGATCGGATCACTATCCGCTGGTGGGGGATATCAGGAAGACAGCGGGTTTCGAGTAGCCCAATAACCCCCCCGCGCGTGATCGAAGACGATTTCCCGCCCCACCGCCCCCCGCTCCACCCGCCCCTCGGCGAAGACCGTCCTCCCCCCCACCCACGTCCGCACCGGCCACCCCTTCAGCACCGTCCCGTCCCACGGACTCCACCCGCACTTCGTCCGCTGCTCGGCGTTGCGGACCGCCCGCTCGGCCGCCATGTCCACGAGCACCAGGTCGGCGTCCCACCCCTCCTCGATCCGTCCCTTGCCCACGATGTCCCAGATCCGGGCCGGACGGTCGCACATCCACGCGGCCAGGTCCTGCAGCGTGCAGCGACCCCGGTTGACCTCGTTGAGCATGAGTGGCAGCACCACTTCGACCGCCGGGACGCCGGAGGGTGAAGCGGGGTAGGGGGCGGCCTTCTCCGCGAGGGTGTGGGGCGCGTGGTCGGTGGCGATGATCTGGATGGCGCCTTCCTGCAGGCCGCGCCAGAGCGCCGCCCGGTCGTCGGCCGTCTTCAGCGAGGGGTTCATCTGGGCGAGCGTGCCGAGGCGGCTGTAATCCGACGCGTCGAGGAAGAGGTGGTGGGGGCAGACCTCGGCCGTGACGAGGCCGTCGCGCTGCCGGGCGAGTATCTCGACCTCCTCCGCGGTTGACACATGCAGGACGTGGAAGCGGTGTTTGTGGCGCCGGGCCAGGTCGATCGCGCGCAGAGTGGCGGTCACGGCCGCGCGGCGGTCGCGGATGCGGGAGTGGTCGTGGACGGTCAGCGGCGGCCGCAGCTTCGCCCGGTTGGCGCGCACGGTCGCCTCGTCCTCGCAGTGGGCCGTGATCGGGAGCGTGGTTTCGGCGAAGATCTCCTCGAGCCGCTCCTGGTCGTCAACCAGCATGTTCCCGGTGCTCGACCCGATGAAGATCTTGATCCCGGGCGTGCGGCGGGCGCGCTTCAGTTCGGCCAGGTTGTCGGTCGTGGCGCCGATGTAGAAGCCGTAGTTGACCACCGCGCGCCGCCCCGCCAGCGCCAGCTTCTCCGTGAGCGCCTCGACGGTGACCGTCTGGGGGTCGGTGTTCGGCATTTCCAGAAACGAGGTCACGCCCCCGGCGGCGCACGCACGGCTCCCGGTGCGCAGGTCCTCCTTGTGGGTGAGGCCGGGGTCGCGGAAGTGCACCTGGTCGTCGATCACGCCCGGCATGAGATGGAGCCCGGTCCCGTCGACCGCCTCGTCCGCGCGTGTGTGCGCCGCCGCGCCGACCGCCGCGATCCGCCCCCCTTCGATCAGCAGCGAGGTCCGCACGGTCTCCCGTGGCAGAACGACCGCGGCGTCGCGTATCAACGTGCGGAGGGACACTCCCCGTCAGCCCGCAACAGCGCGCGGTCCCCCACCCGCCGCCGTCCCGGCCTTCACGAGCACCGGATCACGTGAAATAGGGGTTGTCCCCGCTCGCGTGGTCGGTCACGTCGTGGATCGCGGTAACCTCCGGAACCGATTGCGACACCATGCGCTCGACCCCCTGGCGCAGAGTCATGCGCGACATGGCGCACCCCTGGCAGCCACCCGCCATCTCGATGAAGATCTCCGTTCCCTGCACATCCACCAGGTTGATCACGCCGCCGTGCGCGGCGATCGCCGGGTTGATCTCGGTGTCCAGGACGTGCGTGACCCGGTCGGCCAGTTCGCCCGCGGGGCCCGCGTCGCCCATCGCCGCCTTTACGGCGTCCGGATCCGGGGTGATCTGGAAACCGCTCTCCTGGATGGTCTCGACGAAATCCACCGTCGCGCCGTTCAACCGGTCCGCGCTCGCCTGGTCCACCAGCACGGTGAAGGATCCCGCGTCCACCTCCAGGTCGGACTCGCCCCGGCTGTCGGAGTCGACCAGCGTGAGCTCGTAGTTGGGTGCGAAGGGACTTCCGTCGACCGCGATTCTGAGGGCCTGCAGCCCGTCCTCCTCCAGATCCATGAAGGACGTGACCATGTCGCGGGCCTTGTCCGAAAAGTTGAGCTTCATTTCATTCCTCGTTGGTGCCGATGAACACGGATGTCCGAGCGTGCGAACATACCAGGTGCGGAGCCAATGCCTTAATATGCCCCGACCATGGTGAGGGTGTCCACACGGCACCAACGGCCCCTGAACGAAGCGCGGGAGGAGATGAGGACGGTCATTGTCACCGGAGGCAACCGGGGCGTGGGGTTGGCGACGGCACGGAATCTGGCCGGCCGCGGCTACGACCTGATCCTGGTGTGCCGCGACGAGGAGCGGGGCGAGGTGGCCCTCCATTCGTTGCACTCGCCTCACAATCGCGGAAATCACCGACTCGTCGTCGCCGATCTGGCCTCGCTCGATTCCGTCCGCGCGGCGGCGGAGACCATCGGGGAGACCGGGGCACCCATCACGGCGCTCGTCAACAACGCCGCCTGTCTCCCGCGGAAGCGCGGCACCAGCGCCGACGGCTTCGAATTGCAGCTGGCGGTGACCCACCTCGGTCACTTCCTCCTGACGAACCTGCTGCTTCCGCGGCTGCGGGGTGCGCCCACGCCGAGCCGAGTGGTGACGGTGGCGTCGGCCGCGCATTCGGGGCCGCCCTTCAACTTCCGCGACCCCAACTTCGAGCGGCGGCGGTACCGGAGGCGGCGGGCCTACCAGCAGAGCAAGTTGGCCAACGTCCTCTTCACCCTCGGGCTGGCCCGCCGGGTCGCGGGGACCGGGGTGCAGGCGGTGGTGTTGCACCCGGGCGTCTACGACACGGGACTGTTGCGCGACTACATGGGCCGGTTTCCGGGTGGCGGGATGGCGGCGCGAGTTGGGACGACGAGGGCGGAGAAGGCCGGTCCGGTGGTCGCGGAGCTGGCCGTCGGGCGGCGCGAGGAGGACTTGAACGGCGTGTACTTCCACAAGAACGTTCGGGCCGAGCCCTCGGCCGCGGCCCGTGACAGGGAAGCGCAGGAGCGGCTGTGGAGCTGGAGTGCCGCGGTAACGGGGCTGCAGGCGCCGAAGGCCGACGGCGATGCGGCATCCCCGAGCGTGCGGTCCGGCGGCAGCGGGGTGCGCAATACCGCTCTCGCCGATGCCCCCGAACTGCCGCTTGGGTAGGTTTAGTCCGCGGATGAACCCGCCCGAATACCCGGGGGGATTCAGTCCACGGGCCGTTGGACGCTCGCGTTGAACCGCCGCGGCGCCCGAACACCGCGGAACGTCCGTTACGGGCTTCTTTTCCAACCACCACACACACGATCGGGGATACGCCGTGCCGGACCGCATGGAGAAGATCGTCTCGCTGTGCAAGCGGCGGGGATTCGTCTTTCAGTCTTCGGAGATCTACGGAGGGGCCGCGTCGGTCTGGGACTACGGGCCGCTGGGGGTCGAGTTGCGCAAGAACGTGGCGGATGCGTGGTGGTCCGCCATGGTTCACGCGCGCGACGACATCGAGGGGCTCGACGCCGGGATCCTCATGCACCCGCGCGTATGGGAGGCCTCGGGGCACGTCTCGGGGTTCACCGACCCGCTCCTGGAGTGCAAGACCTGCAAGAAGCGGTGGCGAGCGGACCACCTGGAAGAGGCGGGCTGCGCGCGCAAGCCGTCGGTGGCGCCGGGAGACCACAAGGACTGCGACCTCGGTGAGCCGCGCCTCTTCAACCTCATGTTCAAGACCTTCATGGGGCCGGTCGAGGAGGACGCCTCGGTCGTGTACCTGAGGCCCGAGACGGCCCAGGGCTCCTACGTCAACTTCCTCAACGTCCAGCAGACGTCGCGGCAGCGCGTGCCCTTCGGGATCGCCCAGCTGGGCAAGGCCTTCCGCAACGAGATCACGCCGGGGAACTTCATCTTCCGCACCCGCGAGTTCGAGCAGGCCGAGATGCAGTTCTTCGTCAAGCCCGGCAGCGACGACCAGTGGTTCGACTACTGGCTCGAGCAGCGGCTTGAGTGGCACCACGGTATCGGGATCCGACCGGAGAAGCTCCGGCAGCACGCCCACGGGCCGAACGAGCTGGCGCACTATGCCAAGACCGCCGTGGACCTCGAATACGAGTTCCCCTTCGGCTGGCAGGAGCTGGAAGGGGTCCACAACCGCACCGACTTCGACCTGTCCCGCCACCAGGAGTACTCGGGGAAGCGTCTGCTCTACATCGATCCCGGTTCGGGGGAGCGCTACGTGCCGTACGTGGTGGAGACGGCGATGGGGGTGGGCCGGGCGGCGCTGGTGGCCCTCGTGGACGGGTACCGCGAAGAGGAGGTCGATGGCCAGCCGCGCGTGGTGCTGGGGCTCGATCCGCGGCTGGCGCCGATCAAGGCCGCGGTATTTCCGCTGATGAAGAAATTCGGCCAGCCCGAGATCGCCCGGGGGCTGCTCGGGGAGCTGCGCGCGGCCAGGATTCCCGCATCCTACGACCAGGCGGGGTCGATCGGGCGACGCTACCGCAGGCAGGACGAGGCGGGGACGCCGTGGTGCGTCACGATCGACCGGCAGACCTCGGAGGACCGGACGGTGACGATTCGCGACCGGGACACGCTGGCGCAGGAACGGGTGGGGCTCGACCACGTGGTGGACTGGATTCGGGGGCGGCTGGGGTAGCGGATCCCGCGCAGAGACATCGCCGGTTGAGCGCCCCGGGGGGTGTCCGGCCCGCCGCAGCGACCCCGGGCGCGGGCCGTAGCGGTGTTCCCATGGTTGCACGGCTACACTCCGTGAGCCGTGTTCCTATGGCCCGGCCCGGTCGAAAGCCGTAGGCTATCCCGAGTCATCCACCCCTTTTGCAAGGAGCCGCGTTCGTGTCCACCCGATCCGCAGTCTTCACCACCCGCTGGGGAATGCTCCTGGCCATGCTCGGCATGGCGATCGGTACTGGAAACATCTGGCGCTTCCCGCGCATCGCGGCCTCCAACGGGGGCGGCAGCTTCCTGGTGGCGTGGGTGGTCTTCCTGCTGCTGTGGTCGGTCCCGCTGCTGATCCTCGAATTCGGCATGGGGAAGGCGACCCGGCGCGGCACGGTCGGGTCGTTCATCAAGACGATCGGGCCGAAGTTCGCGTGGATGGGGGCGTGGGTGGCGTGGGTCGCCACGGCGATCCTCTTCTACTACACGGTGGTGATGGGGTGGACAATCCGCTTCTTCGTGGCGACGGTGAGCGGCGAGATCCCGACGGCGATGCCGGGCGAGTTCTGGGGTGCCTTCAACTCCACCCCGCAGGCGGTGCTCTTCCACGCGATCGCGATCGGGCTGGGCATCTTCGTGGTGGCGAAGGGGGTGCGCGGCATCGAGACCGCGGCCCGCTTCCTGATCCCCTCGCTGGTGATCCTGGTGGTGGTCCTGGCGATCAAGGCCCTGACGATGCCGGGCGCGTCCGACGGGCTGGCTTTCCTCTTCACCCCCGACTTCAGCCAGCTGGGCGACGTGAAGATCTGGCTGGAGGCGCTGACCCAGAACGCGTGGGACACCGGCGCCGGATGGGGACTGGTGCTTTCCTACGCGGTATACATGCGGGCGCGCGAGGACACCGCGCTCAACGGCTTCGTGATCGGGTTCGGCAACAACTCGATGTCGCTGCTGGCTGGCATCATGGTGATGTGCACGATCTTCTCGGTGATGCCCGAGGCGGCGAACGAGATCGTGGGCGCGGGGAACGAGGGGCTCACCTTCATCTGGGTCCCGCAACTCTTCGCACAGATCCCGGCGGGGCAGTTCTTCATGGGCCTCTTCTTCCTCGCGCTGGTCTTCGCCGCGTGGTCGAGCCTGGTGGCCATGATCGAGCTGTCGTCGCGGATCCTGATCGACCTGGGGCTGACCCGCAAGCGCGCCATCACGATCGTGGGCACGGCGGGCTTCCTGCTGGGCATCCCGTCGGCGATGCGGATCGGGATCTTCCAGAACCAGGACTGGGTGTGGGGCGTCGGCCTCATGCTCTCGGGCTTCTTCTTCGCCTTCGCCGTGCTGAAGTACGGGGTGACGAAGTGGCGCGAGACCTTCATCAACACCCCCGATTCGGACGTTAGGATCGGGAAGTGGTGGGACTGGGCGATCCGGCTGGTGGTGATCGAGGCGATCGTGCTGATGGTCTGGTGGCTGCGCGCCGCAGGCGGCGAGGATTTCTGGTCGGCCGAGACGTGGACGCTGATGTCGACCTACAACGTCGGTTCGGTGCTGATCCAGTGGGCGGTGGTGCTGCTGGCGCTGTTCGCGCTGAACGGGTGGATGGTGCGCAGGATCCAGGCGGCGCGGGGTGGGGCGGCCGGGGCGGATCCCGGCGGCGGGTAGGATCACGTCATCCGCGGAGCTGGGTTGAACCGTGGCCATCCACGACGCGTACGCCCGGTTTACCCCGTACGAGCTCCTGCTCCCGGACCCGGAGTTCCCGGAACGGTGCTTCACCGCGATCACGCGCGAGGCGGAGGAACGCGGGGTCGATGCGGGCAATCCGGCCGCGTACGTGATGCTTGGGGCGGTGCAGGGTGCGCTCGCGGAGTTGCGTGAAGAGGATGCAGCGCCGGAGTCGGCGCATGACCACGCGGGCATCCTGTTCTTTGCGTACCACTTCTGGAGGTGTGGCGGGGGGGTCGTGCTCGTGCAACGGAAAACGGTGCGTGGGTTGCTGGCGGAGGGGACGGGGGTGGTGGGGGGAGGAGAGGCCGGCTCGGTGGGAGATCTCCAGCGGCGCGCCGGGTACGTCCAGCTTCCCCAGCACCTGGTCTGGATGGAGTCCCCGGATCAGCCGCCCGAATCGGTGGACGGATTCTTCTGGCACCGCGACGAGAGCGGGGTACTGCACCTGGCCATGGTTGCCGGGATGCGCAGGGACCGTCCGGGATGCGTGGTCGTGACAGTCCCCCCCCAACCCCTCGCTGCCATGCCGGGTTGGGCGTCGGGGCCCGCAAGGGAGGGAGGAGGCGACTTCACCACTTCGCTTCCCGGCGCCGAACTGGATGGCCTCGTGGGGATTTGCACACCGGCGGAAGTCTTCAAGCTTGCGGCGCTTGTACTCGGCCGCGTGACGCGGGAGCCCCTCGAGCCGGCTTCTCGCCCTGCCTCCGCCGTGCCCGCAAGCGAGCCCCCGCCGGACCATTCGGATCCCCGGGCGACGGCGCTTCCGTACGCAGTCCTGTGACCTCCTGCCATGACATCCATGAACCCATCCGCCATGCCCTGGATATACTCCTACATGCCCCAGATGCCATCCGTGATGCCCAGGGTGCCATCCGCCATCCCACAGTGATCTACGTGACCACCTCATGACCCCCCGCGAATCGAAGAAGAAACGGGCCGCCCGCGCGGGCGAAATCTACGACCTCCTGCTTGCCGAGTACCCCGATGCCAAGTGCGCGCTGAACCACGCGTCACCTTACGAGCTGGCAGTCGCGACCATCCTCTCCGCGCAGTGCACCGACGCGCGCGTGAACATGGTCACGCCCGAGCTGTTCCGGCGCTATCCCGACCCGGAGTCGCTGGCCGCGGCGCTGCCCGAGCAGCTGGAAGAGGTGATCCGCTCGACGGGATTCTTCCGCAACAAGACCCGCAACCTGATCGGCATGGCCAACGCGCTCATCGAGGAACATGGCGGAGACCTGCCACGGAACATGAAGGAGCTGTCCGCGCTGCCGGGGATCGGGCGCAAGACGGCCAACGTCATTCTCGGCAACGCCTTCGGCATCGACGAGGGCGTGGTCGTGGACACCCACGTCAAGCGGCTGTCGCGGCGGATGCGCTTCACCGCGGAAGCCACTCCGGAGAAGATCGAGAAGGACCTCATGGCGCTCTTTCCGAGGCGGGTCTGGACCATGCTCGCGCACCTGCTGATCTTTCACGGCCGGCAGGTCTGCAACGCCCGGCGCCCGCGCTGCAACCGATGCGCGGTCTCCCACCTGTGCCCTTCAAGCGCCGTCTGAGAGTCTCCCCGATGCCCACCCGATCCGATGCCGTCGCCCTGCTCGAGGAGTGGGTCGAGAGCGAAGCCCTGCGGAAGCACATGTACGCGGTGGAGGCGGCGGTGCGCCACTACGCCCGCCTCATGGGCGAGGACGAGGAGCTGTGGGGACTGGCCGGGCTGCTGCACGACGTGGACTGGGAACGCCACCCGGACGAGCACCCTCGCGTCGGCGTCGCGCGGCTGCGTGAGCTCGGCTACCCCGACGAGGTCGTCCACGCGATCGAGGCGCACGCGTACCCCGACCGCACCGATGTCGTCCCGGAATCACAACTCGACCGCGTCCTCTACGCCTGCGACGAGCTGAGCGGCCTGGTCTACGCCTGCTGTCTGGTGCGTCCCAACGGGATCGACGACCTGAAACCGAAGTCGGTGGTGAAGAAGATGAAGGACAAGGCTTTCGCGCGCGGGGTGCACCGCGACGCGGTCCATCGCGGCATCGAGCTGATCGGGCTGCCGCGCGCCGAGCACGTACGGAACGTCATCGAGGGGCTGAGGACGGTGGGTGATGTGCTGGAGGTTCGGGGTGTGGACATGGCGGCGAGGCGGGGAGCGGGGGAGCGGTAGGACGCAGGGGACGAGCGGGTGCGGACGCCGTTCCGGCGGGGGTATGTTTCCGCATGCTGATCAACTGCGACATGGGGGAGAGCTACGGGCCCTGGGAGAAGGGGGCCGACGACGCGGTCATGCCGCTCATCGATTGGGCCAACATCGCGTGCGGGGGCCATGCGGGGGACCCGGACACGATGGCGCGCACGCTGTCGCTGGCGGCCGAGCATGATGTGCAGGCGGGGGCGCATCCCGGGTACCCCGACCGTCGCAACTTCGGGCGGCTGAGGCTGGATTGGCCGCCCGATTCGCTCGTGCGTGAGATTCAGGCGCAGATCGGGGCGCTTCAGGCGATTGCGGCTGCACTCGGGACCCACCTCCACCACGTGAAGCCGCACGGGGCGCTCTACCTCGCCATGATGAACGACGACCGGCTGCTCACGCTGCTGGCCGAAGGCGTCGCCGCCGTGGATCCGTCGCTCACCTTCGTCCTGCAGGCGACGCCGGACCGGGAGCGGCACGCGGCCATGCTCGGGCACACGCGGCTGCCGCTGGCGTTCGAGGCCTTTGCCGACCGCGCCTACGCTTCCGACGGCCGCCTCCAGCCGCGCTCGATACCGGGAGCAGTGCTGAGCGACCACGATGCGGTCGCCCGGCACGTGGCGAATCTTCTCGGTGGATTCGTGGAGACGCCGGAAGGACCGCTGCCGGTGCGGGCCGAGACCTTGTGCGTCCACGGCGACAACCCGTCGGCACGGGAGGTTCTGCGCCGCATCCGCGAGCTGGTGCCGCGCGGCGGGTGATCACCTTCCCGGGCCCGGTCAGCGCGCTGGTCACCCTGCCGGTGTCCGCCGACCGGGACGGGATCGCGCGCGTCCTCGGCCTTGAGCGCGTCGCGCGTGACGCGCTGCCGGATGTGCGGGTGACGATTCCGGCGTTCAACCGGCTGCTGGTCGAGGGCTCGCCCCGCAGTTGGGACCCGGCGGAGGTCGAGGCCCGGCTCGCTGGTGCTGCCAGGCGGTGCCTTCGGAATGTCCCCGAGATCGACGCTGGCGATCCCGTTTCGCTGCCCGTTTGCTATGACCCGGAACTGGCGCCGGACCTCGAGGACTTGTCGGAAAGCTCGGGACTCGGCGTGGCGGAGATCGCGCGGCTCCATGCCGGCACTGCGTACATCGTGCTGGCGACCGGTTTCGCGCCGGGGTTCGCCTACCTCGGCGACGTGGATCCACGGATCGCCATGCCACGCCTGCCCACGCCCCGCCGGCGGGTGGAGGCGGGGTCGGTGGGGATCGCGGACCGGCGCACCGGCATCTATCCGGCGGCGGGTCCGGGCGGCTGGCGCCTTGTCGGCCGCGTCCCCTCGGCGCTGTTCGAGGACCCCACGGAGCGGATCGCCCGTTTCCGTCCCGGCGGCACCGTCGAGTTCCGCATGATCGATCTCAGGACCTACGAGGCGCAGGGCGGATGAGCCCGCACGGTGTCGTGGAGCGCCCCGGGCCGTTCTGCACGATCCAGGATCTGGGGAGGCGAACCGGACGCCGTGCCGGCCTCGCTCCCGGGGGCGCCATGGATCAGCGGGCCTATCTCTGGGCCAACCGGCTTCTCGGGAACGACCCGGCGGCGCCCGCGCTGGAGATCACCCTGGGAGGATTCGCTCTGCGGCTCGCGGCTGAAACCGTTGTCGCGATTGCGGGGGCGGGATGCGCCGCCACCCTGGACGGCGTGGAGACGGGCTCGTGGCGCACGGTGCGCGTACGGCCGGGCCAGCTCGTCCGCCTCGGATACGGCTCGCCCGGCATGCGTGCCTACCTCGCCCTTCCCGGCGGCCTCGACGTCACCACCGCCTTCGGTTCAGCGTCGACCGTGCCCCGGGACGGGTTGCCCGGATTGCTGGGCCGGTGCCTCTGTCCCGGGGAGCCACTGCGATGGTATGCGCCCGGCCACAGGTGTCCGGTCAGGCGTGTGCCCGACGATCTGATTCCGCCGGCCCCGGGTTCGCTCACGATACCCCTGGTCACCGGCTACGAGTGGGCCGAGTTCTCGCGTGACGACCGGGCGCGGGTGTTCGATGCGGCATGGACCGTGGACCCCGCGAGCGACCGCACCGCGACCCGCCTGGCCGGTCCCGTCCTGACCACGGGTCCGCGCGTCCTCGACTCGACGCCCCTCGTGGACGGAACCATCCAGGTCACGGGCGACGGTCTCCCGCTGGTGTTCATGCGGGACCGCCCGACCATCGGCGGCTACGCGAAGCTCGGTTCCGTCGACCCGATCGCTCTGGACGACCTCGCGCAGGCACGGCCGGGCACATCGGTCCGCTTCGGCCGCGCCGAGCCCGACCTGCTACGGCGCGCGCTCGCCCGGCGGGAGTCGTTCTTCGGGATCGGTCACGATCGGTAACGGTTGTCCATCGCGAGTCCGGGTACCAACCGCAAACCGGGTTGCCACGCCTCAGCGCCGTAGCGACACCCGGATCCCCAGCTGCGCCCGCCACTGCGACGACGGCACCTCGGGCGCGAACGGCCGCGTTGCCCGCACCTTGCCGGTGACCCGGTCCCGCCGTAATGCCCCGATGTAGTGGGCCATCAGCTCCGCAGTTTCGATATCCCGGCGTACCCGGAACAGTTGGACTACCGGGTTGGCCACCTGGACCACCCCCCACGACGAACTCAGAAAGTTGAGGACGTTGAGCATGTCGAGCGTCAGGTCGGCCTTGAATCCGCGGACGCCGACCGTCTGCGACACCCGCAGGTCGAGCCGGTGCGACCAGGGCGTGTGGCAGGTGTTCCGCGCAAGAATACGGGCCCACTGCTCCCGCAGGCACTCTTCTTCCTGGAGAAGGCCCTCCCAAATGAGCTGGGACACGAAGAGGGACGGGAGTTCACGGCTTGATCGAGGGACGTAGATCAGGTCGTTGGCCAGACCGGCGGCGCGGGGCCCGTTGAAGCCGTCCCCGTTCAGGTCGCCGTCGTAGACGTAGGAGTAGGGGACTCCCGACTGTCCCACGTACATCGTGCTGATCTCCGTTCCGCCGAGGCGCGGAAGGAGCCTCATCCGGGCGCTGGCCACCACCTTGTGCGGCCGGTCGAATCTGGATCGCTGCGAAACCGGCTCGTTGGGATGGCGGCCGATCGGCGTCGTCGCGTAGTTCGACGTGACGTCGATGGACAGCAGGTCCTGAAGGTCGGCGGACCGTGTCAGCGAGTAGCCGGCCCGCAGCGCCAGGGTGTTGCGGAAGTCCTTTCGGAGTTCGACCGTGGCGGCATAGGAATAGTTGCCGTCCCTGTTCCCGACCCGCAGCACCGGTCCGAACAGGTCGCTGATCCTGCCTCCCACCCACAGCTGCTCGTCTCTGAATGTGACCGCGTTTCCCCACACGTCGCGCAATCCGAACCCGAATCCGTCTTCCGGACCACCCGCGTGGGGGTCAGGGCTCAGATTCTCGTTCGTGATGAAGATCTGCCGGAGCGCCAGGTTGGAGATCCAGCTGGCCGAAAGCACCACGCCACCCGGTAGCCGCTGGTCGACGGCGAAGGTCGTGCGCCAGTCCTGCGGGAATCGGAACTCCGGGTCGAAGTAGTTGATGATCGGGGGTGACTCGCCCGTACCCGGGTCGCCCGCGCACTCCGTGGGCGTCGGTCCGGCGGGGTCGAAGGCCGGTGCCCGGTCGCCCCTGCACACGATCGTCGTGACCGCGAGACCGTTGTTCTGAAAGGCGTTGGCCAGCCACGAGAAGGCGGGGCGGCCGGAGAACACCCCGGTTCCCGCCCTGAACTGCGTCCCCTCGAAGGGACGCCAGTTGAGTCCCGCGCGCATCGAGTAGTTGAGACGCCTGTCGGGGAGCTGCGAGGCGTCGATCCCGAGTTCCCGCTCCAGCTCCTCGTTCGCTTCGGGACGGCCCGTGAAGGTCGGGATGTCCACGCGCGCGCCCGCCCGCAGCGTGAGGCGGTCGTCGGCCTCCCACTCGTCCTGTGCGTACAGTGCCAGTTCCCGCACCCCGAACGCCGGAGCGGCTCCCTGGTCCGTCAGCGGGATCGTCACCTCGTAGCGGTCCGGCCGGTTCAGCGCGAGATCTTCCAGGCTGTCGAATTCGTAGCTGCCCAACACCCCGGGTACGAAGCGGCGGTCGAAGTTGAACCAGGTGCCCGACGCGCCGAGGAGCAGCTGATGCCTTCCCACATCGTAGCTGAGGTTGTTGGAGAGCTGGATGATCCGTTGCTCGAGCCCGTTCTCCTGGGCGAAGAAGTCGGCGCCGGCGCGCACGTCGCGGGTCACCCACAGGTCGTCAATCGTGCCGTCCACGGTGACTTCCAACTGGGGGAAGGTGGACCGCGCGGTTTCGTCATCACTCAGCATCTGCACATTGGCCGCGAACTCGTTCGTGAGGCGGTTGCCGGGTGACGACACGAGCCGGAGCACCGCGGAGTGATTGCGCGACCGGATCTCGCTCCCGCCCGATGAGAACTCATAGGCGGCGCCGGGTAGGCGGTTGGGATCCGGATCGTCGTCGGCCGCGGCGAAGCTGTAGCGCAGCATGGCGTCGTGACGGTCGCCGAGCTTCCAGTCGGCGCGCGCGAAGAGGTTGGCCAGCTGGTTCTCCAGCGGGAACGACGAGGCGGTCCCCGGGTCCGCGCCGAGTTCGTGCAGCAGCGATCGCACACGGGCCACGGAGTCGGGCACCAGCGACAGCCGGAAGGGGTCGGACTCGCCCACGTGGAAGCCGCTCGGCGGCTCCCGCACCCGTTCCCACTCGCCGGCAATGAAGAAGTGGGCACGGTCGCGGCGGATCGGTCCGCTGGCGGTGAACCCCGCGCGCGCGGTGGACAGTTCGGGCCTGGTCGAGACGTCGTCGATCACCAGCTCACCGACCAGTCCGCTCCCTCGGTAGAAGCCGAAGGCGGAGGTCTCGAACTCGTTTGTCCCCGACCTGGTGACCGCGTTCAGGGCGCCGCCGGTGAACCCCGACTGGCGGATGTCGAAGGGCGCGACCTCCACCTGAAACTGCTCGACGGCCTCGAGCGGAATGACCCGGGCCCCTGCGCGCCCGCCCGCGATGTTGTTGGTGGACAGCCCGAACACGTCCTGGTTGAGCGCTCCGTCGATGTTGAGGGTGTTGAAGCGGTAGCTGGCACCCGCCACCGACACGCCATCCTCGGAGGTGCGGACCAGGGGGGAGAGCGCGGCGAAGTCGAGGAAGTTGCGGGTCAGAGTGGGAAGTTCCCGCAGGACCTCGGAGGTGACGAGGGTGGAAATCCCGATGCGGCCGGGATTGAACACCGGATCCGGTTCGGCTTCGACAACCAGCCCTTCGATCTCGATGGCCTCCGGCACGAGGGTGATGTCCAGGTCCACGAACCGCCCGAGCAGCAGTTCGATGCCTTCGCGGGTGAACTCGCGGAACCCGATGCGCGTGATCGTGACCGTGTAGGGCCCGCCGGGACGCTGTCCGCGCAGGGAGTACCGTCCGCCGGCCACGCTGAGCACGGTGCTGGTGACGCCGGTCCGGGTGTGCAGGAGGGTGACCAGCGCGGCCTCGACGGGTGTGCCGTCCCGGTCGAGGATGCGGCCGCGAAGGCCGCCGGTCGAAGCGCTCTGGGCGGAGAGGGGGAGGGTGGTGGCCTGGGCGGCCAGGAGGGGGATGACAAGGCGGTTCCAGGATGTCCGGCGCCACTTTGTTCGCAACGGGTCCCTCGGTCGCTGCCTGCTTGTCATCGTCGTCCCCTGGAGTTGCATCACGGCGAGTTCGGAGTTGGAGGTTCTACAGAGACGCCAGCCGCTCGAAGGTGTCGGGGTACTTGCGGGCCATCAGGATGAGCGCCGTGGCGGAAGGAGGCGGCTTCGACCTGCCCTGTTCCCAGCCTTCAAGCGTTCGGACCGGTGTGCGGAGCATGGATGCGAACACCGCCCGCGACAGGTTGAGCTCCTCCCGAATCCTTCTGATTCGTTCCGGCGAGAGTCCGGGCAGCGGTTTTGGTACTCGAATGGTTCTTAGCGTACGCTTGCCAGCCCGGTGCTCCCGGATCTCATGTCTCTACAACCAGCACAGGTCAACTATACGTAGATGACGTTGTCAGTGAAAGGACTGTTCCCGAAACCCGGCCGGCTCCGACCGGTTTCGGGTCCGTGAACGCTCCGGTTCCATTCAAGGTGGGCCGGCGCCCTCAGCGCCGGATCATCGTTGCCCCGCCTTGCCCCGCCGTCCCCGTTTCCGCACCTTATCGCGGCCACGGATGTCGGCACCCCGGGGGGTGCGCCTCTTCCGCGGCGCCACCCGGACACCCACCGCGAAAGTCGAACGGAACCGCCCTCATGACCACAGCAACCTGGATCACCATGATCGTGATCATGGCGTTCGTGTGGGGAGGCCTCGCGATGGCCCTCCGCACCGCGATTCGGAAGGAATCCGCCAAGAGCGCTGACTAGTAGCCCGTGGACAAGATCCCCCCGGCATTCGAGCCGCGCTGTATCCGGGCCGGACCGCTTCGCCTGTCTGCCAGCCCGTGTACGACATTCCCCCGGCATTCGAGCGCCGTTGCATCCGCGCTGTGCCGCGTCGCCCAGCGGATCACGATGTAATGCCTACTTTACTTTATGTAATGCGCAGTTTACATTGGGTCGACCTTGCCTAGACGCACCGACATCGACTCGATCCTGATCCTGGGGTCGGGTCCCATCGTCATCGGGCAGGCCTGCGAATTCGACTACTCCGGTACCCAGGCCGTGCGCGCGCTCAAGGAGGAGGGCTTCCGGGTCGTCCTGGTGAACTCCAATCCGGCGACGATCATGACCGATCCGGATCTGGCCGACCGGACCTACATCGAGCCGCTGACGCCGGAGTGGGTGGAGCGGGTGATCGAGCGCGTGAGGCCGGACGCCCTGCTGCCCACCATGGGCGGACAGACCGCCCTCAACATCGCCAGGGGTTCCTCGCAGCCCACGGCGTCGAGCTGATCGGGGCCGACGAGCGCTCTATCGTGATGGCCGAGAACCGGGAGGAGTTCACCGCGGCCATGAACCGGATAGGCCTCGCGGTTCCCCACGGTGGTTTCGCGCGCCGCCTCGACGAGGCGCTCGCGATCATCGAGTACACCGGCTACCCGGCGATCATCCGGCCCTCTTTCACCCTGGGGGGGACCGGCGGCGGCACCGCGTACAACCTGGCCGAGTTCGAGGCCCAGGTGCGCAGGGGGCTCGACGCCAGCCCGATCCGGGAAGTGCTCATCGACCGGTCGGTGATCGGGTGGAAGGAATACGAACTCGAAGTCGTCCGCGACGGGCTCGACAACGTGATCATCGTCTGCTCGATCGAGAACTTCGACGCGATGGGGGTTCACACCGGCGACTCGATCACGGTGGCGCCGGCGCAGACTCTCTCGGATGCCGAGTACCAGACCATGCGCGATGCCGCGATCGCGATCATCCGGGAGATCGGGGTCGAGGCGGGGGGGTGCAACATCCAGTTTGCAGTGAACCCCGAGGACGGCGAGATGCTGGTGGTGGAGATGAACCCGCGCGTGTCGCGTTCGTCGGCACTGGCGTCCAAGGCGACCGGGTTTCCCATTGCGCGCGTGGGCGCGAAGCTGGCGGTCGGGTACCACCTGTACGAACTGCCGAACGACATCACGAAGACGACGCCGGCTTCGTTCGAGCCCGCGCTCGACTACGTGGTTGTGAAGTTTCCCCGTTTCGCCTTCGAGAAGTTCCCGGACGTGGACGACACGCTGGGTGTGCAGATGAAGGCGGTGGGCGAAACAATGGCGATCGGGCGCACCTTCCGGTCGGCGTGGCAGAAGGGGCTGAGGGGGATGGAGGTGGGGCGGATTGGTTGGGTGACGGGGAAGACACTGGAGGACGATGGACTCGAGTCGGACGATCCCGAGGCGCTGCTCGCCGCTGTGCGCAGGCCCACGACGCTGCGCAAGTACCAGTTGAAACGCGCGCTGGAGGCGGGGATTTCGGTTGAACGGATCCACCGCGCGACCGGGATCGACCCGTGGTTCCTCGACCAACTCGTGCAGATCCTCGAGCTGGAAGGCTGGTTCAGGGACCTGCCGTCCCTCGATGCGGCCTCGGTGCGGCGGATGAAGCGCGAGGGGTTCGCGGACGCGCAGCTGGCGGCGCTGCGTGGTGTGGACGAGGCCGCCATACGGTCGCGGCGCTGGCAGTGGGGGATCCGGCCGACGTACAACGTGGTCGACACCTGCGCGGGGGAGTTTCCCGCGGCGACGCCCTACTACTACTCCTCCTACGAATCCGAGGACGAATCCGACCCCACGGAGCGGCGCAAGATCGTCATTCTGGGGAGCGGGCCGAACCGGATCGGGCAGGGGATCGAGTTCGACTACTGCTGC
>JAPPGM010000108.1 GCA_028874995.1 Gemmatimonadota bacterium | reverse complement strand
CGATCCCGCGTGCCTCCAGCACGCCTCCGAAGGTGCCGACGAGTCAGCCGCCGGTCGCGGCGATCACGTAGTCGAGAGTGGTGGCGGTCTCGGTCTTGAGGCGGACGCCGTAGTGCTCGGCGATCGCGCCGTGGACGCCGAACTCGACCGGTCCGTCGTGGGCCGGGAGCCAGGCAAGACGGTGGGGGCCGCGGGTACGCTCGATCCGCACGTCGGCTTCGTAGACGATGTCGCTCATCGGGGAGTTGCTCCGTGGTTTCGGTTTATGGGTCAAACAGGACTCACATCGGCCACAGCCAGCCGAAGATGCCGCCGGTGAGCAGCGCGTAGACGAGCCCGTCGAGCGCGTGCTTGAAAGCCACCTTTCCGGGGAGCCCGAACCAGATGCTCTCCTGGAAGCCGATGAACCCGTAGGCCAGGAAGGCCGCCACGCCGGTGACCTTGAAGACGGACAGGTACGACGCGCCCACCTCCAGCGTGCTCGCCGCCAGGTACGCCACGAAGAGCGCGACGACGAGATGGAGCAGAACCGATTTGGCCATCGCCGGCTTCATGTCGACCACCGACTGCGGATCGCGGACCCGCAGGATGCCTACCGGCCCCTCCAGCAGCCGTTCCCGGTAGCCCTCGCTGTTCTGGTCGCTGTCCGGCGCCCACGGGAACATGTACATGCCGGGACCGCCGCTGCGGCGGACCGCGTCCATCAGGGCGTCCTCGTCGTCGGACCGGGCGAAGTCGTTCTTGTGATGCGGCATGACCATCCAGACCATCGCGCTGACCGCGAACACGACGATGGCGGAGAGCAGGATGGGCAGCCAGAGGGCGGTGAGGGGGACCACGGCGGTTCTCCTGGCGAAGGGTGGGTGGGGAGCGTGGCAGGCAAGAGATATCGGGGGCCGCGGGCCGCGCGGACTGGACCCCGGCGACCCGCGACAATAGTGTTTCGGGGCCCCGGAGGCCAGCCGCCAGATCCCGTAAGACCGCTAAAGGCCGAAATGACAACGACTACGCACGACTCCCGCGACCGGCGCCCGTTGCCGGCGTCGTCGCCCCGGCCGACGGCACGAGTGCTGTCAACGATAGCGCTGTCAATGCATGCACTTCTCCTCGCATCCCTCACGCCCTCCCCCGCCACCGCCCAGACCGACCCCCGCGTCCTCGATATCATCGACGAGGTGGACCGCCTCATGCGGGGCGAGTCGAGCACGGGCCGCATGCGCATGGAGATCGACACCGAGAACTGGTCGCGCTCCCTCGAGATGAGCGTCTGGTCGCTCGGCACCGAGTATTCGCTGATCCGCGTGGAGAGTCCGCCGCGAGAGGCCGGCAGCGCCACCCTCAAGGTCGAGAACGAGGTCTGGAACTACCTTCCCCGTGCCGACCGCACCATCAAGATCCCGCCCTCGATGATGCTCGGCTCCTGGATGGGCTCGCACTTCACCAACGACGACCTTGTCAAGGAAAGCCGCCTCATCGAGGACTACGACATCGTCATATCCTTCGAGGGCGACCGCGAAGGCGAGGAGGTGTGGGAGTTCACGATGACGCCCAAGCCCGAGGCGCCGGTGATCTGGGGCCGGATCGAGCAGCAGATCCGCAAGCGGGACCGCATGCCGCTGTGGGCGCGCTACTACGACGAGGACGGGACGCTCTCGCGCAGCATGACCTTCTCGGACATCGCCGTCATGGGCGGCCGGACCGTGCCGACGCGCACCGTGATCGAACCGGCGGACGGCGAGGAGCGGACGGTGGTGATCTACCTCGAGCTGGAGTTCGACGTGGGGCTGAATGAGGACTTCTTCAGCCTGCGGAACCTGCGGGCGAGGCAGTGAGGGAACGGGACGGCCGAGCGCCGGGGCGACGCGCATCCTGCCCGCGGGCATCCGGCGCTGACGGCTCGGCCGGATGAGCCACGCCTCCAACCGCATCTGGTGGCGGATCGCCTGGCGCAACCTCTGGCGCAACCGCCGCCGCACCATCCTCACCGCCTCGGCGCTCTCCTTCGGGTTCGTGGCCTCGGTCCTCATGATCGGGTACATGGACGGCATCGTGGAGGAGCTCGTCTCCAACGGGACGCGGGTGGTCACCGGCCAGGTGCAGATTCAGGCGGAGGACTACCAGCCCGAGCGCAGCATCCACAAGACGATTGGGGGCCGCGAGGGCATCGATGTGGCCGCACTGCTCGCCGCCGTGGAGGCGCAGGACGGGGTGACCGGGGTTGCGCCGCGGCTGTACGGCGGGGGACTGGTCAGCTCGGGTGACGAGACTGTGGGGGCGGTGCTGATGGGAGTGGACGCGGCCCGCGAGGAAGCGGTCAGCCGGTTCGGAAGCGAGCTTGTGGCCGGGCGGATGCCGGGACCGGGCGAGATCGTGCTGGGCGAGGCAATGGCCGAAACGGTCGAGGTCGGCGTCGGCGACGAGGTGGTCCTGGTCGCCCCCGCGGCCGACGGCTCGACCGGGAACGACCTCTTCACCGTGTCCGGGATCTTCAGCGTGGGCGTCGGTGCATACGACGACAGCTATGCCCTCCTCGAGATGGCTTCACTCGCGGAGCTCATGGCGATGGCCCCCGGCCGCATCCACGAGGTTGCGGTGTCGGTGGAACAGATCCGCGAACCGGACATCCCGGCGGCCGAAATCAGGGAGGCCGTGGCGGCGGTCGCGCCGGGACTCCGCACCGAGGCCTGGTCGGGCTTCCTGGACCAGCTCTACTTCATGGTCAACTACGTGGCCGCGTTCAACTATGTCGTCGCCATCCTGATCTTCGGGATGGCCGCCTTCGGAGTGGCCAACGCCATGCTGATCGCGACCTTCGAGCGCCGCCGGGAGTTCGCGGTCGCGCGCTCGCTGGGGACGTCGGGGGGCGGGATCGGCCGGATCGTGATCTACGAGGGAATCCTCCTCGGGCTGGTCTCCCTCGCCGCGGGCGTGGCGCTGGCGGTTCCGCTCATGGTCTACATCCACAACAACCCCATCGACCTGAGCCGGTTCGTGGGCACCTATTCCTTCGTGGGCTCCGCGGTCCGTCCGCTGCTCACGGTCGAGTACTCCGTTTGGGGACCGTTCGTGAGCGGGGTGGCCCTGGTAGGCACCGGCATCGTCTCCGCGCTGCTGCCCGCCTGGCGGGCGGTCCGGGTGCCCCCCGCCGACGTACTGGCTAATCGGTAGCATGGTCCGCCTCCCCACCCTGACCTGGCTCGCGCTCCGCAACCTGAGCCGCGAAATGCGCCGGAGCGCGCTGACCGCGGCCGCCATGGCCGTGGGTCTCGCACTGCTGATCTTCTCGCGCACCATCGCCGACGGGGCGCATGAGGACTGGATCGACGCGGGTGTGCGCCTGGGTTCGGGGCACGTCACCTTCAACGCGCCCGGCTACCGCGACAGCGAGAGCCTGGACGACCGCATGAGCACGGCCCAGGTGGAGGCGTCGCTGGCCGCGATCGCCGAAGCCGGGACCCCCGATCCGCCGCTGCCCTCGGTGCGCGTGGCCACGCGCGGCCTGGCGTCGTCGCCGAGCGGCGCGCTGCCCGCCTTCATCATCGGGGTCGACGCAGCGACCGAAACGATGTTCTCGAAGTTGAACGAAGAGGTCGTGGACGGACGCTATCTCCAGGACGGCGACCGCCTCCACGCCTACCTGGGCGAAGCCCTGGCCGAGCGGCTCGGACTCCGCACGGGATCGCGCATGGTCCTGACGGCGCAGGCCGCGTCGGGCGACATCGAGGGGCAGCTGGTCCGCGTCGTGGGAATCTACAATTCAGGGGTCGAGGCACTGGACCAGACGCTGATCCACGTCCCGCTGGGGACGGCCCGCTCGTGGCTGGGGGTGGAGGGGGCGACCGCCGTGGCCGTGCTCCTGCCGCACTCGTCCTTCACCGATCCAGTGCTGGAAGAGACGGAGGCCGCCGCCGGCCGGGCTGGGGTAGAGGTGGTGGGATGGCCGGAGACCGCGCCGGACCTGTATTCGGCGCTCAAGCTCGACGACGGTGGCGACTGGGCCTTCCACATCATCCTCTTCGCCATCGTGGCGCTGGCCATCCTCAACGCGATCTTCATCTCGGTGCTGCACCGGAAGCGCGAGCTGGGACTGCTGCGCGCACTCGGGCTGAGCGGCCGGGAAACGGGGCTCGTCGTCTACATCGAGGGGATCCTGCTCACGGTTGCGAGCGGATTCGCCGGGGTGGCCCTGGGCCTGGTGGTGATGGTCGTCTTCTTCCGCGACGGCCTGGACATTTCGGGGTTCATGCCCGAGGACATCAACTTCGGCGGGGTGACCTTCGACCCGGTCATGATCCCGGTCATCGAGGTGAAACATGTGGTGCAGAGCGTGCTGATGACATTCGTGATCGGCCTCTCGGCGGCGCTCTATCCGGCGTGGCACGCGGCCCGCCTGGACCCGGCCGAAACCGTCAAGGTGGATTGAATGCGAGACAACGCGACAGCAGGAAACGGGACGAACGAGGTGGGGCATCCCGCCGTGCACACCGAGGGGCTGTGGAAGATCTACCCGCAGGAGCCGAGTCCCGTGGAGGCGGTGCGGGGGGTGGACCTGGAGGTGGCCGCCGGGGAGTTCGTGGCGATGGCCGGGCCGTCCGGTTCGGGAAAGACCACGGTGCTGAACCTGCTGGGAGGACTGACCCGCCCTTCGCGGGGGAAGGTGTGGATCGCCGGCCGGGAGATCTCGGACCTTCCGGACAGGGAGCTGGCGAAGGTACGTCTTTCGCGGATCGGATTCGTCTTTCAGTCCTACAATCTGCTGCCCGTGCTGACCGCGGCGGAGAATGCGGAGTTCACGATGCTGCTGCAGGGGGTGCCCGCCCGGGAACGCCGTGAGCGGGTGCGCAGGCTCTTTGCGGAGGTGGGGCTGGAGGGTCTCGAGGACCGCATGCCGCCGAAGCTCTCCGGCGGGCAGCAGCAACGGGTTGCCGTGGCGCGCGCGGTGCTGGCGAACCCCACGCTCGTGCTGGCCGACGAACCCACGGCCAACCTGGATTCGTCCACGGCAGAGGCGCTTCTGGACGTGATGGAGAAGCTCAACCGCGAGAAGGGGACGACCTTCGTCTTTTCGACGCACGACCCGAGGGTGATGGAGCGGGCCGGGAGGCTGATCCGGCTGGTGGACGGGCTGGTCGAGGAGTAGGGGTCCGGTCATCCGTTGATCCGACATCCGGGCTCGGCGGTTGTCAGGCGGATGTTGCGTGGACCGGAGATCCGAGGTAGGGTAGATGCGGAGTCGGCCTTTCTACCCTGGAGATTGCCATGGGCCTCAACATCAAGAATGACGAGACGTGCCTGCTTGCGCGCGATCTGGCCCGGCTCACCGGCGAGACCATGACCGGGGCCATCACCGTGGCGCTGCGCGAACGCCTGGCGCGCGAGAAGCGTCGACGCGATCCGGACGCCCGCATCGAGGAACTGCTTGCCATCGGCCGGCGCTGCGCCGAGTCGCTGAGGCCCGGACCATCGGCCGCCGAGCATGGCGATCTGCTCTACGGCGATCGTGGTTTGCCCGGGTGATCGTCGATAGCTCGGCGGTGCTCGCGATCCTGCTCGGCGAGCCCGATGCGAGGCGTTTCGCCGCTGCGATCATGGGCGCCCATCCCTGCCGCATGTCGGTGGCAAATGTGCTGGAGGCTTCCATCGTGGTGGAACATCGGGGTGGTGAGCAGGCGGCCCACAACCTCGATGAGCTTCTGGAGCGTGCCGAGATCGAGTCGGTCCCCGTCACGGCGGAACACCTGGAAGCAGCGCGGCTCGCGTGGCGCCGCTTTGGCAGGGACAATCATCCGGCAGCCCTGAACTTCGGTGACTGCTTCGCCTACGCGCTTGCCAGGACGACCGGTGAGCCGTTGTTGTTCAAGGGTGACCACTTCGCCCGAACCGATATCGAATCGGCATGACCGGGGGACGCTACCGGTTCATCACCGGGGTTGTCTGGGCGGCCCTCCTGGCCCCCGCTTCAGTGGCCGCCCAGCAGACGGGGCTGTCCGGCTACTATCTCAACGTCTTCACGTACCTTGACGGGAGCCTTTTCACGCAGGCCGGCGTCTCGGACATCCAGCGCCTGCGCTTCATGTGGAACGCCTCGCCGGGCCCGCTGCGTTTCGATGCGGCGTACGAGCACACCCTGACGCTGCGTCAGGCGGGGACCTCGGTGGGAGCGCAACTCTTCACGGCGACCGGGACCGAATCCGGAAGTGACTGGCTGCCGCTGGACGGCGAGATCGAGTCGAGCGAGCGGATGGTGTGGCGTCACCGGGTGGACCGGCTCAGCGTGCGGGTCGACCTGGGCGCCAACGCCGACCTGATCGTGGGACGGCAGCCCGTCTCGTGGGCCACGACGCTCTTCCTCACCCCCGCCGACCCCTTCTCCCCCTTCGACCCGGGGGACCCGTTCCGCGAGTACCGCGCCGGTGTGGATGCCGCTCGGCTGCGCGTCTACCGGGGCGCGTTCACGCAGTTCGAGGCGGTGGCGCGGGTCGGGGCGGCGGAGAGCGTCACCGTGCTCGGGCGCGTGAGCTCGAACCTCCGCGGCTGGGATCTGGGCGCGTGGGGTGGTGTGGTGCACGACACCCCCGGCGCGGCCGCGTTCCTGAGCGGATCGGTGGGGCTGTGGGCGCTCCGGGCGGAGGGTGCGGTGCGGGAGTTCGGCGACGGTGTCGCGTTGCGGGGTGCGGTGGGGATGGACCGCACCTTCACGGTGGCCGGGCGGGACCTCTACCTGGTGGTCGAGGCGCAGCACGACGGGTTCGGCGCGACCTCGCCGGCGGGGTTGGTTGAGGCGGTGGCAAGGCGGGTGGCCCGCCAGGGCGAGATGCAGGTGCTGGGGCGCGATGTGGGGGCCGTGCAGCTGTCGTACGCGCTGCATCCGTTGGTGTCGGCGAGCGGGCTGGTGCTGGGTAACCTTCGCGACGGGTCGTTCATTGCGTCGCCCGGGCTGAACTGGTCGGCGTCGGAGAGTGTGTCGGTTCGTATGGGTGCGTACTTCGGGGTGGGGGAGGGGGTGGCGGTGGAGGGGAGGGAGGTGAGGCTGGGGTCGGAGTTCGGGGCGCTGCCGAGGGTGGTGTTCGGGTCGTTGAACTGGTTTTTCTAGAGGGGTGAGCCTCGCCCGTGGGGTTGCCTCGGCTCCTCGGCGATCGCTCCTCTGAATGTAAACTGCGCATGACAATATGTAAGCTGGCGTTTACCTTTCAGCGCGCTCAGGACGCCGAATACGATTCGCCACGGACTCGGTCCTCTTCGTCTTCGGGCTGACCCCGAGGAGGGCACGAGCACAGTCCACCCGCCGCCCCATCCTTCCGCTCCTCGCCCTGCTCGCATTCCCGCCCGTGGGCCCGACATGGACCTGGACGTCGGCGAGGCACTCCATCCGTCCACCACACCCACACCAGCGACCGGGTGCTCCAGGAGGTGGACATGACGGGCGATACCACTCTGAGCTTCGAATGGCACCCGCCGCACCGTCTCGTGCGAGACACGGTACCTGCTTGGGGGGGCGGCACGAATCCCGCCGGTGGCCTGTCCCATTTTGACATGCTCGCGTCCCGGGTTTTGCCGCGGCGACGGGCGGGCGCCTGATCACGCCACCGCCTCCAGCGCAGCGAGCTCCAGCGGCAGCG
>JAPPGM010000103.1 GCA_028874995.1 Gemmatimonadota bacterium | reverse complement strand
GCGGCGACTACGACAAGATCCTGAACACGGCGATGCGGGCGGCCGAGCTGTCCCGGTCGCGGGCCTGAAAGGGGACCAGAGATGGCTGAGAACGTAATCGGCACCGACATCTCCCCGCCGGATCTGCGGGCGAAGATCACGGGGCAGGCCCGTTACGCCGAGGATTTCCACGCGGAGGGGATGGTCTTCGCGAAGCTGCTGCTGAGCCCGATGCCGCACGCGCGGGTGCTCGGCGTGGACGCGAGCGCGGCGCTGGCGATGGAGGGGGTGCTGGGCATCCTGCGGGCCGACGAGCTGCCGGTGCAGGCGGAAGGAACGCGCGAAGGCGCGCTGACGGACGAGCCGAAGTACGAGGGCGAACCGATCCTGGCGGTCGCGGCGGTCGACGAGACGACTGCGGCAGCGGCGGTGGAGGCGATCCGGGTGGACCTGGAGCCGCTTCCCTTCGTGCTGGACCCGCTCGATAGCCTGCGCGAGGGCGGGCCGGACGCACAGCTGGGCGGGAACATGGCCGGAAGGGGCGAATTGACGAGCCTGAAGTGGCCCGCATCCGTCTTCGAGGAGGCGGGGGCGGACCGTCTGCCGATGGGCGAGGCCCCGGTGGAATGGGCCATCGGTGACATCGACGCGGGCTTCGCAGAGGCGAACGTGGTCGTCGAGGAGACGATCGTCCACCAGTCCGTCACCCACCACCCGATGGAGCCGCGCTCCTGCATGGCGTACTGGCAGAACGGGAAGCTCTTCCTGCACGGTTCGACCCAGAGCACCGAGCGCACCCGAGGCAACGTGGCGCGCATGGCCGGTGTCGAGCCGGACGACGTGGTGTTCATCGGCGAGTACTGCGGCGGCGGCTTCGGCAGCAAGATCTCGGGTTCGCCGATCATGGCGGTGCCGGCGGTGCTGTCGCGCAAGATCGGCCGTCCGGTCATGCTGCGCATCACCCGCTACGAGGAGAACTACATCGGGCGGGCGCGGGCGGGATTCCAGGGCTGGGCGAAGCTCGGCTTCCGCGCCGACGGCCGCATGACCGCGCTCGACCTCTACCTGGTGCAGGACAGCGGGCCTTACGGGGCCAGCGACTTCTTCACGGCCGGGACCGTTGCCACGGCGTCGTACCAGCCCGAGAACATGCGGTTCCGCGGTGTGGCGATCCTGACCAACACGCCACCGCGGTCGGCGCAGCGGGCGCCCGGCGGGGCGCAGATCGTCGCCATGCTGGAGCCGCTGGTGGACAAGGCGGCGCGCGAGCTCGACATCGACCGTCTCGAGATCCGAAAGATCAACGCGCCGGACAGCGACGACGGCTGGCTGGGCGCGCAGCAGGGACGTTTCACCAGCGCGTATGTGCGCGAGGCGCTCGACCTGGGCGGCGAACTCTTCGGCTGGGAAGAAAAGAAGCAGCTTTCCGGGCAACGCAATGGTACGAAAGTAACCGGTGTGGGGATCGGCCTCAGCCCCTTCACCGCAGGCAGCACCGGCCGCGACGGCCTTTTGGTCATCCGCCCCGACGGCAAGCTCTACGTGCACCAGGGGATCGGAAACCTCGGCACGCACTCGATCGCCGACACCGCGCGTCCCGCCGCCGATGTCCTGGACCTATCGTGGGACCAGGTCGTGATCGTCTGGGGCGACACCAGCAAGCATCTTCCGTACAGCACGGTGCAGGCGGGCAGCCAGACCACGCACGCCCACACCCGCGCCAACCACGCGGCCGCGACGGCGATGGTCGTTCTGCTGCAGGAACTTGCGGCGCGTGAGTTGGGCGGTTCGCCGAGCAGCTACCGGGTCGCGGACGGCCGGGTCTTCCGCGCCGGAAACCGCGCGGCCGGCATGAGTTTCGGCGAGGCGGCCCGTGTCGCGATGGAGCTGGGCGGCAAGTTCAGCGGCGGCGAGTATCCCGAGGACCTCCACGACGCCACGAAGGCGGCCGTCGCCGGCCTGGCGGGCGAGGGCCTCATCGCGGCCGCGCGGGACAACTACGAGCGCGCGGGCTCGGTCTACACCTGGGTCGCCACCTTCGCCCAGGTCGAACTCGATGTCGAGACCGGCGAGGTGGAGATCATCGACCTTGCGTCGGCTACCGACTGCGGCACGGTCATGCACCCGCGTTCGCTGGCGGGACAGACCAACGGCGGCGTCTTCCAGGGGATCGGGATGGCGAAGGGCCAGCGCTGGGTCTTCGATCCCAAGTGGGGCATCCCCTTCACCAAGCGCTTCTACACGGCGCGCCCGCCCGGAATGCTCGACGTGCCGCCGAGGCCGCGCTTCGCCGCCGTCGACAAGGCCGACCCGTACACGCCGGTCGGCGCCAAGGGCATCGGCGAACCGCCGGTGGGCGCCGGGGAGGCGGCCTACGTCTGTGCGGTGGCCGACGCCATGGGCGGGCTCTGCCTTTGCCGGACGCCGCTCACCGCCGACATGATCCTCGCGGAGCTGGAGGGCCGGCCGCGGCCCTACGGTCTGCTGGACACCCACGTCTGAGCGAACAGGAGAATCAAAGTGGCTGTCATGCGTGACATGATCCCGCCGTTCGAGCTCTTTCAGCCGGCGGGCGTCGACGACGCGGTGCGCCTCATGCGGGAGCACGGCGACAAGGGGTGGGTGCTGGCCGGGGGACTCGACACCTTCGACTGGTTCAAGGACCGGATCAAGCGTCCAGAGGCGGTGATCGACCTTGGGGGCGTGGACGAGTTGAAGGGAATTGCGGTGGGGGACGACGGGGAACTCGAGATAGGGGCCATGACGAGCCTCACCGAGGTTGCCGAGAACGGGGACGTGCGTAGCGGCTACCCGCTGCTGGCCGAAGCGGCCGGACTGGTCGCCACGCCCCAGATACGCAACCAGGGCACATTGGGCGGAAACATCATCCAGGACACCCGCTGCTGGTACTACCGGAGCGGATGGCCGTGCTACCGCGCGGGCGGGAACATCTGCTACGCCGCCACACCCCGTTCCATGAACCGGGAACACTGCATCGTCGGCGCGAGCCGCTGCGTGGCGGTCAATCCGTCGGACACGGCGCCGGCCCTCATCGCGCTCGACGCCGAAATGGTCGTTGCGAGCACCGGCGGCGAGCGCACCTATCCTGCCGAAGACTTCTTCATCGGTCCCGACATCGACATCGAGCGCATGACCGTCCTGGAACCCGGCGACCTCCTCACCCGCATCCGCCTCCCCGCCCCCTGGAGCGGCGCCCGCTGGTATTTCGAGAAGATTCGGGACCGCAAGGCGTGGGACTTCTCGCTGGTGAGCGTCGCCTCGATGGTCAACGTCGAGGGCGGAGTGATCCGGGACGCGCGCATCGTGGTGAACGGGATCGCGCCGTACCCGGTTCGCGCGACGGCGGCCGAACGGGCAGCGACCGGCCAGGCGCCCAGCGACGAGACCGGCCAGGCGGCGGGCGAGATCGCGGTCCGGGGTGCCCGCGCGCTCAGGCACAACGACTACAAGATCGCGCTCACGCGAAACCTGGTGAAACGGGCGATTCGGGATGCGGCTTGATCCGCGGACGAATCCCCGCATCTGCCGGTCGAGCGCCGGAGGGATTCGGTCCACGCGCAACGAGCCCGCGGATGCCTTCCTCGCGGCGAACGCCGTCCACTCCCCGTCGGCCAGGTCCATGAACCCGCGCTGCCCCCACCACAGGAGGCGATAGTCCATGGAATTCCTCCGCCGCGCACTGAACCCCTGGGGCCAGGACGTCCCGATCGGGGTCTCGTGGGACCTGATCTGGGCCGCGGTGATCATCGGCGCGGTCTTCGTGGTGGGCCACGCGTTGATGGTGCCGAAGAAGGTGGGCACGGGCGAGATCGACCCGGACGAGGCGCGCGGGCTGCCCGAGAAGCTGCAGCGTCACACCGTGGGCGCACGCGGATTCCACTGGTCGATGTCGGCGGCGATGTTCGTGCTGCTCATCACCGCCTTCTTCCCGGTGGTCGGGATCCAGTTCCCCTGGGTCACGATCCACTGGATCGCCGGAGTGCTTCTGATCCTGACCGTCCTCTACCACATCTACCACGTCTTCGCCAAGCAGGACTTCTGGGCCATGTGGATCGGGCGCCGTGACATCGAGGAGGGCAAGCAGGGGCTGAAGGCCGCGCTGGGCCGGCCCGGGGCGAAACGGCCGCGCGCCGCCAAGTATCCGGTCGACCAGAAGATGTTCCACCACGCGGCCACCATCGTGACCATCGGTGCGGTCGTCACCGGCGTCCTCATGATGTTCCGCATCGACAACTTCCTGCTGCCCCAGAACATGTACCTGTTCAGCGATTCGGTGTGGGGCTGGATCTACGTGATTCACGGGGTGTGCGGGATCGGGCTGATCTTCCTGGTGATCGCGCACGTGTACTTTGCCATCCGCCCTGAGAAGCGCTGGATGACCTGGTCGATGATCAACGGCTGGATTGACCGCGACCGGTATCTGGAGAACCACGACCCGGAACGGTGGGTGGTGGGGGAGCGGGGGGCGGTGGGGGAGTTGGAGGGATCTGGAGGTGGGGGTGGTGGCACCGGGCAGCCCGCCCTGAGCGACAAGGCCTAGCGGCCCGCTCGTGAAAGCGCTCACAAGCGGGCGGCCCCCGCGCACGAGCTGTCCACGGCGCGGTGCCGGAGGAACGTAAGGCACGTGAGCCGCGAGGACCTGAAGGCCCGCATCGACGTCATCGAGGAGGGCTACGAGTTCTTCCTCGCGTATGCTGCCCAGGGGCTGACCGATGACGGGGACAGCAAGGCCGGCCCCCAGGTGCGCGAGTATCTCGGCCGCTATGGGGCGGCGCTGGATGGGCTCGACGAGGCGTTCCGGCCGCACCTGCCGGCGGGGGACACGGCCGAGGCGGCGCTGGCGGTGCTTAAGCGTGACGCGGAGGCGTCGCGGGCGTTGGTGGGGCTGGTGGCGGGGCAGGCGCGCGTGTCGTCGCAGCTGATCGACAATCTCAACGCGTCGATCCATCTGCGGGCGCTGCTCACGGACGTGTTCGTGCTGGGGGAGATGGTGGGGGTGTAAGGGGGGCGCATCGGCGCTGGACCCGGTTTTGTAGTCAGTCTGGCAGGACCACCGGACCCGGGAACAGCTTTGACATGGTTGTCATATGGCCATACTATCTGATATGGCCATAACTACCATCAAGTCCACCTACTCCCTCGACATCGAGTCCGTGCGGATTCTCGAATCACTCGCCGAGCACTGGGACGCGTCGAAGTCCGAGGTCATCCGCCGCGCCTTGCGCATCGCCCTGATGACCGCCGACGACACGGAGGGAACGGTTGCCCTGGACGCCCTCACACGCCTGCAAAATGCCGTACGGGACCGAGGCGTGGATCTCACGCAGTGGGGGCGAGACGTCGAGGCCGAGCGCGCCGCAGCTGGTCGGCGTCTGTGGCGCGGCTCCGAATGATCCACCTCGACACGAGCTTCCTGATCCGAGCGCTGATCCAGGGGACAACCCAGGACCGTGCCCTACGGCGATGGATCGCCGCCGATGAGACGCTGGTGATGAGCGTAATCGCCTGGGCGGAGTTCCAATGCGGCCCGCTACACCCGCCCGAGCTGGCTACCGCCGCCGCCCTCATCGACCACCACCGCGATTTCACCCGCGAAGACGCCGAGTCGGCGGCCCGCCTTTTCAACGAATCAGGTCGCCGGCGCGGGTCGCTGATCGACTGCATGATCGCCGCGGCCGCGCTGGTTGATGACGCTTCGGTGGCTACCGCCAACCCCGCCGACTTCGAGCGCCTGCGCCCGTTCGGTGTGACGATCGCCATCTGATCCGGCGCTGGCGGGACGTGCCCCGGCTGCGCTGGCTGGCGGCTCTGCTGGGTCAGGCCCCCGCCCCCGCCGCCCTCAACCTCCGATATTCCCGGAACGAGATCAGCTTCCTCCGCCCCTCGTCCCAGAGCGCCAGGTGCAGCGTCTTCAATCCGTCCCGCATCGTCATCGTCGGCGCCCGCCAAAGGTCCGGGTTCTCGTCGTGGCAGCGCTGCAGCCGGTAGTTGGGAATCCGCGCACTCAGGTGATGGACGTGGTGAAGCCCGATGTTCGCGGTGAACCACTGGAGCAACCTGGGCAGGCGCAGAAAGGACGAGCCGAAGAGCGCCGCGTCGTAGTAGTTCCAGTCCTTGCGCCAGTGCCAGTACGCGTCCTCGAACTGGTGCTGCACGTAGAAGAGCCACACCCCGATCGCGCATGAGATGAAGGTCAGCGGCAGCTGGATCATGAGGAAGGTGCCGATCCCGATGGTCAGCCAGGCGCCGCCCACGATCGCGACCAGGGCGGCATTGGTCCACCACACCGATTGCCACTCGCGCTTCCAAGTCCGGGGAATGTCCCACGGAAAACGGTGCTTGACGAGGAACTGGAAGAGCGCGCCGGGGCCGAAGAGCACGACCGGGTTGCGGTAGAACCGGTAACCGAAGCGCTGCAGGAAGGACATCGCCTCGTACTCCTTGACGGTCACCGTCACGATGTCGCCGAAGGTGCGCACGTCCAGGTCGCCCGAGTGCGCGTGATGGATGGCGTGTGTCTTCCGCCAGTAGTGGTAGGGCGTGAGGTTGAGCACGCCGATCACCGAGCCGGTGACGCAGGCGAGGCGCCGCGACTTGAAGTAGGACCCGTGGCCGCAGTCGTGCTGGAACATGAAGAGGCGCATCTGAAGGCCGGCGATGGGCACCGCCAGCAGCAGGGTGAGCCAGTAGCCGACATCGAGGCTGAAGTACATGAGGGTCCAGCCGGCCAGATAGAGCACGGCGGTGTAGCCGACCTGCAATGCGCTCCGGCGGTTGTCGGGGCCGTAGTAGGGGGACAGGACCTTCTTCCAGTGGCGGACCTGCTCGCGGTCGATCTTCATGTGGCTCCGGGTTGGGATTGGTGGTGGATGACGGGAGGTAGGGGACGGTTGCGGTGACGTGAGGCGGCGTTCCGTGCCGACGGTCGAACGGCCGGGGATGGACGCATTGTCCGGGGTTGGGGCGGCGAGGTCAAGGGAGACCGAATCTCGGAACGGCCGGCCGCCGCCGGGGAACCGTGCGACCTGTGCCCCTGGGGAGGGTGTCCCCATTCCGTCCGTCCACTCGAACACAGGAGATCCGGACCATTGTCCGATCCTTCCAGCGGGCCTTCCGGCTCCGGTGCCGCTTCCCGGAACGGATCCGACGCTGGTGCAGGGGCCGGTTCGCCGTCTTCCTTCCTGGAGACCACGCTATGACCGTGAGATCATGACCATGGTCAATAGTCCAAAACTCCCCGCAGTTCTGTAAGGTGTTCGTCCGTCAGCCCGTGCATTTCGAAGGTGGAGACGCCCGCGGCCCCCGCCTCCCGCGCGGCGACCACCGCCTCCGCCAGCTGCGCGGGCTCGAGCACGGGCAGGTAGAGCCCCGCGTTGAGAGGGGTCCCGGGGCGGGGACCGTCTGCCAGGTGACCGTCTGCCAGCGCGCCCACCCCTTCACGCACACCGTCGCCGATCCAGGCGATGTCCTCCAGGTAGAAGCTGTGGTAGAGCATCGGAAAGAAGCGGTCGAGAGGCCATTCGTCCCATGCCTGGCGGACCAGCGTGCGTGCGATCGTGGGGGTCGGGAAGACCGCTGCGGTAACGGGCTTGCCCAGTTCGTGCACGGATGAGGCGAGTTCGCGAACCGCCCCGGTGACGCTGTCCCAGCGGAAGCGCCGCCAGGCCTCGTCGGTCGGCGGGTCGGGAATCTCGAGCGGGTCGCGGCCGTCGAGGGCCGCGAACTGCTCGCGGCAGACGCCGCAGTAGCGCCTCTACGGAGAGAAGAATCACGGCAGGAAATCGTCTAACT
>JAPPGM010000187.1 GCA_028874995.1 Gemmatimonadota bacterium | reverse complement strand
CCTTCATGGCGGTCGCCGTCAGGGGGAGTTCCGCGAGCGCATGGGCGACCCGCACATTCTCGCGCGCGGCGGCCAGCGTCCGCCCGGTGCGCCAGGCGAGCCATTCGGCGCAGGAGGTGAAGTTGTCGGCCCACCCCTCGCGGCGGTCGAAGTCGGCGACGAGGGTGAGCATCTCGCAGGTGGCGATATTGATGCTGGCGGCGAGTTGGGCGATGCGTTCGCCGAGTTCGAAGAGGTCGTCGGACATGGGTCTGGTCTCCTGAAATGGTTGTGTGGCAAAGAGTTGTGGGGGCACGAGGTCCCGCCTGCTACAATATACGCGGGGTGATTTCGGCCTCTCAGGACGGTTCAGGAGGCGAAAACCGGGGGTGGAGGCAACGCGAATGGGTCACGAGCCCGGCAAACGCGCTCCTAGGGCCTTGCGGGAGCCTCTGGGAGGCATTCCGAAGGCCGTCCCGTAGTTCGCGAGACCGCGAATCCAAAACCGTACATAGCAGAATCGGCCTGTGATCAGACGATTTGGGACGCTCATGCCCGGATGGGACTGCGGACCGCCGATCTGGAACACGGACACTCCCTACTCCCGGCAGATGTTCAAGCCGGACCGCCCACCCGCCGCCGCGGCAAAAGCCGGGACGCGAGCATGTCAAAATGGGACAGCCCGCGCCCGCCCGCCGCCGCGGCAAAGCCAGGGACGCGAGCATGTCGGAATGGGACAGCCCGCGCCCACCCGTCGCCGCGGCAAAACCCGGGACGCGAGCATGTCAAAATGGGACAGCCCGCGCCCACCCGCCGCCGCGGCAAAACCCGGGACGCGAGCATGTCAAAACGGGACGCATGTCAACCACAGTTTCCAAAATGACAACCATGGATAACACTCGGCGGTGTTTTCTGGACGCCAGCCCGGGGTTATTCCTTCTTCACCACGCGCTTCAACGACATCGTCGCGATGGGGCCGCGGTACGCGGCGAGGTCGATGCCGTAGTATTTCTCCAGACCACGCCGCCGCTCCCGCACTGGCCAGCGTAAACGCATCGGCCATCGAGGGTGACCCGGCTGAGCGGCTGGGAATCACCCGTGATGTAGGGCGTCATGATTTTCGTTCCCGAAGACGCTTCCTCTCCAGTGCACATCGGAAATGTCCTCCATGGCCCCATTCTCGAGCGGTGCCCTGGGCGCCTGTGTAGTCCGCACCCCCCGCCTCGTTGAAGGCGGCCACAACCAGGGGGGCGTTTATGTGCGTGTCGGCATCAGGCTGTCCCGGGAGCGACGGGTTCTGTAACCGCTTCGAAGACCCCGTCCGACTCCGATTGCCCGATATCGTCTTCGTCCAGAACTACCGCGCCGAAGCCCGGCATCCCGACCCAACCGAAGGGATCGGCCGTCCGCTCATCACAGGTCCCCGACATCGCCACTGCGTTCCCGGGGCCGACGTTGTGCTGCCCGGGGTCGGATGGGCGACTCTGTGTATGGGCGCTTTGCACAAGACTCGCCATGATGGCCCTGATCGACGAGGTGGCCGGACACGACCGCCGCGGTCCCGCGGTACGATATGGGTTACGTGAAAACCACGTGGCTGGGGAAGGTGGCGCCGGCCGATGAACCCCTCACCGCACCTCCCCCACCCCCACCCACCACCCCCCGCCCCCCTCCACCACCACCCCCAGATACGGCTCCCTCCCCTGCGCATGCGCCGCCATCGCCGCCCATCCATGGGACGTCGTCGTCCACCGCGCCCCCGACGCGCGTTCCTGCGGCATGTCGATCACTGCCACCGTCCCGTACGCCGCATTGAACACGACATCGAGATAGCTGTACGTCGCCCCTCCTTCCGGCACGCTCGCCGCATCGACCACCACCTTCCACATCCCCGGAGCCGGGTCGTGCACGATCACGACCTCGTCCCCCACCGGGTCGCCGTCCACGCGGGCGGCCCGGCACTCGTCCCCCGTGCAGTCGAAGACGTAGACGTCGAAGTCGGCGGGAATGTCCGCCGCCCCCACCTTCACCATCAGCGCCTCCGACCCCGGCAGCACCTCCACCTCGTACACATCCTGTTGCCGCGCCGCGATCCGGTGATATCCGCGCCGCGCACTCCCTGCCGCCATCGTCACCGCGCTCCCCTCGAAGGCCGCCATCCGGTTCGAGAGCCACACCTGGTGGACCCCCTCTCCCGTCCCCGCTCCCATCACCACCTCCACATCGACCGCCAGCGCGGACACCGTGAGCGTCGCCTTGGTCGGCGGCACCGGCTCCTCCTTCTTCGCCTGCTCCCAGTCGAAGGCGCGGGTATCGGCGATGTCGCCCAAGCGCACCTCCCACGTCCCCGCGACGGGATTGGGCACCACGTGCGTGATCCCCGGCCCGCCCTGTATCATCTCCCCGCGCTGCCCCCGCGTGTCCGGCCGAAAAACGCCCAGCGTGACGGGCCGCTCCTCCCACGACACCTCGATCTTCAGCGCCGTCACCCCCTCCGGCACATCGAAGAAAAGGCTCTTCATCCCCGGGCGCGGCACCTCGACCTCGTTCTTCGCGGTGTACTCGTTCGCGGCGTTCAAAGGCTCGGGCGCCACAATGGCGGCGTGCATCCTGTGGGCGTAGCCGGCCACATCGTCGTGATCCAGCGTCAGGTGCGCGGTGTGGACGCCGTGCCCCGCGGGCGTCACCGTGACCGGAAACTCGACCGGCTCGCCGAGCGGCAGCGTGACCGTCAGCGGCGACGAATAGGTGCCGTGATCGTTGCCCTGCCAGCTCACGTCGAAGGTCATGTCGCGCGAGGGACCCGACGTGCGGGTGAACGTCACCGTCCGCTCCCCGCGCCCGCCCGCCTTCCATCCGCTCCGCTCATACAACCCGAAACCCGTATGCGGCGTCGGCAGCATGTGACTGTACGGCGTCGCAACCGGCGCACGCGTCTCGATCTCCACCGCCAGCGCCCCCGCCTCGAGCTGCTCCAGAATCTCCCACGCCCCCGACACGTTCACCACCCCGTTCCCCTGCATGTACGCCGCGATGTGGGGAACCCAGCGCGCCCCCCGCGTGATCGCGTACTTCAGCCGGTACGGATCGATCGGAATCCCCGCCTGCCGCGCCGCGCTGATCAACAACGCGCCCGCCCCCGCCGCCGTGGGCGTGGCCGTCGAGGTCCCCCCGGCGATCGTATAGCCGGGCGGCAGCTCGAAGAGCCCCGCCATCGAACGTCCTTCGATGAACCCCAGCCAGGTGCTCACGTAGTTCGACGGCGAGATCACGTCGGGCTTGAGCGTCCCATCGCCCATCGGGCCGTAGCCGCCGGTGATCAGCAGGTTGTCGTCGTGCTCGACGCGCACGCCGTGGTTCATGAAGAAGTTGTCCTTGCTCTCGTGGCCGCCGATCCCGATCACGCCGCGCCCCATCACGATGTCGTCGATGGCGCCGAGGATGGGGAAGTTGTGGGTGGGGGAGAAGATCGACGCGCCGTAGCGCTCGACCAGCCGGTCCGCGATCACCGACGGGACGAGGCGGCCGTCGCGCAGCAGGTAGTTGCGGGTGATGTTCGAACTCTGCTCGAAGTAGACGACATCCACCTCCGGATGACTCGCGGCGACGATCGTCGCCTCGGTCTGTCCGTACGCCGATCCCCCCTCCCCCACCGCCGCCAGCCGCGCTCCCGGCGCGACCCCCTCGAACCGGCCCGCATCCCCCCGGCTCGCGAGCACCGCCCCCACCACCAGCGTCCCGTGCGACGCGATCCCCAGATTCAGCGCCACCCGTCCCTTCTCCCGATCGATCTGCACCCCGAACCCCACCGATTCGCGCACCGGCGTGTCGGGATCGTCCGTCCCGAAGACCCCGAACCCGGGCCGCTCCGCGTAGTCGCCCATCGGCGTCTCGTCGGTGAAGTCGCGATCCTGGTCCGTGTCGACCCAAACCTCGCCCGCCCCCTCGTCCCAGAGCACCGCGAACAGCCGGCTCGACCCCTCGGGGTTGCCGTCACGGTTCACATCCCGCTCCAGGCTCGACCCGTACACCCCCATCGTGTCGGCCCGCACCTCGTCGAACATCGTGATCCGGAAGACGCCGTCGCGGGGCGCCGTGTACGCCGAGTCGCGGTACGCGAATCCGCCCTCCACCGCCTCGACCATGTCGTCCATCTCCAGCCACCAGCCGTTGTCCTCGATCTCGGGGTCGAGCACGTTCGTGTAGACCGCGATCTTGGGGACCTCCTCGCCCGCCAGGGTCATCGCCGTCTGCAGCTCCGGCAGCAGCATGTCCGGCAGCATGTCGATCATGGCGATCGTGACCCCGCGGCCGTCCCAGGTCGGATTCCGCTCCCGCCATTCGATTGCCCGCATGTCGCCGAGCGGGGAGTAGCGGTTGCTGAGCGGCCGGTCGGAGAGGACGGGGGGCCAGATGGTGTCGGGGGACGCGATGCCCGCGACGGGCCGGCGGCCGGCGGCTGGCGGGAGACCCGGGGCAGGCGCAAGAGACGCGTCTCCCGGCAGCTCCGGCGAGTCATCGGCCAACCCGAACGACCGCGGCCGACCGGTGATCGACAGGTCCACGCTGTGCATGTCCGGGTGATCCACCAGCTCCTCGACCCGGTCCAGCGGCACCCACGCCCGCAGGTAGTCCACCTCGTCGAAACGGAAGCCGATCCGCCCGCCCATCCCCTCAACCGCCGCCGCCAATCGCGCATTTCGGCCCGGCATGGCCGCCATCACGAGCACGACTTCGCTCTCTCCGCGCGCCCGCGCCTGCGCCAGTTCACCGCGCGCGTCCTTGAAGAGGAACGGTCGGCGGGGCGGCTGCGCGGCGGCGTCCGGGGGGGTGGCGTGGGACAGGATCACCAGGGCGGCGAAGGTCGCGGCGACGGTCTTCATGACGGCTCTCCGGGAGGGTGGCGGAGGTTGGAGACTGACTCTGCCCCAATGTCCGGCTCCGCTTCCTGGAAGACAACCGACGGGAGGAACCCCGGATCGCCCTTGACAGGGCCGGAAAGGACGCCTCCGCCGCTCAGCTGGAAGCCGAGGCGCCCGCAGCCGCCGCACCCGCCACCACCGCCGTCATCGACGCCTGCACTGCCGCGGCGGCCGCCTGGGTCGCCTGATGCGTCGCCAGAACCGAATGTCCCGCTAGTCCCTCCGCCGAAACGTGCTTCCCCCCCACGATCCGCTTCGGCCCACTTGTCGGACGCTCCCCGCGCGCCTACCGTGCCATTGCCCCCAGCTTCCCACCCCCATGCGAGAGAGAATCCGATGAAGCTTCGGAAGAGGCATCCGATCCCCGTCCCCCTGGCCGCCGCTCTGGCCCTGACCCTCGCCCCGCCCCTCGCCGCCCAGCACAACACGACCAACCCCTTCCGGCCCATCTACGGCTGGGGCGAGCTTCCCGAGGGCCGCGAGTGGGGTTCGACCAGCGCCGTCGAGATCGCGCTGGACGGCAACATCTGGGTCGCGGAGCGTTGCGGCGCCAACAGCTGCGTCGGCTCCGACCTCGACCCCATCCTCCTCTTCGACACCGACGGCAACCTGCTCAGGAGCTTCGGCGGCGGCATGATCGCGTGGCCGCACGGCATCGACGTGGACCACGAGGGCAACGTCTGGGTCACCGACGCGTGGCAGCGCGGCGCCACCACGACCGGTCACTCCGTGCTCAAGTTCTCCCCGGAGGGCGAGCTGCTCATGACGATCGGCACCCCCGGCGAGGCCGGCGATCCCCCCAACCACCTCACCCGCCCCTCCGACGTGCTCGTCGCGCCGAACGGCCAGATCTACGTGGTGGACGCGCACGACCGCACGCGCGGCCGGGTCATCCGCTACGCGGCCGACGGGACGTACATGGAGACCTGGGGCGAGCTCGGCTACGGACCGGGGCAGTTCCGCGATCCCCACGCGCTGGCGATGGACTCGCAGGGGCGCATCTTCGTGGGCGACCGGTACAACAACCGCATCCAGATCTTCAACCAGGACGGCGAATTCCAGGCGATCTGGACGCAGTTCGGACGACCGAGCGGCCTCTACATCGACGCGGACGACAACATCTACGTGGCCGACTCGGAGTCGAGCCCGGCGCCCAACCAGTTCACCGGGCAGCGCAACGCGGGGTGGGAGAAGGGGATCCGCATCGGGGACGCGGAGTTGGGGTGGGTGCACCACTTCCTGCCGGACGACCGCGCCAACATCATGGGGTTCAGCGGACCCGAAGGGGTGGCGGTGGACCGCGACGGGAACGTGTACGGGGCCGAGGTGTCCCAGCGGCGGATCACCAAGTGGGTGCGGTTCAGGAAATAGTCGAATGGCCACCCGTTTCACTCCCGCCCTCTTCACCTTCCTGGCCGAACTCGCGGCCAACAACAACCGCGAGTGGTTCCGCGCCAACAAGTCCCGCTACGACGGCGACGTCAAGGAGCCGGCGCTCGCCTTCATCTCCGACTTCGCGCCCCACCTGGCCCGGATCAGCACCCGCTTCCGCGCCGACCCGCGCGCCAACGGCGGCTCCCTCTTCCGCATCTATCGCGACACCCGCTTCTCGAAGGACAAGCGGCCCTACAAGACCCACACCGGCATCCACTTCCGCCACGAGGCGGCGAAGGACGCGCACGCGCCCGGCTTCTACCTTCACCTTCAGCCCGGGAGCGTGTTCGCCGGGGCGGGCATCTGGCGGCCCGGCGGGCCCACGCTCCGCAGCATTCGCGAGTCCATCGACGAGGACCCCGACGCGTGGCTGCGGGCCTCGGGGGACGAACGCTTCCGCGCCTCCTTCGAGCTGTCGGGGGATTCCCTGATCCGCGCGCCCAAGGGGTTCAGCGTCAATCACCCGCTCATCGGGGACCTGCGGCGCAAGGACTTCATCGGCGTCGCGCGGCTGGATGAGTCCGCGGTCCTGTCGGACGGGTTTCTGACGCGTTTCGCGGCGCTCTGTGACGACTCCGCGCCGTTCCAGCGATGGCTCTGCCGGGCCATCGGAGTGCCATGGTGAGCCGGTGCCGGGAGGTGCTCCTGGCCGCCACGCTGGCCACGGGCTCGCAACTCGCCGCCCAGGAACGATCCGGCGGGCCCGACGATCACCATGCGGGAGCCGACCGCGACGAAGTGCCGCAGGAGGCGGACGCGGAGGCGGACCTCAATCCCTTCGCCGGTTTCGAGACCCACTACCTGGACAACGGCGTCAAGGTCTGGTTCAAGCAGCTGGCCGGCGCCCCCAACGTCGCGGTCAGCGCCGGCGTTCCGGTCGGTTCGGACGCGGACCCGCCCGGCATGGAGCAGCTGGCGCACCTCACCGAGCACATGCTCTTCTCGGACCACGCCGGACGGAGCGAGCAGGAGATCAAGGATGCGGTGGAGGGGCTGGGCGGGCGCCGCAATGGCATCACCTACCGCGACCATACCTGGTACTACGTGACGATCGCGCGGGAGCACGGCCTCTTCGCCATCGAGTGGCTGGCCGGGATCCTGTCGCCGCACGCCATGGAACCCGATGTGGTGGAGCGGGGACGGGAACCGGTGCAGAACGAGATCAATGCCCGGCCCCGCGAACTCCTGGACCACCTGCGGGCCGTGCTCAACCCCGCCTGGATGATGCGCCCCGGGTTCTGGCAGCGCGAATTCGGCATCCCGCGGCTGCGCGACCCCTTTCCGGACCAGTGGGATAGCCTGGAGCGCATCACCCCCGAGGACCTGCGCGGCTTCTACGACCGCTACTACGCTCCCGGCGCCATGACCGTCACCTTTACCGCCATTTGAGATCCAACAATGTCCCAAGATGTTCGTGAACGTTCATATAATCCAGTAATGGCAATGTTTTATGGGACTT
>JAPPGM010000163.1 GCA_028874995.1 Gemmatimonadota bacterium | reverse complement strand
ACTGATCGAGGGTGTGGCCGAAGGCGTCGGCCATCTCGGTGAAGGACCAGTGGCTAACCTTGACCGGCATGAAGCGCCCGGCGAGGTCGCGCAGACCGGTCCACATCGACCAGGGTGCGGATCCCGCCACGATCACCCGCAGCGGACAGCCCGCTCTCCGATCGCGGTCCCATTGACCCTTGACGATCAGAGACCAGTCCTCGATGTGCTGGATTTCGTCGAGGGCGAGGACGAACCCCCGCTCGCCTGCCTCCGCATTCTCGCGGGCTCTTCTCCAGGCGTTCAGCAGCCAGACGCGTTGACCGCGGGGATCCCGCAGGCTCTCGTCGGCCGCCATGATCTCGTCGACGGCCAAGTACCGGCTGGGCAGGTCGATCCGCTCGAGCGCCTGCTCGATCATCGTGGTCTTGCCGGTCTGGCGCGGACCCGTGACGGCCACGATCAGCGGCTTGTCGTTCTGCATGATCTGGAAGACCAGCTGGTCCACCTGCGGGCGATGGTAGGTGTGCATGGCTGAATGTAAGCGACTGGATGAACTAGTGTCAATCAGTTACAGACAGCGTATGCTCTCCCATCGAGCCAGGTGATGGTGGCAGCGGCTCGTTGACGATGGTACCAATTCATGGTATCGTTGTCCGTGAAGCGCAAACACCGCCGAACGCTTCCGCCGGCGCTGTCGCCAGCATCCGGGACTGGCTGAGGCAACACGGAGTGGAACCATGAAGAACACCATGGTGATCGATGGCTACAGGGCCATCATCCAGTTCGACCCCGAGATCGACATGTTCCGGGGCGAATTCGTCGGCCTGAACGGCGGCGGAGCGGATTTCCATGCGCGGGATGTTGCCGGCCTCAGAAAGGAGGGAGCCGTGTCGCTCAAGGTCTTCCTCGAGATGTGCGAAGAGGACGGCGTAGAGCCGGCGAGACGGTACTCGGGGAGGTTCAACGTGCGCATTTCACCGGAACTGCACGCGAGCGCCGCCGCGGCAGCCGCCGCCGAGGGGAAGAGCCTCAATCAGTGGGTCGCCAGTGCGCTTGGAGCGACCCTGCGGTAGCACGCCTCACCCTCCCGCAATAATCAGCATCCCACGCGCCCGCAGCATCTCGTTGAGCGCCGCCACCTCGTTCGCGACCAGCGCTTCCAGCGCCTCCAGGTGATCGCGCAGCTGCCCGTGCAGCAGCGCCTTGACCTCCAGCTCCTGGTCGGTGGGCGGGAAGTCGGCGCCGGAGATCGCGCCGGTCAGATAGCCCAGCTTCTGGAGCAGGGTCGCCCCGAAGCGCACGCCGTCCTGGCCCTGACCGGTGAGACGCAGGTCGACCATGTTCATCTGGAGGTCGACGAGTTGTTGCCGCAGGACGGCGATCGCCTCGGTGAGCGCGTCGTCATCGGCGAAGCGTGACATGGTGGCGAGCTGGACGCGCATCGCTTCGACGCGGTGGACGGCTTCGCCCGCCGTGACGATGTCGTCGCGAACCTCGCGCAGGAACGCGACCTGCGCGGCGATGTCGGCTTCGGTCCCCGCCGAGTGGGGGTCCTTGATGACGTTGAGGGGCTGTTCGTGCGTCTGGCCGGCCGCGTTGAGGCGGACGGTGTAGCGTCCGGGGGGCAGCAGGATCGAGACCTGGCGGGCGCCGGGGGCGGGGCGGCCGTCGTCGTCGACCTCGATGTGGTCCGCGTACGTGGGGCTGGTCAATAGTCGGACGGGACCGTTTGACTCGTCCCGCAGGTTCCAGTGGATGCGGTTGACACCGGCGTTGTTGGTGCCGGTGAGCGTGCGGACGACATCGCCGGCCGCGTCGAGGATCTCGACGGTGGGCGCTTCATCAGCCGGTTCCGCCAGCCAGTAGTTGATCGACGCGCCGTATTCGGGATCCCTTCCCTCGGTGGGGTCACTGTAGGGGACGGAGGGCGGGGTGATCGGGCGAAACCGGTAGGCGTCTCGGGGCGCGAAGAGGTGGGCGGATGACGCCATCACCTCGGTCGTGAGCTGCTGGAGCGGCGTGAGGTCGTCCAGGATCCAGAAGCCGCGCCCATACGTCCCCACCACCAGGTCCCCGAAGTGCTCCTGCACGACCATCCCCGAGACCGGCGCGTGCGGCAGGTTGTTCTGCAGCGGCCGCCAGTCGTCCCCCTCGTTGAAGGATACGTAGAGCGCGTTCTCGGTGCCCACGTACAGCAGCCCCTGCCGCTTCGGGTCCTCCACGATCACCTTGGTGTAGCTCAGCATGCTGGGCGGGATCCCGTCGGTGATCTTCTCGAAGGACGCACCGTAGTCGCGGGTCCGGTACACCAGCGGATCGCGCACATTCATCTGGTGCCCGTCAATGGCCACATAGGCCGTCCCCGCCTCGTACCGCGACGGCGCGATCGACCGCACCGCCATCCACTCGGGCAGTTCCGGCATGTTGGCCGTCACATTCGTCCACGTCCCGCCCCCGTCCCGCGTCACCTGCAGCAGCCCGTCGTTCGTCCCCGCCCAGATCAGCCCCTCCTCGACCGGCGACTCGGCGATCCCGAAGACCGTGCCCGCGTACTCCACCCCGATGTTGTCCCCCGTCAGTCCCCCCGACAGCCCCATGCGGCTCCGGTCGTTGAGGGTCAGGTCCGGGCTGATCACCTCCCAGCTCTGCCCCCCGTTCCGGGTCCGGTGCACATGCTGGCTCCCCACGTACACGGTGTTGTTGTCGTGCGGCGAGATGTGGATCGGCGCGTCCCAGATGAACCGGTAGCGCACCTCCGACGCCGCGCCCCGGCTCTGCTCCGGCCACACCTCGACGGCCCGGAACTGGCGACGGTCCTCCTCGTAGCGCACCACGATCCCCCCCACCATCCCCGACCCCGAAGCCGACGACCACACAATGTTCGGATCGGTCGGATCCGGCGTGGCAAAACCGCTCTCGCCACCGCCCACATGGTGCCACATCCCGCGCGGAATCCCGGTTATGCGACGCTGCCCCATGATGCGGCTGTTGCTCGGCCCCCGGTACGTGGGCTCGTCCTGCTTGTTGCCGAGCACGTTGTACGGGATCGCGTTGTCGACGGTCACGTGGTACATCTGCGCGTTCGTGAGGCGCTGCCGGAACCACGTCTTCCCCCGGTTGATCGAGATCGAGAGGCCCTGGTCGTGCGCGACGATCATGCGGTCGGGCTCGGTGGGGTCGATCCACATGTCGTGGTGGTCCCCGCCGGGGGCTTCGACGCGAGGCACCACGTCCAGCGTGCGGCCCCCGTCCGTGGATACGCTGAAGGAGGCCGTGAGGAAATACGCCTCGTCCTCGTCGTTCGGCGAGACGACCACGCGCGAATAGTAGTGCGGCCGCCCCATCGCGTTGCGGTTGCGCGTGATCAGCGACCAGGTGCGCCCGCCGTCCTCCGAGCGCCAGACCTGTCCGTCCTCGGTCTCCCGCCCCTCCCACGGAATCCCGTCGCCCGTCTCGAGCATGGCGTAGACCCGGTCCGGGTTCGACGGCGCGATCGCCACCGCCACCTTGCCCACCGGCTTCTCCGGCAACCCGATCCCGTTGTCCGGCCCGTTCAGCTTCGTCCAGGTGTCGCCGCCGTCGCGCGAGACGTGCAGGCCGCCGCCCGGCCCGCCGGAGGTCCGTCCCCAGGTGCGGATCTCGAGCTGCCAGGTGCCCGCGAACAGCACGCGTGGGTTCGCCGGGTCCATCGCGATGTCCGAGCACCCCGTGTCCTCGTCGACGAAGAGGATGTGCTCCCAGGTCGCGCCGCCGTCGGTGGTGCGGTAAACACCCCGTTCCGGCTGCGGGCCGTACGCGTGGCCCATCGCACAGATGAACACGATGTCCGGGTCTGTGGGATGGATGACGAGTCGCGGGATGCGCCCGGTCCGCTCCAGCCCCATCAGCGTCCAGGTCGCGCCCGCGTCGGTCGACTTGTAGACCCCCTGCCCCACCGAGACGTGACTGCGGATTTTCCCTTCACCAGTCCCGGCCCAGACAATGTTCGGATCGGACACCGCGACGCCCAGCGACCCGATCGACTGCACGGGCTGATCGTCGAAGATCGCGTCCCAGTGCACACCGCCGTCGGTCGTCTTGTAGATGCCGCCCGACGCGGCGCCGACGTAGTAGGTGTGGGCGTGGCCGGGGATGCCGGCGGCCGCGGAGAAGCGGTTCCCCTCGGGGCCGATGTGGCGCCAGCGCAGGGCGGTGTAGGTGGAGGGGTCGGGGGGCTGCTGGGGATGGACGGGGGTGGGGGGGAGGAAGGTGGCGGTGAGGAGGAGGGCCAGCAGCAGGGTGGGGCGGATTGGGTTGGGCCGGGTGCGCATTTCGGATTGGCTCGGATGGTTTGGGGATGGCGTTCGGAGACACGATGTGGGGTCGTGACAGAGTCCGGTAGGCGTGGGTGCAGCGTCAAGTCAAGTGGATGAAAGGACCGCTACCGAAGCGTGGCTCTCAGTTTGCAGCCCCACCCTCTACGCCGACCCGAGACGGCTCTCTTGCGCTGCATCGGGCTTGCCTGTACCGCGAATATGTAATCTCTACCTTCCATAATGTAATGTCGAATTGACATTCTTGACTGCAAGCGCGTGCTCGCCAAGAAGCCGGTCGCGAAAACGGTCCCGTTCCGTCATGGAAGCGCCCGTCCTCCGGCGCGATTGTCCGGTAACCGAGCGGCAGTGCACCGCCAACTTGCGGCGGCTGGTCGGAGCCGTCGCTCGTCTCCCATGAACCACCCACACCGGAGCCCCGCGATTGTCCCGACGACACGACCAATCCTACAAGCTCCTCTTCTCGCTGCCCCTGGCCATCAAGCACCTCATCCGCGGCTTCATCAACAGCGACCTCGCCGACGAACTCGACTTCGACCGGATGGAAAGTCTGGCCACCGAGCGGACCACCTCCGGACTGGTCCGCTCCCAGGCAGACCTCATCTGGAAGATCCACTTCAAGGGAAGCTCGCGTTTCCTGCTCCTCCCGATGGAGTTCCAGTCCCGGACCGACCGCTATATGGCCGCGAGGATGCAATACTACGTCGCCGTCGCGTTCCACGGCTTGCTCGCCCCCAAGACGCGGCACAACCAGCTGGCTCCCGGCGGCCTTCTGCCCCCGACCCTGGCCGTGACGATCTACAACGGGCGCGACCGCTGGAAAGCCCCGGCCGATGTCAGGGATCTCATCGAGCCGGTAGGAGGGTGGCTGGCCGACTACCAGCCGAAGCTGATCCACAAGGCGCTTGACCTGCGGGGTCTGACCGGCCAACCTCTACCTGAGCGCAACGTCGTGTCGTGGATCGCCGGCATGGAGGCGGACTCCTCGGCCGGAAACGTATCGCGAGTGGTCAGGGAGGTGCTCGACACCTACCCGGGATTGGAACACAAGCGGCTGCGGGAGGCTTTTCGGGAATGGGTCCTGGGAGCGGCGCAGTCGTGGGGGATCGGAGAAGAGGTTATGAAACAAGTGGAATCGCTGAAGGAGGCGGGAATGGTCTACGCAGGCGTCGAGGAGCTGAAGGAGATGGCGCAACGCGAAGCACACGCCACGCTGGTCTGCCGCCAGGCCAGACTGAAGTTCGGCACGGATACGGCCGAGCGACTGTCCAAGTTGCTGGAGGAAGTCTCCGACCCGGAACGGATCGCCCGGATCGGGGACCGGATCATCCTATGCGAGACGGGGGCGGAGTTGTTGGCGCGGGCTCGGGAGGTCTGAACTCGCCGTAGTGCCGCCGCTGGCCGACATGGTCGGCCGAATTCTCCGTTGGTCGCTTGCCGTATTGTCCGTTAACAGCGTGCCGAATTATCCGTTAACTTCAAGCCGAATTCTCCGATCACCCCTTCGCCAAGGCTGGCGGTCCGCCCGGGGCGGCTAACGGTTCCGAGCCGCACGAGGCCAACAGCTTGAGTTGCCAGCCACGAGTCGTCGACCAGGAACTCACCGAGAGGTTCGCAGCAACCGGCGCCGTCGTCCTGGAGGGCCCGAAGACTTGCGGGAAGACGGTTACCGCCAGGCATCACGCAGCCAGCGAGGTGTTGTTGGACGCCGACCGCAATGCGCGGCGCATGGTCGGAGTCGATCCCGGCGAGGTGCTCCGCGGCAAGACTCCACGCCTGATCGACGAATGGCAGACGGAGCCCGACATCTGGAATCATGTGCGACGGGCCGTGGACGACCGGGGCGCACCAGGACAGTTCATACTGACCGGATCCGCCGTCCCCGCCGACGACATCACGCGTCACACCGGTGCCGGGCGCCTCACGCGACTGCGGATGCGTCCCTTTTCCCTCTTCGAGACTCATCACTCCTCGGGAGAGATTTCGCTGCGGCGCCTGCTCGACGGTACTCCACAACGCTCCGAACCGTCGGAGCTGCCGGTGTCAGAACTGGTCGAACTCCTCTGCCGGGGCGGCTGCTGGCCGGCCCACCTGGGCTATCCCCTGGCGCGCGCCCTGCGCATGAATCGGGACTACCTCAACGAGATCCGCCGCGTTGACATCTCGCGGGTCAGCGGTCGGCAAAGGGATCCCGTGAAGGTGGGACGCCTGCTCCGGTCTCTGGCCCGGAACGTGGCGACTCCCGCATCCCTCTCGACGCTGATCACCGATGTGCGGGGAGGCGGCCGCATCATGAAGTGGGAGACGGCTTCGGAATACCTCGAAGCCCTCGAACAACTGATGATCGTGGAGGACCTGCCGGCCTGATCACCCCACCTGCGCTCGCGGACCACCCTGAGGACGACGCCGACGCGGCACCTGGCCGACCCATCCCTGCCGTCGCGGCTCTTCGGGCCAGTCCACAACGTCTCATGGACGATCTCGAGTACTTCGGCTTTCTCTTCGAGTCGCTGGTGATCCGGGATCTGCGCGTCTACGCCCAGGCGATCGAGGCCGAGGTCTTCCACTACCGCGAGAAGGGGGGCCTGGAAGTCGACGCGATCGTCGAGATGGACGACGGGCGATGGGCGGCCTTCGAGGTCAAACTGGGCGAACGCTGGGTGGAGGATGGAGCCAGAAGTCTGCGAAGGCTGGCTCATCGCATGAGGCGCGGGGGGCGCGGGGAGCCCTCCGCACTGGCCGTCGTCCTCCCGGGCGGCTATGGGTATGTGGGCGGTGGAGATGTGGGGGTCATTCCGATCGGGGCGCTGGGGCCCTGAGACGAGGAGAAGAACGACGATGAAGCGCTTGCGCACGACGATGCCGGTGATCGCCCTGGTCCATGTGTCCGCCCTCCCAGCGGGCGCGCAGTTGGCGGCGCCGAATGGCACCGGCATCCCGTCGGCGGGGGGCCCCATCGTAGACACCGAGCCGACCGCCCCAATGTGTCGCGTCCAGATCCTTGTAGAGCAGCCCGGCTATCGCTATACGGTCACACAGATCGAGAACATGGTCCAGGAATCGGAGGTCGTGGTTCGGGCGGTCGCGATGGATTCGACCCAAACGCTCGATGGGCGTTCCTACGTTCGATTCCAGACGACCGAAGTCGTTGTCGGATCGTTTGGGGAAGCCGAGTTCACGCTTACGGGCCACTTCGTCGACGAGGACGGTTTCAACACCCTTTCAGTCCCCTATCAGTTGGGCAGACCGGCAGGAGGTTCCTGCCACGCCGAACACTATCGACAAGGTGGCGAGTACCTCTTTCTGCTCAAGAGCCCTTGGGGTTACTTGACCCCATACTGGATCCCCCTCGGCCCCACCAACGAACAAATCCGGGGCGCCGGCGACCCCTGGCTCCAGTGGGTACGTGAGCAGTTGGCGGAAGACCCCGGCATGGGAGGTCGGCCGCCCCTCTTGTAAATCCCCCGCATCAAGCATTCCGCGTGCGGAGCACCCCATTCGAGAGCCAGTCGAAGTGGATCCCCCGGCATTCGAACGGCCACGCCTCCGGACGAACCCACCCCCACTCCTAGCCCGCATTTCTCACACAGGCCAGCCAGAGGCCTGAGGGGGAGGGACTGAGG
>JAPPGM010000086.1 GCA_028874995.1 Gemmatimonadota bacterium | reverse complement strand
TGAGCGTGTACCGCGACGACACGGAGAAGGTCTCCCCCGCGATGACGGCGAGAACGGCCTGAGGCCGGATCAGGGCGATGCCGGCCGCTCCCGCGATGAGCATGGACAGCCCGACCGACACCCGCATCAGGATCAGGGCGAGCATGAGGGCGATACCGAGCAGAGCAATCACGGACCCGTCCATCACTCGCCCGAGTCTCGCCGTTCGTCCGCGTCAGGTGCAGCGGGCCGGCGGATCAGGGGGTACACAAGCAACAGTGAGCAGATCGCCATGGACACGCCCAGCGCGTAGTAGAACGGCGTGTGCACGATGGCGATCGTTCCCGTGACCTCGCCGCACTCGGTACCGCAGCCGCCCTTGGCGAAGAGAGCGACTGCCGCGACTGCGGCGGCGACCGTCCCCACGAGCCTTGCGAGCACATCGGTCACCCGAGTGAGGACACCACCGACCACGCGTCCTATGAGTATCGACCGACACATGCTCCTGGTTCTGGGCCGCACAGACCACTGCGGCCGCAACGAGCACCGTGAGCGCCATCGATGCGACATCCTCCACGCCCTGCAGGGGAGCCCGGAGGAGATGGCGCGCCAGGACCTCGGCCACGGTCAAACCCACGAGCAGCAACAGCGCCCCGCCTCCGGCGACGGCGCAGGCGGCGATCACACCCCTTTGAAGCGCCCGCCGGACGCGACCGCGTTCCCGGCCGGACTCCAGTAGGAAGGCCCTCATCCGCCGAGCAGCTCGGCAAGGATTTCGGCCACCGTCGCGTCCCCGATCCTGCGGGAGAGTTCCTCCTGGTAGACCTCCGCGACCGCCCCCAGGAATCGAGCCTTTTCACTGTCGGAGAGATCGATGATCTCGACGCCCGATTCACGGGCAACCCGCAGGCCACGGGCGGTGGCGAGTTCGAAGACCCGACCCCCGGACTCCGATAGCCAGGCACCCGAGGCCTCGTCCACCCAACTCCGTTCCCGCGGAGCCAGGAGGTCGTAGGCGCTCCGGTTCATCAGCAGCGCAACCGGAGTGGCGGAAAGGGGCATCCAGGTGGTGAGAAACGAGGCCGCCTCCTGCAACCGAAAGGCGGGAATGGCTCCCGCCGGCATCACGATTCCGTCGATCACGCCTGTTTGTAGCCTCTGGTAGATCTCCGTGACCGGCTGCTGCACCGGCGTCGCACCCAAGGCCTCCACGAAGGGCATTTCGACCCCGGACGGCACCCGCAGCCTGAGCCCGCGAATATCCTCCAGCCTGCGCACCGGCCGGTCGCGCGTGACGAGCACCGGCGGACCCGGGGACCACATCGCCAGGATCCTCGCGTTGTAGTCGTCCTCCAGGACTCCGAGGCCGCGCTGCAGTGCTGCCGTACAGTCGACCGGGCTGTCGCACACGCCCGGAAAGGCGCTCAACGCCGTCCTGGGGAAGGTGACGGCGGTGTATCCCGGAACCACCAAGGCTATGTCCGCCACCCCCTCGAGCAACATGGGGTAATACCTCCGGGCATCGCTGCCAAGGGCACCCCCGATGAACTCCACTGCCGTCAGCCTGCCGCCGGACACTTCCGCCAACCGTTGGGAGAACGGAACGATGACTCCGGTCCTGGGGGGGGCGAGCGGGGGCAATGGGTGCGCCAGGACCAGAGACCTGCTTACCCCCTCGTCGTCGTCGCCTTGCGACCCGGGAGAGCAGGCCGCGAGCGCGAAAAGCAGGAGAGGCATGACCGCTCCGACACTCACCGCTGGCACTTTCGGCATTTCAACGTCTCGAACCGTCCGGTTTGCCAGCGGCAACCTTCAGGGTGACGATGTCCACATTGTGGTACTGCTGGTGCCGGACGGACGAAGCCAGATGCCGGAGCAGCCGCAGCGAGATGGCCTGCTCCTCCTGTTCGCTCCCGGCTTCGTCTCCGAGCCAGGCCAGGCGATCCTGAAGGTTCAGTTCCTCCTGTCCCGCCGTGGCCGCCTTGAATCGCATGACGGCGTGCCCTCTCTCGTGTGAGGCCGTGAGCAGGAGTGCGCGCCGGCTCCGATCCGGGTCGTCCCCTTCCCCTCCCTCGGTGCCGTGTGGCTCCACCAGCATCAACAGCGTCTCCTCGGCTGCGGCTTCCATCCGTCCGATCAATGCCTCCAGACCGGAGCGGCGTGCGAACCTGCGGATGAACTCATTGATCTGCGGCAGTTCGCGTACGTCGACTCTTCCCCTGAACCGCGCTACGCGTGGGATCGTCAGGCCCACGAGCAGGATGGCGAGGATGCCGCCGGTTGTCATCCCGTTGTTGAGGAGTCCACCCGCGAAGTTCGTGAAGAAGTCCGGGAAGACCACGTCGAACTCGATGGCGATGCCCGTCCAGATCGCGAGTCCCGCGATCAGTCCGGACCGCGGATTGTTCCGGATTCCGGCAACGACCTCGCGCATGCCGACCACGAAGAGCGTGCACAGGGTTACGATGATCACGGCCGCCACGACCGCGTCCGGAATCGCGATGATCACGGCCACCAGCTTGGGGAAGCAAGCCAGGGCGACCAGGGCGAGTCCGGCGACGAAACCCACGCTGCGAGACGCCACCCCGGTGGTCTCGATCGTTGCGACCGGCGTGGGATGGAGCGTGTTGGGAATCCCACCCGCCAGGCTTGCAAGGATGTTCCCGCCGCCCTCGGCCGCCACGGCACCCTGTACGGACCGAAAATCCACGGCGCGAGGGCTCCGCCAGGATACGCGCTGGGTTGCGACGGCTACCCCCACCGCCTTGGTGGTCCCAACCAGCGCAATGAAGACGAAGCTCGGCAGAAGCGCCCAGAAGGCCGGACCGAAACCAAGGTCCAGCCCCGGGGGACGGCCTGCGGGCAACCCGACCCACGCCGCCCCGGCTACGCCCCCGAAGTCGTAGATCCCGAAGAACGCGGCCACGAGGGACCCGGCTGCGAGCCCGGCCACCGGGGCCCACAGGCGAAGCCGGGGCGGTCCCTTCAGGTGGATCCCGGCGGCCACCGCAATCGTCACGCACGCGCTCAGAGGACCGGCCGCGGCCGGGGCCCCGGCCGGCACCTCGTTCAGCATGCCGAGCACAATCGGCATGATGGTCACCGGCAGGAGCATGATGACCGTGCCCGTCACGATGGGGGTGAAGACGCGGTGCAGCAGGGCGAGGTGCCGGGACAACGCCACATGCACCATCCCCGACACGAATACCAGGGTCGCCAGCAGCGGCGCCCCCCCCTGTGCAAGAGCCGCAACACACACCGCGATGAACGGCGCGGAGCACCCGTGGAGCATCTGGTACCCGGAGCCGAGGCGTCCCGGCTGGACCGCCTGCACGGCGGTGATGACGCCGCACGCCAGCATGCCGCCGAAGATCGCCCACAAGAGGGAATCACCCGCATTGGCGGCCCCGAAGACGATGGTGGGAAGAAGCACCGCCGAATGCACCGACAGCAGGGCCAGCTGCGTTCCAAGCCCGATGCTGACCAGCGGCCGCAGAGAGTCGGCGGCCTCATAGCGAAGGCTCTGGTCAGGTCTCATGTAAGCGCCTTGGTCAAGGGCTCGCGGCCCCATTCAGCGTCCCCCGGGGTGGGCAGCCTGTCTGGCGTCCGCAGGTCGGCAACCACACGCGCGAGGAGGGCAAAGGGCGTAAAGCGTGGCGGTTTGCGTCGGCAATGATCCCAAGATGCGGCGCCATCCGCTGAATTGCCAGGAATCCCCCGAGTCCCGCGCAGCATGGAGGACTCGCCGTGATGCTGGGGGCGGCGGCGGGGGCATGTGGCGCTCCCCAAACTCCAGGAGGGTCGTGCGAGATGGAGGCTGAGGAGATGCCCGCGATCATGGTGAACGGGAAGAGGCTTCGGGACATGTCGAACCTGCCCCTCGATCTCACAAGCCAGTCAGGTTAGTTGACTAAGGGGGATGGGGTGGTTTCGTGACCGCCGGGCGCCAGTCCTTGCGGTGCTCATCACCCGATCCGCAAGTTCACGCCGAGGCTGCGGACCGGCCGCGGCCCCAGGCTCAATCCGGGGAGTGTGATCACATGGTGAACAAGAACTGCGTCTTGGCGATTCTCGCCTCTTTCGTCACGATGTTCGTACTCGGCTACGTCGCCTACGAGCCGCTTCTCGGCGGCTTCTTCGCGGACAACGCGGGCACCGCGACGGGTGTGATCAAGGAGACTCCGGTCTTCTGGCAGATCATCGTGGGGCAGCTCTGCGGGGCGACGCTCCTGGTTTGCGCGCTCTCGTGGAAAGGAGCGGAGAGCGCTGCCGAGGGGTTCAAGGGCGGCGCACTGGTCGGTCTGCTGCTGAGCCTGTATTTCGGGTTTATGAACCTGGGCACGATGAACACCAGCACGATGCCTGCGGCGCTGGTGGACGCGGTCGTGTCGGTGGTGCTGTGGGGGGTGGCGGGGGCGGTGGCGACGGTGGTGTTGAAGCGGGGGTAACGGGCGAGCCCTCAACCGAAAACGGCTGGTACTCCAGTGGCACATTGGGCTTCCCGCAGCCCACGCGATCGGGGCGGATGTGAACTTGGCCCAGACCGACATGGCGCTGTCCCGTCCATGGTGCCAAGATAGAGTATCCAGGAATCGTCCACGCTGAACAGGGGCCGCCACTTGCTGAAGGTCTTGGAGATCTGCGCCGGAGCGGGTGGAATGGCCTTGGGGCTGGAGAATGCAGGTTTCTTGGCGGTGGGACTGGTGGAAATCGACCGGGATGCCTGCACGACCCTGCGAACGAATCGACCTGGGTGGCCGGTGCTGGAGTGCGATATCCGCCAGTTCGACCCCAGTCCCTACCAAGGCGTGGACCTTTTCGCGGGAGGAGTGCCATGTCCTCCGTTTTCGGTGGCCGGGAGCCAGCTTGGCGCGGCTGACGATCGGGATCTCTTTCCCTCGGCATTGGACATGATCGAACAGATCCGGCCAAAGTCGATCTTCCTCGAAAACGTCCCCGGTTTCGCTTCCAGTCGTTTCCGTTCCTATCGCAGGAATCTGGCCACGCGCCTCAACAGCCTGGGCTACTGGGTGGACTGGCGAGTCCTGAACGCGAGCGACTACGGAGTGCCGCAACTTCGCCCCCGGTTCATTCTCGTCGCCCTGCAAGAGCGCCTCGATCGCTTCTTCGCCTGGCCCATCCAGACACCGGCCGAGCAGACGGTTGGGGAGTGCTTGGTCGACCTGATGAGCCAAGGCGGATGGCCGGGAGCCCGCGCTTGGGCGAGGCGGGCGAATGGAATCGCGCCAACGCTGGTCGGCGGTTCGAAAAAGCACGGAGGAGCTGATCTTGGACCGACCAGGGCCAGAGCCGCCTGGAGCAAGCTCGGCGTGAATGGCCTGTCGCTGTTGGACGAGCCACCGGGACCGGACTTTCCGGTCACCACGGCACCTCGGTTGACGGTCCGGATGACGGCACGGATCCAGGGTTTTCCGGACTCCTGGCAGTTGGCCGGAAAGAAGACTTCCTCCTATCGGCAAATCGGAAACGCGCTGCCACCGCCTGTCGCAGAGGCGGTAGGTCTTTCGCTGGCCAGTGCCTTGATGGAGAGAGTACCGGAGAGGCGTGCGGGGCAGCAGTTGACGCTGCGGGCGTAGTTGGCGTGACGAGGCGGCGCAGTTGACATGACAAGTGGGATGCTCCTGGGTGCTCGCCGTGACTTCCATCGGGCGCTTCAATCGAGGCTCTGGTCACGCCGCGAGGGCATACCGAGCAATTCCGACAAGGACAACGCAACCAGCGTAGGTATCGGGCTCGCCTTGGCCCAAGCCGTCGGCGTGACCCTCGACCGGCAGCGCTTGGGCGGTTCGGCAGCTGGAACGGAGTTCGAACGACGGACGAGGGACTTTCTGACGGCCACGTTTCCGCAGTTGGAGCACTTGCGGCCGGGTGTTTGGCGGATCAACGCGGGCGCGGCGATCTCGCGGTTCGAGCAGTACGCCCATCTTGACGCCCTGGAGCAAGCCGCACGGGACAACGCGGAACTCGCAGCGGCCCTGGGAAGCGACTACACCATCAAACCGGACATCATCATCACTCGCGAAGCCGAGCCCGACGAACGGATCAACCGCAATGACCGCATAGTGGACGAGGAGTCAGCCCGGTTCACCCCGTTGAGGAGCCGGAACACGGACTTGGAGATCCTGCACGCCAGTGTCTCATGCAAGTGGACCATACGGAGCGACCGTACCCAGAACTCCCGCGCCGAAGCCCTCAACCTGCTGCGCAACCGGAAGGGCCGGGCCCCGCATATCGCGGTCGTCACGGCTGAGCCCCTGCCGAGCAGGTTGGCATCGATCGCGATCGGGACGGGGGACATCGACTGCACCTACCATGTGGCTCTTCACGAACTCCAGGAAGTCGTGGCGGATGGAGGTTGGGGGGACGCCGAGGAGATGCTCGCGATCATGGTCAACGGGAAGAGGCTTCGGGACGTCTCGGACCTGCCACTCGATCTCGCCATCTAGTCAGATGAGTTGACCAAGGATGGCCGACTCAACTCGATACCGGCCGAAGTCCCCCGAAGAGATCCAGCGCAACATGTCGGCCATCCGCAGTACCGGTGGCAAGACAGAGGTCGCGCTCCGCTCGATCCTGCACCGGCGTGGTCTCCGCTTCCGGAAGAACGATCCCAGGCTGGTGGGGAAGCCCGACATCGTGTTCCCCGGGGCGCGGCTGGCGGTGTTCATTGACGGGGACTATTGGCACGCGCGGGTGCTTCGCGAGAAGGGGCCGGAGGCGCTGTACGCCCGCATCAAGACCGCGAACCGAGACTACTGGATCGACAAGTTCACGAAGCGGGTGAAGCGGGACGATGAGGTGACGGCGGCGTTGGAGGGGGAGGGGTGGACGGTGTTGAGGTTCTGGGAGTCGGATGTGCGGGGGGATATGGAGGGAGTGGCGAGGCTGATTCAAGGAACGGTGGGAGTTCAGAGGCCGACCGACGAATCCCGCGGATACGGTTCCGTGCGGGGTGAGCGCGCGCTGATGCGCGAACAGGCACTACTACCGGATCCCCCACCTCGAACCGCCGCTCAGCGCTCGAAGTCTTAGTTCAACTAACCACTGGATTGTCCACGCCATCACCCCAGTCGATCCAGTCGAGACAATCGGTCTGGAATCCTCGGCTCCAGACGCGCGTCTTCGCGGGATCGAGAAACGGAGCGCACTTGAGGGCATCTTGTTCCGAATCGGCCAGAGTGACCAGTTGAATGGGCACCCGCCGGTGTTCCCAGTATGTCGCGTCGCCGCCTTGTTGGTACTTGACCAAGAGTCGGCCCAGCATCTCATATGCGTAGCTGTCGTGCGAAGGCATCGAGTAGCCGATCACAACTATGGACGAATAGGCATCTTGGGTCCGGTGGAGATTCTCCCACAGGTCTAGAATCGGATCGTTTCCAAGTAGCTTGTCGTAGGCCGGTGGGAGCATGAAGGGAACGATGCTCGAAACGACCCTACCCTCAATGGGGAAGTGCTCTCTGTGCTCGGGGACACGAAAGACTCTTGGCAGAATGTGATTCCCGAACTCCACGTTCGTCTGTCCTCGCGAAAGTGGTTCTGACGGCACAGACGGGCTCAGCCCAAAGATCGGATCCCGGTTCGGCACGTCTTGACCCTGCTCGGAATGCCAACGCATGGCAGCGTCAAGGTAGTGACGATCGTACCAGTCAATCGATCCATGGAGCTTGAGCACGTCAACGAACTTCGGTTGGAATCCACTGGCGTCCGTCAGCCACCATTCGGGAGTAAGACTGTACGGCTTGCCGATGTCGTCGAGGGCTTGCTCCAGGAGCGTGTCGTAGTTGAAGGTAAGTACAACATCATTCGGGCATAGCTGGTCAGCAAACCTCTGATACAGTTTTGGAATCTCGCGGGGGGTCGCCTGAATTAGAATCCTTTGAATCGCCGATCGCACGGCAGCTATGGATCGGCTGCCATGCGCGAAGTACTCGTCGGAACCTAGTGTCATGTCACGCATCAAACGTCGGATAGAGACGCTTGAGCTTTACGCGGG
>JAPPGM010000178.1 GCA_028874995.1 Gemmatimonadota bacterium | reverse complement strand
GGGCTGCGGCGAGACGATGCTGCAGGCCATGATCATGAGGCAGCCGTGAGGGGTGCCGTGATTTGTGGGGTGGGGGGAGGGGGGGGTCTCAGCCGCGTGAGCGAGGTCGTGTGCGTGGGAAGGCGCCGAGGGGTGGGGGGCGGGGGCATCCGCGGCAGTGTTGCCGTGCCCGGAGTGGGTGTGGTGCGCGTGGGCGGGTGAGTGCGCATGCGAAGTTGACACGTCGTGAGCCGCCGCCACCGCGATCGGCTCGGCCCCCATGTCACAGCGCAGTCCGGCCACATTTGACCACCAAAGGGCCAGGAAAGCGATAAAAGCGACGGAGCGGCTCATGGAGCAATGTGTGATGGAGATTGTTCAGGCGTCAACCACTCCGCGGGGCCATGATGCCAATCGCGCATGCGGCCGCGTCGAACAACTCCCGCGTCCCGCGCGGCATCACGACGCATAGTGTTGAGCGCGGACCCGCTCGACTTCAGCCGATCGAGAACTGCGAGTCGGCACGCAGAGCCACTGCGGCGAAGATGGCGAATCGCTTCATCGGAAGACTCCCGCAATGGAGCAGGTCAGGCCGACGCTCAGGGTCAGGGTTCGGTGCTTGGCCGACAAATCACGTTCGCGGTTGATTTCGCCGGGGTCCGAGCCGACCCACTGGAACGACCCGCCCGGGGAACCCGCGCCGCCGCCCGGGTGCCGGCGATCCCGAGCTCGTGGCTTCCTCAACCCTAACGTTACGTCAGGGTTTGGCCATCATCCCCAACCCGCCCATACACCGCCACCCGCCACACCACCCCCTCCCGCAGATACCGCCGCTGCAACCCGTACTCCCCCGCCACCGCCTCCACCTCACCCGGATCGTGCACGTAGACGCGGAACGGGTGGCGCCGCAACCGCTGGAACAGATTCACGATCGCGACACCGCCCCGCAGGAACCACGTCCCGCGCGGGATGACCAGCCCCAGCGTGCGTCGCGTAAGCCGCGAGGCGGCGCCCACCAGCGCCGGCATGTCCGGATAGCAGCAAACCACCCGGTCCAGCGTGACCAGGTCGGCCGCGCCGACCTCTCCCGCCCGCTCGACAAAGTCACCCTCCACGTACCGGATCCGATCCGCGTACCCCCGCGCATCCGCCTCCGCCCGTGCCGCCGCCAGATAGGAAGGCGAGGCATCCGCACCGGTCCCCCCTGCGGCCCCCCGTCCCATCAGTTCGTGCTGGATGGCCCCCACGCCACCGCCGATATCGATGAAGGTGCGGCCCTCGACCCCGTCCCGGGCAACCGCATCGATGAGTTCCCGCGTCCCCTTCCCCGGGCCCTTGCGGCGATAGTGGCGCAACTGCCGCCGGGCCATCTTCTCATCGAACATCCGGGCCACGCCGTGGCAGTGACAGCAGGTCATGTGGCCGCTCGCGCGGCTTGCCCGTTCCACATAGTGTTGAGTCCGGATCGTGTCAGCGTGTGGGGTGTACCAGACAAGAGTGAAGCAACCCGAGCCGGGAGCGAAAGATGGGCGAGCGAATCGCACGGCGGAGAAGAGCGGAGCGAAAGGTCTTCATCTGGGGCTGGTCGGTCGCGGCCATGATCCACCTCGTCGTGTTCCTGAACTGGCGCGAGAGCCGTGATGCCCGCGTGACAGACGCGAACCCCGACTTCGAAACAGTCGAGATCGCGGACCGCGAGCCCATCCCCCTCGAACTCTTCTTCGGACCTCCGGCGATATCGAACGCCGCGGGCGGAATCTCGATCGAACCCCCGGAACGGCATCTCGAGGTGGACAGACTGGTCTATCTCCCCAGTGACTGCGAAGCGCTGATCAGAGGCTCGGGAGCGATCGTGCGAGGCAGCGTGCGCTTGGCGGTGAACGAGACGGGCCGCACGGATGTCCGCGGCATCTTCCAGTCGACGGGCCATCCGTGTGCGGACGCCGTGCTGCAGAGAATCGCGGGCGACCTGTGGTACCGTTGGCTTCCCAACGACGAGTTTCCGGCGCCGGTGGAGCTGGTCCAGCCGCTGTCGTTCACGGAAAAGGTGGGGATTTAGGCCGCTTTAGCGCCGACGGTCCCCCGCCCTCGCCTCCGAATCACGGCCCGGCGGCCCGCGGAAACTCAGTTGAAGGAGAGCGGCCCCAGCCGCATCCTGTTGTTGACGACGTTGTTGTAGATTGAGCCGAAGTTGACGGTGAGGGTGATCCCGAGGGTGTAGTTGAAGCTCTGGGCGCGCTCCTTGATGTTCAGGAGGGCCTCGGCTTCGGTGAGGCCCTTGGCGGACAGGTAGATCTGGTCCTGGACCCAGGCGATGCGTCCGTCGGCGCGGATCTCCAGCCCCCGGGCGATCCTGAGGGCGGCGTTCCCGCTCAGGGAGAGCCGGAAAAGGTCCCTGTCGTGAAGGTAGCTGGATCCGGACAGCGTCACGGAGGTGTTCCCCCAGGGCTGCCTCTGGGCGAGTTCGACTTCCATCAGCTGCTTCCACCGGACCTCGGAAGTCTCTTCGTAGATGGTCTCCTCGTTGTAGCGCTGGTACGAGGGACCGACCTGGTACAGGACGGTGAGGGCGCGCCGCGTCGCCTCCTCGTAGGGGAAGACGCTGTACTCCAGGGCGGGGGAGAGTTGGGCCCGCACCTTCTGGTTCAGGCGCCGGTGGGTCCGGACCTGGCTCTGCATCCCGACGGACCAGTGGTCCGCAAGCGCATACCCCACGAAATGATCGGTCCCGTATGCGCGGAAGTCGTCAAGGTAGACGTCGCCGTCGGGAAGGTCGATCTCCGTCCGGATCGCAACCATCCAGATGCTGAAGGTGCTCTTCCATTCCGGCGTCACCCGGGAGGCGTTGGCGTTCAGGTTCACGCGCCTGACGCGGCGGGTCTTCTCGCCGGTGATGCGCGGAGTGCCGCGGAGGCTGAAGACCCAGAAGTTCCAGGGGTCGTCCACCTCCGTCCCGGAGACGACGCGCTCCGCGGGATTCGCCTCCGGGCCGCCCCTTTCCACGAACTCGACCAGCTGTCCGAAACCGCTCTCGCTGGCGAAGCGCAGCAACCCGATGCCCATCGTGTGCGCGATCCCGTCCAGCGTCTCGCGATCCGTGGCCGTGGATTGGGCTGTATGAACGAGCTGGTCCTCGTAGTCGGCATCCGCCGTGCCCACGAGGTCGATCCGGAAGACCCGGCCTCCCCCGCCCGTCTCCTCGCTGGTCACGATAAGGTGAACGTCGGCGTCCTGGCGTTGCCGCACCCAGTTCACCCAGGGGATCTCCGTGCGGAAGTAGTCCGGGTCGCAGAGGTCGTCCTCGCAATCGAAGAAGATGTTGGGACGGGCGTCCGCGGGGGGTTGCTGGGCGGGGAGAGGGGCACGGCCAAGGCCGAGGAGAAGGAATGCCGCAGCCAGGATGCAGGCGGGTCGCCACGCCGTCAGGAGAAGGCGTCCCAACGGCCCCACCGTTACCAGGTAAGCCGCGCGAAAGAACACGATCGTCATCACCACCCCTCAGCTACCCGGCAAAGCGACAGATGCAACCGACGCAATGTCGTTCTCGTCTCGGTACACGCCCCACACCCGTGCAGGCAAGAAGCGAAACGCGTCGAACCGCTCCGGCAGCCACACCTCCCGAACAGCCCCACCAGGCGCGATCCGCAGCCACAACCGGCCACCACGCAGCCCACCCAGCTCCACATCGAGCGGCTGCATCCACATCGTCCCGTCTTCACTGCAACGCAAGTCCACGTATCGCGGCAGGTAGCTCGCGAGCTCATGCGGCTGCCCCTTGACCATCCCGGCCAACTGATCCAGGACCCGCGCGCTGTCCTCCGCCGTCAGCCTCACCCCGACAGCTCCGGTCACCTCGGCCTGCCGCAGCCCGAACACCGCACGGGCGAACTGCCGGGCGCTGACCTCCGTGAAGGGCACGGGCGGTAGGTCGACCGGCTCCACCTCGGCTCCCGATCCGTCGAAGCCACGCAGCTGATTCCTCACGCGGTCGTAGACGCGCACGAGATCCCCGCCGCAGACAGCCCACAGCCGATACCAGAGCGGAAAGCCCCCCTCGCTCGGGATGAAGTCCCCGGAGGGATCGTCCAGCACTTCGCCCAAGGCCACCAGGGTCCGCACTCCGCCCGTCTCGGGGTCCACCGCGATCAGATCGGCACCCAGGAGCGAAAGACGGTACTGCAGCAACCCCTCCTGCATCGTACCGCCCGAGCGAGGGACGATGATCTCGCGGCCCAGTGTGGCCGTCCGCACGGACGGAACCAGCATGTTCATGGCGCCCTGCACGCTGCCCGGCGGGAGGGAATCCGACCGCAGGGAGACTTCGGCCCAATCGTCCGGTTCGGAGACGCGGATCATTGCGTGGCGGGCGAAATCGAAGACCCACGCCCCTCCCTTCCATCCTCCCGTGAGGAAGCCCGAGGGCATGGGGAAGTCCCGGGGCCCCTGTCCGTCCCGTCCGTGAGCACCCAGAAGTTCACCGTCCGCCCCGAATCCGATGAAATGCGGTTCCCGCTCGTTCAGGACCCAGACGGAACCGTCGCTGGTGATTTCCAGATCCCACACGATAGAGAGGGAGTCGGAGCTGCCCAGGATTTCAATGCGCGACGCGCTCAAGTCATTGCGACCGCCGGGGATGTGGGCATCGGGCGCATCCCCGCAGGACGCGAAACAAGCCGCTACGGGAAGCGCCGGGGCGATCCGCAGCCATGTCAACGGTCCGGCAGCTCTCATGGGTCCTCTTGTGTTGGGCGGGCATCGAAATGTCTCCCATACCATACAATTGGTAAACCGAATATTACTATTCACGACCCACGCCGGTCGACGCAATGCGCCCGGCGGGTGCGCTGACGTCCACAACGATCACCGTAATGGTACGGCGCTGTTCCTGGATCAGGAGTCCTTCCAGCATGCGCCGAAGCTCCTCGCGTGTCCGGGGCCGCGTCCCGGACGGGGGTGACCGCCGCAAGTGGTCGGCACCGAACCAGAGGACGAGGAAGATCCCATAGCCACCCGACCTGGGATCGCGTGTGTACCTGGCGATCAGTTGGTCCTCGATGGCGGTCCATAGATCCTTGCTGTCGGTCTTCCTGATTTCCACCACTATAGCGCGAGTGGCATGGACGGCGATGATGTCCGACCTGGCGTCCTCGGCGTGGTGTCCCTCCGGCTGGGCGTCAACGTCATGCGGCTCCAGCAGGAGTTGAAGGTCGGAGAGCAGGGCATCGCGGCAGGGGTCTTCCGACTTGGGCTTGATGACCTTCCGGCCCTTCGGATCGTCGGGGTCCGTGTGCCAATACTGCTGCCATGGGTCGGTGTTGCCATCGCGGATTCGGTCTGCGAGCGACGCCAGCTTGTCGGCGACCAGCGCTGCCAGATCGGCCGCACCTGCAGGTGGACCACCGCCGAGTGCGTTCCGGATTTCAGGCAGGGAGGGCGGGGTGTAGGCTTCCAGCCGAAGGCGCCGCATCTGGTCGTCACATGCACGTAGGAGTCTCCCTTGCCAGCTATTCAATGCCGGGTCGTCCGCGAGACTGCGAAGTCCCGCGACGGCCTCTTCGTCCACGCGTCCCGCCAGCGTGTCCAGCCAATTGTTGACCAGCGCGTCCACCTTCGTGCCGATGGCAAAGCTGTCGCCGAGGAAATGGCCGGACGAGCCGTGCCTCTCATCCCACGGCGAGGACAACCTTGCCCCCACAGCCCTGACCAGGGCGATCAACTCTGCGGTCGGCCATTCCTGATCGCCGAGCGGCTTCCGCTTCGGAACCAGGAAGTGGACGAGCGCGCCCGCCTTCCCCTCACTGTCCCTGCCCCTGGACACGAAATCCACAAGCGCCGGAAGGAGTGATTCCCGCTCAACGAAGAGGCCTGCGCCAAGCCAGCATGCTCGCTGGGCGGAGTCCATTCCCTTCCGAATCCTGCCTCGTTCAGCGCCGGGTATTCGTCGTCCCCCGGGCCACGCCGCGACCAGCCCGAATTCCCGGTAAGCAGAAGGATTGCGCACAATCAACCTGCAGCCAGAACGACTTCACGGTATGCGAACGGGTCCCCATCCCGGGCGTCCAGGTGCTCCCGGTTCGTCTCTCTGACCAGTGCTTCGCACGCGCGCTCGAAGGTGGCGAGCCGGCCAATGACCGTATCAAGGGGCTCGCGCAGGTCGCCGCCCCGGGCACGAACCTCGTCCAGTCCGTCGATGAAAAGGGTCCTGCCTCGCCATTCCGGATGAGCACCGAGACTCCGGCGGATGAAGCGGCGGGCCGTGACATCTACTGCGTCCTCGTCCCCCTTCGCCTCTTCCTCGAATCTCGCATGGCAGCGAGCGGCCACCCCGCGGGGCTGAAACGCGCGGGGCAGACTGGCATTGTTTCATAGGAATGCCGTCGATTTGGTAGGTGATTGAGCAAAAATGCTCAATAGCTTATCATCGCTATTCCGGGGCTTTGGGGCGCGCGCGGCAACTTGGGCTATGGTGCGGTACCGGACGTCAAGCCCAGGGCCTTACGACCGCCGGTCCGAAGCGATGCTCCCCAGCAACACCCCCACCCCCACCACCATCCCCGCCCCGATCACGTTGAGCCAAAGGTACGCCACCCCGGTCTGCCACTCGACGAGGCCCACCACCCCCATCCCCACCAGCAAACCCACGAACGCCCCCACCCCCCGCGCCCGCGGCACCATCGCCAGCAGGAAGACCCCCAGAATCGACCCGTAGAAGAACGACCCGAATCGGTTAACCACCTCGATCAGCGACCCCAGGCTGACCGCATACACCGCGACAATGCAGGCGAACACCCCCCAGAACGCCGTCGTGACCTTGGACACGGTCAGGTAGTGGTCGTCGCTCGCCTCGGGGCGGAACCAGCGGCGATAGAAGTCGATCACGCTGGCGGTCGAGAGCGAGTTCAGCTCCGACGAGATGCTCGACATGGCGGCCGCGATCACCGCCGCGATAAAGAGTCCCGCCAGCCCGATCGGCAACTCGCCCAGCACGAAGCGCGGGATGATGTAGTTGACGTCGCGCGACGGCTCGCCGGTGACCTCTTCGGCCATGGCCAGGGCCTCGGCGCGGATGTCCTGGACGTCGGCCTCGCGGGCGAGAAAGTCCGTAGTGGCCCGGCTTTGGGTCACATCCTGAACTGCGCCGCCCGGCGTCGGCGCCCCCGGCGCCGCAGCCGCTCCGTCCCCGCCTGAAGCCCCCGCTTCGCTCGCGGAAAGCCCCGCCGCGCGGCGTGCAGCGCCCTCCCTCAAACCCAAGGCTTCCACGTACCGGTCCTGCAAAGCCGCGTACTCCGCCCCCCGCGCCTCCGCCACCGCGCTCTCGTGGGCCGGATTGTACAGCAGCGGCGGCGCCTGGAACTGGTAGTACACGAACACCATCACGCCGACGAGCAGCACCAGCGCCTGCAGCGGGATCTTCCAGTAGGCGCTCATGAGCAGCGAGGTGCGCGCCGCGCCCACCGACTTCGCGGCCAGGTACCGCTGCACCTGGCTCTGGTCCGTGCCGAAGTACGACAGCATCAGGAAGGTCCCGCCGATCAGCCCCGACCAGAAGGTGTACGTCTCGTTGATGTTGAACGAGAAGTCGAACACCTTGAGCCGCCCTGTCGCGCCCGCGATCTGGAGCGCGTCGTCCGGCGACACCGGCATCTTCACCAGCAGGACCACGACCACCGCCACCAGCGCGACCACGATCAGGATCATCTGCTTGACGTCGGCCCAGGTGACGGCCTGGATCCCGCCCAGCATCGTGTACGCCACCGTCGGGATGCCGATCAGCGCGACGCACCAGGCGAGGGGCCACCCGAAAAGCGCCGAGAAGACCACCGTCGGCGCCGCGATGATCACCCCGCACGACATCCCGCGCGAGAGGAGGAAGAGGAAGGCGGTCAGGGTGCGCGTGCGCGCGTCGAAGCGCCGCTCCAGGTATTCGTACGCCGTGTAGACCCCGTTGCCGCGCAGGAACGGCACGATCGTCACGCCCAGGATCACCATCGCCAGCGGCAGCCCGAAGTAGAACTGCACGAAGCGGAGCCCGTCGG
>JAPPGM010000034.1 GCA_028874995.1 Gemmatimonadota bacterium | reverse complement strand
CTCAGTCCCTCCCCCTCAGGCCTCTGGCTGGCCTGTGTGAGAAATGCGGGCTAGTGCTAGCACATTGTGCCAGCATTCACCGGTTGCGCTGGTCAGCGGTTCCCCGGCGGGATCCGGATCACGTCCCCGGGCCTGATCGTCGTGTCCGCCTCCATGTCGTTGTGGGCGAGGAGTCGCTGCAGCTCCACCTCGTAGATCCTCGCGATCCGCCACAGCGTATCCCCGCGCTTGACCGTATGGACACGTTCGCCCCCCGCCGGCTGGGGATCCGCCAGCTGTTCCCCCACTGCCCCGCCGCCGGCCACCGGCTTCGGCGCTGGGACCCTGGGAACGACCAGCCGCGTGCCGATCCGCATCCGCCGGGGCTCCACCTCCGGGTTGGCCGCACGCAGTTCCGCGACCGTGACCCTGTAGTTCCGCGCGATGTGCGACATCGTTTCGCCGGCGACCACCTCGTGCGAAGTGAAGGTGACCCGGCGGTCCTCGGGAATGGCGGCCAGGCGCTCGCCGAACCCGCTCCCCGACCCACTGGGCACACGCACCAGCGTATGACCTCCCGCCGGAGTCAGCCCGAGCACCAGGTGCGGGTTCAGCTCCCGGACCTGCTCCTCCGGAGCCCCCGCCGCGATCGCCACCACGTCGATCGAGACCGCCCCCTCAACCATGACCTCGTCGAAGGTCCACGGTACGTCCTTTACAAAGTCACCCAATCCAAACGTCTCCGGGTCGCTCGCGACGCGTGCGGCCGCGAGGAACCTCGGGATGAAGTCCCGGGTCTCGGCGGGGAGGCGGCCGCGGATACTCCAGAAGAGGGCGTCGTCACGGGGGGCGCCGCCCCCGTGGTCCCGAATCGCCCGTTCAACTCTTCCCGGCCCCGCGTTGTAGGCCGCCAGGGTCAGAAACCATGACTTGAACCGTTTCTGCAACTCGGCGAGGAATTCGAGCGCACGCGGGGTGGCCGCGTAGGGGTCGAACCTCTGGTCGACCAGAGGCGTGATGCCGAGCCCCATCCAGCGCGCGGTCGCGGGCATGAACTGCCACAGCCCGCCCGCCCCCGCCGGCGACACCGCCACGGGATAGTACCCCGCCTCGATCACCGGCAGGTAGCGCAGCGACGCCGGCATCCCCCGGGCGGCGATCTCGGTATCGATGAAGTCCTCGTATCTGCCCATGCGCACCAGGCCGCGCTTGAACCGGGCGCTGGCCCGCGTCTGCCAGTAGTTGATCCACCAGGCGACGCGTTCCTCGATTCGCTTCTCGTCGGCCCACGGCGAAGACACGATGGGATCGTCGGCGAGGCCACGGGTCGGCCGGGCCGGTTCTTCCGGTAACGGTGATGGCGTCCGCACGGGTCGGGGTGACGGAGGAGCGGCGAGTTCGGGCTGTCTGACAACGGCCGCAGGCTTCCCCGAGGTGACCGGAGGCAAATCAGCGAGCGAGGGAGGCAGGGTGTGCCGCCCGCACGCCGACAGAAGCAGCGCAACTGCCAGGGCCAGTCCGTGGAACCGCCCGTGGGAGCAGTCGGCGCGGACCCGCGCCGGGCCGGTGACTGCCGGTGAGAAGCGACAGCAATCCCGCATTGGAGGCACGCTTGCGGCCGCCCTCCATCGCTCCTCAGTGGCTGTAGTTCGGCGCCTCACGGGTGATCGTGACGTCGTGGGGGTGGGACTCGCGCAGGCCCCCGGCCGTGACCCGGACGAACCGGGCCGTCGCGCGCAGATCCCTCAACGAAGCTGCCCCGCAGTAGCCCATCCCGCTGCGCAACCCCCCCGCCAGCTGGAAGACGGTGTCCGACACCGGACCCTTGTACGCCACCCGTGCCTCGATCCCCTCGGGGACCAGCTTGCGCGCATCCGGACCGTCCTGGAAGTAGCGGTCCGCCGATCCCTCCTCCATCGCCGAGAGCGACCCCATGCCCCGCACCGTCTTGAAGCGCCGGCCCTCGAGCAGAAAGGCCTCGCCCGGCGACTCCTCGGTTCCCGCGAGCACCGAGCCCATCATCACGCAGTGGGCTCCGGCCGCCAGCGCCTTGACCACGTCTCCCGAGTAGCGGACACCGCCGTCGGCGATGATCGGGACTTGTCCCCCCGCCCCGTCCACCGCATCCATCACCGCGGTGAGCTGCGGCAGCCCCACCCCCGTCACCACGCGCGTCGTGCAGATCGAACCCGGCCCCACCCCCACCTTCACGGCATCCGCCCCACGCTCCACCAGCGCCTTCGCGCCGTCCGCCGTCCCCACGTTCCCCGCCACCAGGTCCTGGTCCGGGAAGGCCTCGCGCACCCGGGCCACCGCCTGCAGCACACCCTCGGAGTGTCCGTGCGCGGTGTCGATCACGAGAAAGTCGACCCCCGACCCCACCAGCGCCCCCGCCCGTTCCATGTCGGCCGGCGAAGCCCCGATCGCGGCCCCAACCCGGAGCCTGCCGTGCTCGTCCTTGCACGCGTTGGGGAACTGCCGCCGCTTGAAGATGTCCTTGACGGTGATCAGCCCCGCCAGCCTGCCGTCGGCGTTCACCACGGGGAGCTTCTCGATGCGGTGCCGGTGCAGGATCTCCTGCGCCTCCTCGAGGGTGGTTCCCACGGGGGCGGTGACCAGTCCCTCCGAGGTCATGAGCGACGACACCGGCCGGTCCAGGTCGCTCTCGAACTGAAGGTCCCGGTTGGTGATGATCCCGAGCAGGACGCCGCCGTCCCGCACGATCGGGACACCGCTGATCGCGAAACGCGCCATGAGCCGGTGCGCGTCGCGCAGCGAGGCTTCGGGGCCCAGCGTGATCGGGTTGAGGATCATGCCGCTTTCGGACCGCTTGACCCGGTCGACCTCCTGGGCCTGCCGCTCGACCGACATGTTCTTGTGGATGACCCCGACGCCGCCTTCGCGCGCAACCGCAATGGCCATGCGCGCCTCGGTGACGGTGTCCATGGCGGCGGAGACGAGGGGGACCTGGAGGGTGATGCGGTTGGTGAGCCGGGTCGAGATGTCCGTGTCCTTCGGGTGCACCCGGGAATGGCCGGGGACGAGAAGGACATCGTCGAAGGTGAGGGCTTCCTTGATGACGGTCCCGCGCAACGGGAGTGGGGACTCCTTGCCGCTATCCATCAGCAAAAATAGACGCTTGGCGAAAGACGCGTCAACGGGGTGGGAGGCGACGTAGCGCACCGCCAAATCACCCGATCCCTCCGGTCCCCGACAACGCCGCCCGGCCCGATTTCACCCCCGCCGGTCCGAACCCCTGTCGTCCTCGCTCATTCCGTGGCCCTCGCCCCCGCGATCATCCCCCGGCTCTCCACCGCTTCCGCCCTCCACCCCGGCCGACGGTTCCGGCTGCCCCTCACCCTCCTCCACCTCCTCACGCCCACCGCCCCCCGCGATCTCCTCGAACAGCTGCCGGCCCGCCTTGGCAACCCCACTCATCGCCCGGTCAGCCGCGGCAAACACCTGAAAGGCCTCCCGCAATCTGGACGGGTCCAGCGAACGGTTCCGCAAGCCGTCCTCGATCCCCTCCGCCAGCCGCTGGAATCCCCCGGCCTGCTTCTGCCGGTCCGGGGAGGCATACTTCGAATCCAGGAACTCGATGTAGTCGAGCACCTGGTAGACCTGCTCCTCGGGGAGGCTCTCGATCTTCCGCATCACGCGGGCTCTGAGGACATCGTGCATGCCAGATAAGAAGCCTCCGGCGGACCATTTGTGCAAGTCGGGGGTTAATTTCCGACATGATGAGCGAATACCGGTTCCTCCCCCTGCGCACCGTTCGCCCCGGCCGCGACTCCGAGGACCGGTACGACCGCTGGCTGGCCCGGCTCGACGAGGAACTGTCCGATCCCGGCACCGACCGCAACGAGTTCTGCCGCCGGGTGCTCGGGGAGATCTACTTTCCCGAGAGACCCGGTGCGGCCCTGGGCACGGACGGCCCCGCCACGCTGCCGCTGACCACCCGGATCCTCCTCGACCAGCTCGACCCCCGCAACGTGACGCTGGAGCCCGAGTACTATCACGAGACCGACCTTGAGCGGTACTATCGCGTAAAGCCCCTGATCTGGCTGTGGGAGATGTTCGACAAGAGCCTGCTCGGCGAGAACGTGCACCTGGGGGTGAGTTTCCGGCGCATTCTGGCCAGGCGGATCTTTGCGCGGTGCGGCCGGAATTTCAAGGCCTTCCACTTCGTGAAGCTGAGCTTCGGGTACGGGTTGGAGGTGGGTGACGACGTGGTGGTGCACCGCCACGTGCTCCTCGACGACCGTGGCGGCATACGAATCGGCGACCGCGCATCGATCTCGGACTTCGTGAACGTGTACTCGCACAGTCACGACATCGGCGATGCGCGCGATGTGCGGACTCCCCGAACCGTGATCGGGGCCGGGGTGCGGATCGCGTATCACGCCACCGTGCTGGCCGGCACCTCACTCGCGCCCGATTCGATGGTGGGCGCGGGGGCGCTCGTCACCCGCGACACCGAGCCGGGTACCGTGCATGTGGGGGTTCCGGCCAGGCCGGCGACACGGAAGCCGGAGGGGGAGCGGCGGCCGCCGACGCGGGATCCGCTGGCGGAGCAGTAGCCACGATTCCATAACCCTGACGTAACGTTAGGGTTTGCCTGCCGCGCCTCTCCAACCATGCCGTAACGGAGGGAGGTGCCGCCGCCGGCCGCGGCGCGGATCCCGAATGGCGAGGAGCCGTAGAACGCCGGCGACCGTCTTCATGGAACGCCCGCCAGTGACCGGCGTGAAGTACTCCGGCGGCGGCCGCGTATTCCTCCAGGACATACCCTGGCACGGAGGGCATTCCATGGCCATCAAGACCTTCACGACCACCGCGCTCCTCCTGCTCTCCAGCGTCCTCCCCGCCCCCGAATCACTCTCGGCCCAGGAGGTCATCGACCTTCCGGGCCGCGACCGGCACCTGGACGCCGACTTCGAGCAAGTCTTCCGCATCGGCGTACTGGAAGGCGAGGACTGGGAGATGTTCGGCACCGTCATGCACGTCGAGTTCGATGAGGACGGGAACCTCTACATCGTGGACGGTAGCGGTGGAATGTCCCTTGGAGATGGGACACGCGTAGTGGGACCGGGCTCGGGAGGGACGCGCGTGCTGGTGTTCGACGCGTCCGGCAACTTCCTGCGCGAATTCGGCACATCCGGTGAAGGGCCCGGCGAGTTCAACATGCCGGCGGGGTTTGCGGTGCTGCGGGACGGCACGACCATCGTCGCCGATCTGGGGCACCGCGCCTACCAGCTCTTCGACACGGACGGCAGTTTTCTGCGCATGGTGCGAGGCGGTGAGCGCGAGGGCCCGGGAGGGTTTGCGTGGACCCTGCTCGCCGATCCCCGTGGCGGCGCGGCATTCACGGGGAACTTCGGGAACCGCCCCGCCACAATCAATCCCGGTGGCGGAGATGCCGGTCCGCCGACATCCCCGATCGCCCGGCTCGGGCTTGCCGGCGAGGAGGTCCAGACCGACACCGTCGTCCGGGCCTGGCTTCCTCCCCGCGGGGAGGCTGATCTCGAGCTGCCCGGGGACATCGGCGTCTCCGAGGGTGACAGGGGGACCCTGGCCGATGCGCTGCGCGGCTTTTCGCAGCCTTCCATCTTCGAGCCGCCGCTGCTGGCGGGGGTGTTGCCGGACGGAGGCATCGTCTACTCCGACTCGTCGGCGTACGCACTCAAGGTCACCCGTCCGGATGCCGGTGAAGTGACGAGGATCATTCGGCGCCCCATCCGGCCCCGGCCGGTCACGCCTCGAATCGAGAAGGAGCATCGCGAGACGGAGGAGGCCGCACGGCGGGAGGGTTCCGGTGATGGATCCTTGCCGATACGGATTTTCACCCCGGGCGGTCGCGATCAGGGCGCGTTGAACCCGACGATCCCGCTCAATATGCCCGAACCGGCCTACTACCATGAACTCTCCGTGTTGCGCGGCCTCTCCACCACGTGGGACGGCAGCATCTGGGTGCGCCGCCGCGGCGTCGAACCGGAGAGCGACGGGCCCATCGATGTCGTGACCTCCGACGGGCGCTACGTCGGCACCTTCCCGAAGGACGCGACCGAAATCCCCGACGCCTTCGGGCCGCACGGCGTGGCCGCGTTCATCGAACACGACGAATTCGGGGTCGCCAGCGTCGTGGTGCGGAGGCTGCCCGCGGCTCTGCGCTGAGCGGGACCGCCCGGCAGGCGGGGTCCTGATCGCGATCCGGTTCCGCGCGGCGCATCGGGTACGGAGGCCGCGCGGTCTTGCGACACGGGATGCCCCGTGGTACTCGGTCGACAGGGACCCCGGCGGCTCACCGGATCACCGACCGCCGGACCCATCTCCGGCGCCTGTGCTCCCGGCGGCGAGCGCGACGACCTCGATGGAAGCCTCACGCATCGTGACCGCGAGCGTGCGTCCGTCGGGGCTCACGCTCGGCTGAAGTGCGCCGAGCGCGCCCGTTGTCACCTGTTCCGTCGCGCCGGTGAGGATGTCCACCCGCCACACCTGGAAAGGCCCGACGCCGTCGTTGCGCGAGTAGAAGAGCGACCCGCCGTCGGCACTCCACTCGGGCGCGCTGTAGGGTTCCCCATTGGCAAGGGAGACAACCGCCGTGGGAGTTCCACCCGCTGCCGGCACGGTGTGGACGGTGACGCGTCCGTCCTCGCGCGAGCGTCCGTAGAAGGCCAGCCGCTCGCCGTCCGGCGAGAAGCGGGCGCCCATGGCCGAGCCCCGGAACCCTTCGAGCGGGACCCGCACGGGGCCGCCGATCGCAAGCCCAGTGGCGGGATCGACGGCGATCGTGTACACGGACCCCGGGTTCCCCTCGAGCGGCGGACCGTTGCTGCTGAAGGCTAGCGCCCGCCCGTCCGGGCTCCAGTCCGGCTCACCGGTGTCCGCGCCCGGTCCGAACCGCGTGAGTCGCGTGGGTCGCTCACTCCCGCCAACCCGGACGAGCCATATGTCGTCGCTCTCCTCCAGGTGCCCGTGGAAGGCGAGCCACCGGCCGTCGGGCGACCACGCGGCTCCGTAGTCTTCGCCCTCCTCCGAGAGGAGTGTCCGGACCGTGCCGGCCGGGGCGCCCTCCGCATCGAGGTCAAGGACGCCCAGGTCGAAGTCGACAGGCATGCGGACGCGTCGCCAGGAGAAGGTGATGAAACCCAGCGCTCTCCCGGCGGGGTGCCAGGAAGGCGGTAGGTCGTGGACCCACATCCGCTTATGGATGTTGAAGTTACGAGATTGGCCGGTCGGATTCCAGCCGTTTGACTCCCGCCGATTGCGGATCTAGGCGCTGGCGAACTTCCGCCGAAGCGAGTGCCAGCCCCTGCCGGGCTTCGGCTCCAGCCCCGCGAGCCTTTGAGCCCTGCTCCACCACTCATACGCCAACGTGGAACTCATGCAGGCGGAGGGATTCTTCGGCGCGGGCAGGATCGGCGCGTCCCCAGATCCGGGGTTTTTCCGCCGCGCGTCCTCCAGAACAGCGAGCGCGTCGGAGGTCAGCGGAGTCCGGTGCTCGTAGCCCAACTTGTCGTGCTCGGCGCGCCACTGGACTGCTTCGCCCTCGAAGTCGATGTCGGGCCACCGAAGCTGGCGGACGGCACCGATGCGGTGTCCGGTTTCGTGCGTGAGCACGAGCGCGACATGGAACCGCCAGTCGACCTGCCCGGACACCCCGAGCATCGCCTTGTATTCCTCCTCGGAGAGCACCACCCGGTTCGGGTTCTTCTCCGTGGGCTTCCTGAGGCCCTTGAGCGGGTTTCGGTCGAGAAGCAACCGACCCCGCTCGTCCCTCGATCTCTCGGCCCAGTTCAGAACCGCGATCAGGAACTTCAGGTCGTATTCGACCGTTCGGTCCGACACGGGCCTTCCGCTCGGTCCGATCCTGCCCGCCCGCCGTACACGAATGAACCGGTCCCAATCCCTTTGGGAAAGGGTGGCCGGGTCGCGGTTCCGTCCGAACAGCCGGAGGAACATTTGCGTGGCGGCCCGGTCGTGGCCCCGCGTATGCGCGCCCTTCGAGGGCGTCACCTCTTCACCGTAGATGTCAAAGAGCTTCTCCAGGGTGAGCGGCTCCGGCTCGGCTTCCGCCTTGCCGTTCAGGTCCGGGGC
>JAPPGM010000168.1 GCA_028874995.1 Gemmatimonadota bacterium | reverse complement strand
AGGAGTGGCCGCGCACGACCGCCTCGATGGCTCCCATGAGATCGGTGTCGGCGACGGACTTGTTCAGAAAGCCCGCGGCGCCCGCGTTGAGGGCGGGAACGAGGAACTCGTCCTCGTCGTGGATCGTGAGCACCAGTATCCTCGCTTCAAGCCCGAGTTCGGTGATGTGGCGGGTCGCCTGGACGCCGCCCATGCCGGGCATCGCCAGGTCCATGATGACGATGTCCGGCTCCAGGGTCCGCGCCTTTGTCACCGCCTCCTCCCCCGACGAAGCCTCGCCCACGACATCGATCCGCCCGGTTGATTCCAGCATTGCCTTCAGACCCGCGCGCACGACGCTGTGGTCGTCGACCAGCAGCACCCTCACCATCGTGCGCCGTCCGGATGCGCCATCGGTACGGGGGCCCGAACCATGGTCCCCGTGCCCGGCGAGGTCCGTACGTTGAGGCCGCCCCCAACTGCCTCCGCTCTCTCACGCATCCCGGCGAGGCCGGCGTGGCCATCGCCCGTGCCGCTCCGGGGTCGGCCTTCGAGTTCGGCCAGCTTCGAGCGGGCCTCGCGGGCGGGCTCGAACGATTCGTCCGCCGGTTCCCAGGCCGCGAGCGCTCTCCCAAGGTGCGTCACGGCACCCTCGTTGTCGCCGCGCGCTTCGAGCACCTTCGCCATTTCGAGGTGCGAGTGCGGATCGGCGGGCACCAGGCGAAGGGCCTCCCGGCATTCCGCCTCGGCCTCATCCAGGCGGCCCGCCTTCCGCAGCGCGCCTCCGAGCCAGCGATGCACGTCGACCATCCCATCATCCAGGGACAGCGCATCCCGGTATTGGAGGATGGCCTCCTCGTAGTTGCCGACCGTTTCCTCGATCCGGCCGAGGTCGACGAGCAACATCAGGCGGATCATGTCAACCTGCCAAGTCCGATTCCAATCCAACGCGTCGCTGTGGGCGGCCCGGGCGGCGGCGCTTCCCCCGGCTTCGAGAGCGAGGCGGATCCGCCACCGTGCGACATAGTAAGGATCGTTCTCGGGCGCATCGAGCCCAAGCTGAGACCGCAGTGTCTCGAACAGGGTTGCGGCGTGCTCGCGCCGACCGGCTTCCAGAAGGATGCTGATGTCGGCGAACCGCCGCTGGGCGATAACGAGCGGGATGTACACCCCAGAGACTGTCTCCAGCCAGGCATCCGCCGTCCGGATCGCGTCTTCCATCTGTCCCCGGAACCTGTAGTACTCCTTCAGTTGGTCGAACACGCCGGCACTCTGCCGGGAGGTGCGGGCCAGTTCCCTCGCGCGCTCAAGTCCCACCCATGCCTCTTCGAAGCGGCCGAGGCGGAGGTCGAGCGACGCGAGTTCGCCCACGGGGTCGGGGTTGAGTGGATCGACAATGATCGCCCGCTCAAGATGCTTGCGCGCGATCTCGTGTGTCCCGAGCCGCCGGTGGATCCGCGCAAGGTCGACGTGGCCGGTGTAGTCCGCCGGCATCCGTCTCACATACCGTTCGAGCGCGGCCAACGCCCCTTCGTCGTCGCCGAGGTTCTCGTGGGCTCCCGCCAGTTCCTTGAGCAGCGAGTGGTTGGCGGGACTCAGCCGGTACCGCGTCTCGATTGTCCGGGTCAGCCCCTGCCAGTCCCCCCGGATCGACTGCATGAGGCCGTAGTGATCAAGCGCCGTCGGGTCCTCGGGATGGAGCGCGACCCACATTTCGACGATGGCCCAGCCCCGTTCTAGCTGCTCCGTCAGGAAGTAGTAGTCGCCCCTCGCCTGAAAGGTCATCCTCTCGGGGAGGCGGTAAAGGTGGTCGATAGCCGCCCGCAAGGCAGCGGTAGCCTCCTCCGGCCGGATGTCGTCCAAGTACGCGACCGACAGGTGGTACTGTGCCACGGCGAACGTCGGATCGAGTGCCGTTGCGGCGCGCAGCCCCTCGATGGCGGCCTCCAAGTCCGGCGGATCGGCGAACCGCTTCGCGTGTGCCCGGCCGAAGGCCGCCAGGGCCGCCTCGTTCTCGGTCAGACGATCGCGGACCGGGAGGTCTTCGATCCCGTCCCGGTCGGGGAGGTCCAGAGCCTCCGCGAGCGTCTCCGACATCTCATCGACAAGCGCCAGGAAGTCGGGTCCCTCGTGCACCGTCTCACCGATCCGCTGGCCAATGTCCGTGTTGTCGATGTTCATCGTCACCCGGTATCCTTCTCCCGACCGGTCGACGGTGCCGCTGACGATGAACGTCGCGTGGAGCAGTTCCGCCACCGCCCACCTCAGCGGCAACGGCACGTCGCCCGCGCTCTGGAGCCCGAAATCGGCCAGGCGCCGGTTGAACAGGGAAGCCGGGATCGGTTCGAAGAAGTCGTCCGCGGCGAGATCCAGCTCGAGCGCGAACGGCGCCATGTGGGTGAGCCAATGTTCGTCTTCGCCCAGCCCCGGCGCGGCGCTGAACCGGGTCAGGGCCGTCCGTTTCCGGAACTCGGGTTTCGCCACGGTGCGCTCCACCGTCTCCCCACCGATCTCGATGGAGACGGTGGTCGTCCGCGCGCCCAGATCCACCCCCCGGAACAGGAGGACGAGGACCGCTGCCGCCAGCGCAACATTCACCGGAATCCCGATCTTCTCGGACATCGGCACCTCGTCCGGGCCGGGGCGGCCGTGGTACCACGCGAGCATGGCCACTCGAACCCGCATCCCTCGTCCCGGATCTCCGCGACGATCATCCCGCCCGCCATCCCGAGCGTCACGGCAGCCTCGCTCACCCGTGCGTGCGTCGCCGCGTTGGTCACGGCCTCCTGCACGATCCGGTACAGGGCTAGGGCGGTCACCGGATCCAATTCGTCGGCCACACGCCGTTCGAGGTTGACGCTGGCGTGGATCGTGACCCCGTGCACCTTGCGGGCATCGCGGAACAGGGTGGCGAGCGCGGAAACGAGCCCCTGCTCTTCGAGTTTCGGCGACCGCAACCCCCGAATCATCCGCTTCACCCCCCGGATCGCGTTGCCGATCTCGTCGGCGACCACCGCGCACGCGCGTTCCCGCTCCTCCCGGTCCGCCTCGTTCGCCAGAAGGTTCGCCCTGATCTTGAACGCCACGAGGAACTGGAGGAACTCGTCGTGCAGCTCGCGGGCAAGGTGCTTCCGCTCGTTTTCGGCGGCTGTCACTCTCACTCGGGACAGCCGGCGCATCCGCTTCCGGTCCCAGATATCGCGGATCGTGCGGATCATGCGTTCTTGCCCCGATGCCGGTTGGCACGGCTCAGGTCGATCTCCATCGGGAAGGTCGCGCCCTCCTTGCGCTTGACCCGTAACTACCAGGGTTCACGGTGCACTCTGCGTTGACACCAATGATAGGGGCGTTGCGGCGCATCTGCCACAATCCGCCGTCTCAGCGGTAGCCTCGCAGAATCACCAGAATCGCCGCCCCGCAGAGCAGGAGGAGCGTCAGCAGGAACAGAAACGCATGTGGTCCGGCAACGCACGGGCTCAGCGAGCCGGCGGGAATGTACTCGACGGCAGCCCCGCCCGCCGGTTCGCGGTTCGATGCGCCTCGGGCCTTCCGCCGAGCGAGCAGAGCGGCCGCGCGGCGGGGCACATAGGTGTGGCCGCGCACGATCGTCTCGATGGCTCCCACGAGATCGGTGTCCGCGACGGACTTGTCCACAAAGCCCGCGGCACCGGCGTCGAGCGCGGGAATGAGGACCTCGTCCGCGTCGTGGACCGTGAGCACCAGGACCTTCGTTTCCGGTCCGGCTCCGGTGATGTGCCGCGTCGCCTGGACGCCGTCCATCCCAGGCATCGCCAAGTCCATGGTGACGACGTCCGGCTCCAGCGTCCGGGCCTTTTCCACCGCCTCCTCCCCCGACGACGCCTCGCCCACGACATGCACCCGCCCAGTGGATTCGAGCAGTGCCTTCAGACCGGCGCGAACCCCCTCGTGGTCATCGACCAGCAGCACCCTCACCATGGACTCGTGTTCCGGGCCAATCACGAAGGAGCCCGCCGAACGCCGGGAAGAAAGCACTCTCGACATTGGAATCCTCCCTTCTTCCGAGGGGCTTGGGATGGCCGCAGTGGAACTCGGTCAAGTGACGTCATAACGTTCGGCAATCGCGTGAGCGCCGCATAGCGTGCTATCACCCCATTCGCGTAGGGGATTCCCCGCCTTCGGTGGAGGGTCTTGCCCCAACGGTGCGGGTGCAATCCCGCAAGCGCGCGCACGGCCAGCGGACTTCAGCAATCAGCGGAACCATTGCGTTCGCCCTCCGGACCGCGGTCGCCCGTGGATCGAAAAGCCCCCGGCTGACTCGGGCTCGGGACGCACTGGGCACGGGCGATGAAGCGATTGTTCGGGTGCTACCGGCCCTATGCCGGAGACCGTCGCACCCCAGCCCGACGCCCGCTCGCGGTCGCGCATCCGAAGAGCCGATGCGGTGCAGACGAAGGACCCCGCCCAGGCGCAGAAGCCCACCGGCAAATCGCCCACGGGGATCCAGTAGAGCAAGTTCAGTGCGGGCGCTCCCGTCATGCACCAAGTCGGCCAACGGCTCTTCGATGCACCGACCCTACCGGAGTCACCCCCGCGATCACCCTTTGCGCGGCGGATAGCGGAATACCACGGATTTGGCATGCCTCCCCCGTTCGCCGTCTGGGCGTCCCGTGAGACCCGGTGTCATCCCATGTAGTCTCCCCGAAAGGACTCGGCTCGGCTAGGGCGGGAATGGCAGATTGTCGCGGAACCGCCTCCTCAGGCTATCATGATGAAGCTACTGGACTCGACCACACTTCCCTGCGAGGAGAACAAGATGACCAAAGCCGACCTCGTTGAGGAGGTTGCGGAGGTGATCGGACAACGGGTCGCCAAGAGGGATTTCGGGCTCGTGGCCGATGCGGTCCTCGACGCGGTGCAGGACACGCTGGCGCGCGGCGACCACATCGAGATCCGGGGCCTAACAGCCGGGTGGACCGGGACTCCCGCGTGTCCCTGACGGACAGCCTTTCCCGGCGCGATTACAAGGCGCTGATAAGCTGCCTCGATGAAGCGGCAGAAGCGAAGTGCGAAGCCGAGCGCGTTGACGCGGAGGATCACGATTGCGATGGTCGGCGGCGAGCCCACGCTGGCGCAACTGCCACATGTGCAAGAGCACCTGGCGGTCGTGCGATTGGGCCTAAGACAACAGGCAGTTCTGGCACCCCACGGGCCCCGAGGGCCGGGGTCCCTGCGGGCCTCTAACGACGGAGAGCGCTCCCGAGCTGTTGACACGGCGGAGAGCGGCGTGTAGCGTCTCCCCGGGCTGGATGAGCCTGTGGTGGGGAGGTAATGGGCCTCTGCCTCCTGTGGGTTTGACCATCTGCGCGTGAGCGCGGTAGCCCGCCTCCCCACCACCCCGGCCTTAAAGACGCAACCGCCAGCGGCGGCATCGAGCCCGCTGATGGTCACTTCGCCTCTTCTGGCGCGTGCGGGATCTCTTTGAGGCCCTGAAGGCCGACGACGACATGGGACTGCCGCTTACGAGCCCCCTGTTCCGTAGCGGAAAACCATCCTCGGCCTGCTGTTGCGCCCCCTAGAGCCGACGACGGGAGCGAGACATGACGACGGCCGAAGCTGGCGGGGAGCCGGCCCAACCCGACCGGTACGCTCGCCCGAGAAGCGCGCCGCTGGCTGCTCGAACTCGAACATGGCGGCGGCCGGGAGGTGGGATAGGCGACCGGGCGCTCGCTGGTGATGGCGATGCTATCCGTCATGGCCGCGATCCGCCTTCCGCGGTTTCCTGGAGCGCCGCGGCTCGCCCGTGCCCCCGGCACTCCCGCTAACGGCCGTATCCGAGTGAGCAATCGACGGGGGGTGCCGATGCGCACTTCGGGGCTCCGGCGGTGCGCACCGGCCTTTTCGCCCATCCTATGGCCCGGCAACGATCTTGGGGACGGGTTGCCCGGTCGCCGGTGGCATTGCGGGCCACCGGACCGTGGTCGGAGCGACCCCAGGGACACAGGTGCCCGGTTCGGGCGCGATGGCGTGCGCGTTTTCACACGCTCGTCCCCGGCCCTTCCTGGGGGCGCTCCCCTCCGAAGTTATCCTTGCAGGAAGGCGATTCGGCCTGCCGGGAAAGGCTGGCATGGGTTTCCATACCAATGCTCCCCGATGGATCGTGAATGTGACTCTATCGCGTCCCTATTGACGTAGAAGCGGAATCGTTCGGCCGAAGCCCCGGTGGCCGTCACATAGCTCTGTCGTGCCGCACATCCTGATCAACCCGGTCCCGCGCCCCTGCGCGCCAACTCCTCGATCAGGTCGGCGTGCGCGCTCGCGGCGTAGATGATCGTTCCCGTTGCGTCCAGCAGGTATACCAGCGCGGGGTGAACGATGTCGCCCGTGTCCGCGACTCGCTCGCGCGCCACTTGGAGGGCATCCAGCGCGGCATTGACCGATTCGACGGCGCCGGAAAGCAGGTACGATTCGACACGGTCTTCGTCTCCCTCCACGCCCCCACTCAGATGAAACTGCCGCGCCAGCGCCGGAAGCCGCGCCGGGGTGTCGCGCCAGGGATCCAGCGTGATCACGACGAGGTCCATCTCGCGACCCTCGGCCCGGAACCGGTCCTGGACCCGCCTCGCGTTCATGACCGTCATGGGGCATACCGTCGCGCAGTGCCCGAACCCGAATGTGAGGAGCGCCGGTCGTCCCGCGACACGGCTCCAGTCGAACGCTTGGCCGTGCTGGTCCACCAGGCCCATGACCTTTGGAAGGGGACGGTCGAGGCGCGGGTAGGAGGCGGGCACACGCTCGCTCGCCGTTTCCAACCACTCGGCGTCGCGGGGCGCGCCCACCACGCGCACGGCGGCCAGCACCACTCCCGCCAGCAGCACGCCAACCACGCCCGCGATCCCAAGCAACCCCGCCGGCGAGGCGAACGCCCGCCCCAACCCGGCCCGCACGGCGTCGCCCGCGATCACCATCAGCACCGCCAGCATCCCGATCGGCTGTCCGACCAGCAACAGCCATCCGGATGCGTCGGGAAGCCCCGACGGGCCGGTGTTGAAGCACACCGCGCGGGCGCGCTCCAGCCACGCCGGAGGGACCCCCCCGACAGGCCACAGGGCCAGGGCCCACCACGCGATGGTGATCGCGAGCAGCCCGAACAGCCCGATCATGGCGCCACGCACCGCGGTCGGCGAGGGGAGTTGCGTGCCTTCGGGCGCCGGCGGCTTCGCCCTCATCCGACCTCCCACAGGAACGACAGCAGCATCCAGTTCACGAAATAGTAAAGGATGAATGCGGCCAGGAAGATCAGCACCAGCACCATCGTGCCCGGGACCGGACCCAAGCGGCCCGATGGCTTCAGAGCTTCCTTGTCCTCCGGCTTGAGCGCACGCGGCGGACCCGTGATCCCCGGCGGCAGACCGCGGCCGTTCGCCCCGAGCCCGGAATCGTCGGGAGCCATCTTCCTTCCGAAGAAGACCGAGACCACCGTGACCACGATGTAGATCGCGCCGCCCACGATGGCGATGAGCCCGCCCACCGCCATCACCCCGATGATCAGGTTGACCGCCGGTGAGAACTCGGGCTGGAAGAGCGCCTGGTTGAAGCCGATGTCCCAGTGCCGGCGCGGCACACCGAAGGTCCCCGCGAACGTCATGGCCATCGAGAAGATCAGCATGCCGATGGCGAACAGGTAGGGTTGGATCTTCGCGAGCCTGTAGAAGGCGATCTCCCGCCGGAAGATGAGCGGAATCACGTAGTAGGTGATCCCCATGAAGGCCATCGCGGTGCCGGACACGACGGTCGCGTGGAAGTGCCCCGGAATGCGCAGCGTGTTGTGGGCGATGATGTTGATCTGCTCCGTGCCGAAGGTCACCCCGGTGATTCCGCCCACGAACCCGAACACGACGATCGAGAATGCCAGCGAGCTGAATCCGGGATCACCCCAGGGTGCCCGCTTGAGCCATCCGAAGAGCCCTTGCGTGGCCCCCCTGAGCCGCATGCCCAGCTCCGTCCCGGCCGGAACCGTGAAGCCGTGGATCATGGAGGCCAGCACGGCCATGTACATGAAGTAGCTGGTGTTCCAGACCTTCCACGAGGGACCCATGCCGGGGTCCACCAGCAGGTGGTGCGCCGACGCCATCGAGATGAAGAGGACGTAGAGGACGAAGGCC
>JAPPGM010000022.1 GCA_028874995.1 Gemmatimonadota bacterium | reverse complement strand
GCGCGGGAGGGGCTGGCACTCGCTGAGGCGGAAGTTCGCGTCCGACCTAATGGCTCTTCCGCTGAAGGTGCTCTGTGAGCTCGGCGGCTGGAAGGAGGCCCAGACGGTGCTTCGCTGCTATCAGCAGGCCGACGCTGGACAGCTCAGGAAGGCTCTGGAGAGCCGCCCGAGAGTTCGCGCCTGACCCAAGTCGATTGGCGGGAACCGAAAAGCGGGAAAACGAGGTCTGGTTCCCGTAAGATCAATGTTCACAGCAGGTTGTGGACTCAACTGCTTCCGCCGCAGTAGCAGAAGTCGAACTCGGGGTGCTCGATGTCCTGCACGAGGTCGTACCGCTCCCACAGGCCGCGCGGGAGGATCACGTCGCAGTGGCGCACATAGTCGAGATGAACGCCGTCGACGGCGGGGTTCGCAGCCAGCTCCCCGACACGACGGCTCAGGTACTCGCGAACGGACGCACGGGAGGGGCAGACCCACTTGTAGTAGCCGACGTAGGGCGGATGGTAGAGCGAAGACTCGAGGTTGCGGCTCACCGTGAACCATTCGGGGTGATTCTCCTGGGCCCAGGCGTCGCCGTTGCGGTTCATCGTCCAGAACCAGCGGTGGTATTCGAGCCCCTCGTCATGTGCGGCCCCCGAAACGAGTTCGATGTCTCCGCCACCGACCAGCACCGCGTCGAAGCCGGACTCGCGAAGCCGGGCGAAGCGGTGTCGCCATTCGTCTCCGTCGTAGTCGCGGTTGCCGTGCACCCAGGTCCACACGGAGAAGGGGACGTCCGGGCTGGAATCGGAGACACAGCCGGTCAGGGCGGCCGCGACCGGCGAACTCCCGGCCAAAGCCGCCGCCCCGCCCGCCGTCCTTAGGAAATCCCTCCGCTTCATCGGCCTGCACTCCTCGGCGACCTGGTGTTCGACACGGATGCATCGCCGTCCGGGTCTGGCGGCGATTCCTTTCGCGGGCTGCCCGCCCCCTCGCTGAACCGCACAATCCCCCACATCTCGGGGATGTGCATGTTGATCTCGCCCTGCGGCGACCACACCCAGTTGTGCTCCGGGTGCCGGTCCTCGGAGGTCGGTAGCCGCGCCCTCCGATAGCCGCCCGGCACCACTTCGACGGGCCATTGCACCCGGGAGAAGTTGATGCGCCATTCGTCGCCCGGCCCGCGGCCCGGTGCCCGGCTCATGCCGGCCACCCTCAATGCTCGCGTACCGGTCCGTCTCTCTGGGGTCGTCCGCGGCCGAGCCGCCCACCGGCGGCTTCAGCGCCGCCCACGGGATCGCGATCTCAACCGTCCACCCGCGGTCCTCGTCGGAGGCGTCATTCAGAGTGCCGTCGAGGGCCACCGCCGTGCGGAGCCCCAACATGTCCCACCCCACGTTGGCCTTGCCCTTGCGGTTGTAGGGCCGCGGCAGGAACAGGTCGAACTCGGTGCCGAGCGCGTTGATCTCCAGCTCGTAGTAGTCAAGCGCATCCCCGTCGGGGTCGATGAACACCTCGAAGTCGTGTTCGCGGTAGAGGATCGCGTCGCGGTCGGCGAGGGTGGCCCAGAGGTGTGGCTCCTCCAGCTCGGCCGCGATGTATAGGTGGCTGTCATCCCAGGCGATCCTGGCCCGGGTGTTCCAGATGGGCTCCGGCCACTCGTCGCCACGGATGTCGACGAAGGGCTCGGTCCATGCGGCCGTTCGCCACGCCGGGTCGTCCAGGGAACCGTCGATCGCGGGTGGGGAAACCGCTCGCGGTGCGTCGTAGGTCCGAAGTTCGGTGGACGATTGAGCGATGACGTCAACCGCCATCGGTCCGTTGGCGCCGAGCGCAACCGCCAACGCCCCCAAGAGCGCGAAGAGCGAGTCCCCGCTGCATGCGGCCAACGATGCCTCCGTCCGGAACCACCGCACGGGTCCAATCACACTGTAAACTCAGGTTTACTTAATGTCATGTCTACTGTACCGTCTCGCTGCAGGACAGGCCTGGGCCGGTGAGCCTCCAAATGTCCGCTGGCCTGCAGGGCGGTGCAACCCGCAGCCGCCGCGCAAGAACCGCCACGGCTTGACCATCCACCCCCCCGCACCCCAAGTTGCCCGCGAATCCGGATCCCGAGACGGACAACCCCCCTACGGAGAAACTTCATGGAATACAGACCGGGCCAGGAATGGTACAAGCGTCTTCACTGGCAGGTGTTTGTCGCGATGGTCGTCGGCATCGGCATCGGCTTTACTCCCGCCGGGCCAACCTTCGCGGAGTACTTCGGGTGGCTCGGCACCCTGTTCATGCGTCTCCTGAGAATGATCATCGTGCCGCTGGTCATCACCTCCATCATCTCGGGGGTGGCTTCCGCCGGAGGCGGGCACGTCGTGGGCCGGATGTTCGGCAAGACGCTCACCTACTACTTGGCGTCGAGCTTCCTGGCCGCGCTCACCGGCCTGATGCTGTTCAACATCTTCAGTCCGGGCCGGGGCTATCCGGTGACCGACACCGGAGCGGAGCCCCCCGAGCTCGCGACGCCCGATTCGCTCATCGAACTGGTCTACACCGTCGTCCCCAGCAACTTCTTCGAAGCCGCTTCGGCGGGCGACATGCTGATGATCATCTTCTTCTGCATCGTCTTCGGCGTGGCCATCACGACGCTGCCGGAGGGTCCGCGCACGAAGATCACGGATCTCGTCGACGCGCTCTTCAAGGCGATGATGGCTCTCACCACGGGCATCATCAAGCTGCTTCCGATCGGCGTCTTCGCGCTGATGCTCACGCTGGTCGACGGGCCGGGTGTCGGGGCCTTCGGCAACCTGGCCAAGTACGTCGCGGCGCTGGGCACCGGCCTCGGCATCCACTTCTTCATCACGCTCCCTCTCCTGCTGTACTTCTGGGCGCGCGTGTCTCCGTGGAAGCACGCAATGAACATGCGTGAACCCCTGCTGGTGGCGTTCTCTACGAGTTCGTCGGCCGCCACCCTGCCGGTCACCATGACGACAGTGAGGGAGAAGGTCGGGGTGTCGAATCGCGTGTCGTCGTTCACGCTGCCCATGGGCGCCACCGTGAACATGGACGGTACGGCGGTCATGGAGTGCGTGGGCGCGCTCTTCATCGCACAGGCCTTGGGAGCGGAGATCACGTTCATGACCCAGGTCATCGTCGTCTTCACGGCCCTGCTCGCGTCGATCGGCGCCGCGGCGGTTCCGTCGGCGGGGCTGGTGGTGATCTTCATCATCCTCGGCGCGATCGGCCTCGGGGACAATCCCGAAGCGATGCTGATCGTGGCCGCGATGCTCTCCATCGACCGGCCGCTCGACATGTGCCGGACCGCCGTGAACGTCTACAGCGACTCGTGTGGGGCGGCGGTGGTCGGGAGGTGGGAAGGCGAGGAGGGCATCGACGCGGAGATACGAGGGTAGGTGCGGGCGGACACGCGGGCGGGGCCGCGGCCGATCGAGCAGCCGGGGCCCGCCCGCGGCGTCAGCTGATCCACCCCCCCACGATCTTGACCACCAACCCGTCGGCTCTCCGGGTGACCAGCACTGCCTCGCCTCCCGTCACTGCCTGGTCCCGGCCGCGCCGCTCGGAGTGGTAGCTGCTCAGCCACCCGACGCTGACCTTGTAGCCCTCTTCTCCCCGTACGGGCTCCACGCGGAATCTCTCGGACAACGGTTCAGGTTCTTCCTCCGAGTAATCCTCCTCGCCTGGCCACGGCCACGCGGAGAAGGTCAGATGCAGCTCGGTGGGGTTCTTCAAACGACAGTCACCGCTCGGGAAGATGCAGTTCCCCGTGGGCACCAGCGGATCTTCCGTGGACCAGCGCCAGCCGCGCGCTTCAAGGGCCTTGTCCAGGAAGGAGCCAGTGGACTCGGATAGCGGCTCCTCCCCCCGATACTTCACGGCCGCCTGCCCCCTGACCATGATGGTTCCTCGCTGTCCCCACCTGGCCTCGGCCACGTGTTCCAGCGCCGCCAGAATGGCTTCGCCCTCGGTGACGGGCGGATCCGCTTCGACGACGCGGTTGTCGCAACCGGCGGCGTGCGCTCCTGCCAGCGCTGCGGCAACGCATTGCGCGAGCAGTCGGACCCCGGCGAAGGGAAGTGCGCCATCGGTGGCGACGGGGCTTCGAGTATTGGCGATGACGGTGATCAATTCCGGTTGCTCAGCTCTAGGCGCCAATCCGGCATCCAGCGGGCAGCGGCGGCCGCCCAGGCTCAGCCGATCGCGTACGAAAGTCCGGTACGCAGGGTCAGGGTGCGGCTCTTGGAGTAGTACCACTTCTTCCACTCCTCGATGACATCCATGCTGTGGACATTCTTGAGCCCATGGGTGTACAGCGCACCGACCGAGAGCCCCAGCCCGCCACGGATCCGCGTGTCGAGCCGGGCTCCACCTGCAATCCCGAAATCGAAGCGCGCGGCCACTTGCGGTTGGGGGTCCCACTGGTATCCCAGCGCGGGACCCGCCAGAAGGTGCAACCGGAAACGGTTACTCAACTGCACTCGTCTGTCTGCCAGGACCGTGGACTCGGCATATGTGATCCACTTGCCCCACTCGCACGCGAATGTCTCCCACCCAGCCGCACACGTTCCCTCGCCATGCCAGCCCTTCTGGGACAGACCGATTCCCAGTTGAACGCCCCAGTTGCCGACGATTGGGACTCCGGCGGCGAGGCCGAGTGCTCCCCCATGCCAGGACCACGATTCCCGCCGGTCCGCGCGCTCGGGCCAGACCCAGGTGGCGATGTTGGGGCCGCCTGTCACGGTGAAGGTGACCTGGCCCTGGGCGGACGTGGGAAGCAGCAGGAGGAACAGGGCGACGACACAGATTGCGATACGTCTCATCGGCCTCCTCCCGTCTTGCGTCTTCCGAAAGGGCGAATCGCTACCGCCAAACGTATGAACGCCAGGGGGAGTGTCAATAGGGTACTCGGTACGAGCCTCGCCGGGCCAGGGCTCAGCCGGGAGAGTCGGCTGGGCCCGACTGCGGGATCAGGTGATCCACTGCATCACCACCCTGACCACCAACCCCTCGGTCCCCCGCGTGACGAGCACTCCCTCGCCTCCCAACTCGGCGTAGGGTCGGCCGAACCGACTGGAGCCAAGGCTGCTCAGCCACTCGACGTGGACCTTGAAGCCTTTCTCTCCCGGTACGGGTTCCGCGCGGAATCTGTCGGACGACAACGGTTGAGTTGATTCCTCCCCGTAGTCCTCCTCTCCTGGCCAGGGCCACACGGAAAAAGTCAGATGCAGTTCTGTGGGATTCTTCAAACGACAGTCACCGCTGGGGAAGAAACAGTTCCCCGTGGGCACCAGCGGATCTTCCGTCGACCAGCGCCAGCCACGCGTTTCAAAGGCATCGTCCAGGAAGGCGCGAGTGGACTCGGATAGCGGCTCCTCCCCGTCGTGTTTCACGGCTGCCTGTCCCCTGACCATGATTGTGCCGCGCTGTCCCCATTTGCTCTCGGCCACTTTCTCGAGCGCCGCAAGGATGGCTTCGCCCTCGGGGACGGGTGGATCCGGTTCAGGGACGGGCGTCGCGCAACCCGCGGCGTGCACACCGGTTAGCGTGAGGAGGGCAGCTCGCACCAGCAGGCGGTGCCCGGAGGGAGTGGCGGTGCGTAAGGCGTCGATCATGCCCGGTTCCCCCCGGTGTCTACGTTGGTGATCTGCAGCTCGCCGATTCTGCAAGCATAGTGCGCACGCAGTTGACACGCGATAGCCAGCGGAGCTTCCGGCAGGCTACCACCGCCCCCCCGCCATCACCACCACAAGCGGCCGGAGCGTGTGGAGCACCGTCACCGTCTCACCCTGCGCCGCCAGCACGTCGGTGAGCCTGCGGTACACGTGCGGGCTCTCGTCCACCCCACCCCCCCGCAGCACCACCCCCCGGCCCTCCACCCACTCCGCCATCATCTCGCGGCTGACCCTCCCGCGCTTCAACACCTTCCCCGTCCGGCGGTGACGCTTCCCTTTCGCGGCGGTGCGGCTCATCACGCGGCCTGCTCCGTGCACCGTCGAATACAGCGCCCGGGCCTGCATCTCGCCCGCAGGCGACTCCGGCCCGGCCCCCCTCGCCCCCTCCAGAATCACCGCGTCGTCCCCCATCGACCCGCCCACGAACCCCCTCTGCCCCGGAAACGCCGGCGTCGCCCCCTTGCGCACCACCACGAAGGTGCGCCCGAAATGCTCCTCCTCCCAGGCGAAGTTGTGGTGGTTGTGCACCAACTCGATCTCACGGCCCCCGATGATCTCCACGGCCTTCCGGGCCGCCCACTCGCGCCCAGCGTAGGCGTACCGCCCCGCGAGCTTCATCAGCGCCCAGTAGTCGTGCCCGGCGGGCGCATTCAGGTCGAAGATGACCTCGGCTTCGCGCACCCGCGTCCCCCACTCAGCCCCCTGCCCGATGGCCAGGAACGACGAAGCCACCGTATGCCCGAAGCCCCGTGACCCGAAGTGCACACCGACCCAGATGCGATCCTGCTCGTCGGCGAAGACATCCACATAGTGGTTCCCGGACCCCACCGAACCGAGCTGCCTGCGCGCCTTGTCCAGCAGGGCCGAGCGATGGCGTGGCGGTACGGCCTGCCAGGCCGGGTCGCTGAACAGCGCGTGATCCGAAGGCGCATCGGGTGACTTGTTGGTGCCGCCCACCCCGAATGACAGTTCGTCCTGGATCGCGTCACCGATGCGTTCAAGCTGTCGCCGCAACCCATCTGGCCGGCCTGCAAGATCCTCCATCCCCAGATCAGTCCGGATCGCCGCGTTCCCGCACGCGATGTCGAACCCCACCCCCGCCACGCTGACTTGGTTGCGATACGCGGCCACGCCCCCGATCGGCATGACGTAGCCGAGGTGGCCGTCGGCCATCAGGGCCGCGTGTTCCGCCCGCTCGGCGACCCGCTCGAGCTGGGCCAGCGTCTGTTTCTCGTGTTGGCCGAAGATCAGCATGGCGTGCTCCCTCACCGGTGCCCTGTCACACCGCAACCATTAGCTTACGCGCCCCCCACCACCCCGTACACCAGCCACACGAGTCACCCGCATGCAACGCCTCTGCTCCCTCGCCCTGGCCGCCGCCATCTTCGCCGCCGCCGCGTCCGCCCCCACCCCCGCCGCCTCCCAGTCCCCCTCAGCGGTCCCCGATCTCACCGAGATCGCCTCCTTCGAGACTTCGAGCCTCGCCTCGGTGGTGAACCGCTTCAGTTCGGACCTCGGGGCGCTGGAGCGCAAGTGGGCGGGCATGCCGTACTCGGACGCGCGCCATGCACGAATGCGCGACTTCCTCGAGGGATGGGCCGACGCGCTGGCCTCGCTGCCGGTGGCGGCGGGCGATGTGGATGGGAGCATCGATCACGTGCTGCTGAGCGCCGAGGTGCGGTACCGGCAGGAACTGCTCGCGCGGGAGGAACGCACGCTCGCCGATGTGGCCCCGCTGCTGCCCTTCGGGCCGGACATCCTGGCGTTGCTCGAAATCCGCCACCACGGCCGCCCGGTCGACGGGCAGCAGATCGCGGGGAGCCTGGCCGCGCTGGCCGTCGCGGTGGAGGATGCGCAGGAGGCGCTCAAGTCCGGGGCAGCCGCAGGGGGGGCTGGCTTGGGAGGGGACGGGCGTCCAACCCCGACGCCGATCACCGGACTCAGGGCGGTGCGGATCCTTCAGTCCTACCGGGGTACTCTAGGAAGCTGGTATCGCCACTACGGCGGCTACGACCCCCTCTTCACGTGGTGGGCGAAGCAGCCCTACGAGGAGGCGGACCGGGCCCTGGGCGGGTACCTGTCGGCGTTGCGGACGCAGGTCGTCGGGTGGCCGGAGGGAGGGGAGGAGCCGATCGTCGGCAACCCGATCGGAGCCGATGGCATGGCCGCCGACCTGGCCCGCGAGATGATCCCGTACTCGCCCGCCGAACTGATCGCGATCGCGGACCGCGAGTTCGCCTGGTGCGAGGAGCGGATGCTGGAGGCGTCGCGCGAACTGGGCTTCGGTGAGGACTGGAAGGCGGCGCTGGAACACGTCAAGACGCTGCACGCGGAGCCAGGAGGCCAGCCCGAGGTGGTCAGGATGCTGGCCCAGGAGGCCGTTGACTTTATCGAATCCCGTGGCTTGGTGACCATACCGCCCCTCGCCAAGGAGGGCTGGCGCCTGGAGATGATGTCGCCGGAACGCCAGCGGGTGGCCCCGTTCTTCCTGGGCGGTGAGGTCATCCGCGTCTCCTTCCCGACCGACGAGATGACCCACGACGAGAAACGCATGAGCATGCGGGGCAACAACATCCACTTCTCGCGCGCGACGGTGCACCAC
>JAPPGM010000167.1 GCA_028874995.1 Gemmatimonadota bacterium | reverse complement strand
GTTAGACGATTTCCTGCCGGGATTCAAGCCTCTGGCGATGCGCCCGTCGGGCGACGGAGCCGGGTCGATGGGTCCGTTCGTGAGCACCGGCAGTTCGTACCCCTCCAGGTAGACGTGATGCCCGTAACCCTGGACGCGGGGGTAGCGGTTGCGCCATTGCCCCGCCCCGGGTTCGGGGATGAGGGAGAGGAAGGTGGCCGCGAGCAGGCCGTGGGTGAATCCGCGCGAGTGAAGAGTCTTCCCGCGGGCCGCGCGGGCGGTGGCGACGCCTGGATACAGGGATTTCACGAACTCGGCTCCTGGGGTGGGGACTTCGGCTTCAGACGGGACCTCGATTCCCGGATGGACGTGCTGCCGTTCATGGGATTTCGGCTTTCGCCGGACGATGAGACCGGTAAGGTTCGCGCGGGCCGGCCGACTGCGGCAAGGGCGGTGAGAGCGTGCTCCGGACGATGCGGTGCCCGCGCGGTGCGCCCATATTTCCTGACGGACACCCATTGGATTGGCCCACGAACGAGGAAAGACAACCGATGACCATCCACCCCACCCACCTCGCCACCCGGCTCGCCGCCACCTCAACGATCCCCCTGATTCTCCTGATTCTCGCCACGCCCCCCGCCCACGCCCAGGACGCCGCCGGCAACGTCTTCCACGACGGCGAATCCCTGCCCTGGGGCGAACTGAACAACGGGGTGCGCATGCTGCCCCTGTACGGCGACCCCTACGCCGACGGCGAACTCTTCGCGTTCCGCCTCGAGGTCCACCCCGGCTTCAACCTGCGACCCCACACCCACCCGGTCAACGAGCACCTGACCGTGCTCTCGGGCCGATTTTTCGTTGGCCTGGGCGACACAATGGACAAGGAAACCGCCAAGGCGTACGGTCCCGGCAGCTACATCGTGATCGCCGCCGATGAACCCGCCTACATGTGGGTGGAAGAGGTCACCGTCGTCCAGGTACACGGCGTGGGCCCCTTCTCGACCCAGTTCGTCGAACCGCCAGCCCGCCCGGGGCCACCTCACCCGAGGGACAAGGATTGAGCGAGCGACTCCCTTGCCGCTGTTCGAATGACGGTAGCACAACCCGCGCTACCTGGCCGCGATCAATGATTCACTATGTAATGTGCACATTACAATTTGTCATGCGTACTTTACATGTGTGCCTTGTCGGACTCCGCACCGTGTGGCTCCTCGGTCGAACAGGACGGCCTGCCCGCGCCCCCACACTTGCCACCCTGCTCCTCGCGTCCTGCATCCCCTCCGAGTCGCCCTCTCTGCGCAGCGGCGACCCCGCACCCGACTTCACCGCCGCTTCCCTGCACGACGGTTCCCCCGTCGCCCTCTCCGATTACCGCGGACACGTCCTGCTGGTCAACCTGTGGGCCACCTGGTGCCACCCCTGTCGCGAGGAAACGCCCTATCTCCAATCCCTCTACGAACGCTACCACGACCGTGGCCTGCGCATCCTGGGCGTTTCCGTGGACCGGTCGCCCGACCACGACCTAGTCATCGAGTTCGTCGAGGAGTTCGGCGTCGGGTACGACATCGCCCTCGACCCGGACGCCGTGTCACGGGACCTTTTCCACGCGCGCGGGCTGCCGACGTCGGTGGTGTTCAACCGGGACGGAACCGTCGCGTTCAGCTGGGTGGGACCGATCCCGGAAGGGGATCCGACCTTTTTGGAGGGGGTGGAGGCTGCGTTGGGGGGGTGACGGTGCAGCGCCGCAACCCTCTGTGGGACTGCGGCAGCTGCTCTCAGGCCGGCCTCGTGCAGCGCTCCGGCACCGCCTCCCCAACAGGAGTGCCAAGGCCGGGTGTCAGGCTGGGGAGTTCGTGGCGGGAACGCACCGCCCCCGTGCCGACCGGCTTACCCATCCCTCGCGGTTCGGGACGCACGACGGAGACCTTTCCGTAGTTCTCCGACAAAGGCCTTGAGCGATGAATCGGTCTTGCCCGCCCGGAAAAGATCCATCGCGTCAACCAGTTCCCTCGCGAACTCGACACCGCCGAGCGTGGGTGGGTGGCCCGCGCCGGCAATGGCGGTGGCCAACATCTGCTTGTAGTGGCCCCGGACGCACTTGCTCGGGCCTACCCGTGGCCGGGTCCCGACCACGGCCTGGAACGATTGGGGGTCGGCCAAGTACCACCTCTCGATGTGGGGGTCCGGGCAGGCGGTGACCAGCATGTGGACAAATGGATCCCGAGTCGCGTGTCGAATGTTCCTGCTGGTTTCCGTGAACGAAGAGCAGTTGCCGTCAATCGCGACCACCAGGATTGCAGGAACTGCCGTCCCACCCACGCCCTTCTCGCGAAGAAGCTGGTAGCGCTTGAACGAGCCCATCGCTCCCGCATTGTCCGCCGCGCGCGTTTCGTACCTGGCATCGCAGAGCAAGATCCTCTTCGCGAGCCACCCGCTCCACGAGCGGGACAAGTAGCTGCCGGTGGGCATCGTCTTCCACGAAGAACTCAACCAGCAGCGGCTCACTCATCAATGAATCCGCTCAGAATCAAGCTCTCGAAGAGGTGGTCCTCAGTAGGTATCCGAAGGGCCTCGGCGATCTCCGGATCGTCGAACAGGGGACCATTGGTGTCAAATGGTTCGATCACGCTCCCTGCACCATCGCGGCGTACATTGAACAGGCCGACATCATCCGTTGACCTGGAACGGGCCTCCTTCAGCACGGCGTCGCAGAACAACGGCGAGTGGGTGGTGACCACAACCTGGCGATGGTGGTCGAGCGAAAGAGAGGTGAGCATCTTGGCGATGAGCTCGACTCGGCGTGGGTGCACGCCGTTCTCGGGTTCTTCGAAGGCCAGCAGCGAGCCGTTCCACGGGTTGACGCTGAGCGCGCACAGCGCGAGAACGCGCAGAGTTCCCTCGGAGACGATTCGGGATGAGAACGTGACCCCATCCTGGCGGATGAAGAAGTCAAGCATGCCACGACTATCGAGATCCACGTCGAAACCGGATATGCTTGGGACTATCGCCCGGACCGTCCGGCGAACCGCTTCATAGTGTTGCGGACGCTCTCCCTTGAGCTTGTAGAGGAACGGAACGATGTGTTGTCCGAACACCCCGATATCGGAGACATCCATGGGGGGCATCTCCGCGCGCATGGCGACGCGAGGATCCAGATAGTAGGCCCTCCAGTTCTGCAATTCGGTGCGCGCCCGTTCGATGTACTTGTAGGCCGGTGACGCAAAGCGGGCATCTGACAGGATTGCGTAGTTCAGTCCCTTTTGCTCCAGGCGCGGGCGCCCCCCCCCGCTCTGGCGGCGAACCGAAATCTGCCCGTTGGTCACCTCGATCGCCGGTTTGCCCTTTGGGTCTCCGGCCTTGGACAGGGCGCAGAGGTACTCGCCTCGGTTCGCGAGAGCCCCCAACCGATATCCGATTTCGATATTCACTCCGTAGCGGTAACGGGTCCTGCGGCCGTTCTGTCCCTCGGCGATGCCGAGGTCGGCTTCGATGGAGAACTGGGCCTCGGACTTGGACGAGATTCCACCTTGTGGCAAAGCGAACAATTCAAAGGCGTAGCCCCGGATCATCCGGCTATCGAGCGCGTCCATGAGTGTCCGCTGGGTGCCGATCCGCGAAAGCGCTTGAATCGCATCGAGCAGGTTGCTCTTGCCCGCCGAGTTGGGGCCGAAGAGAACCGACATATGTGGAAACTCCACGGTTACGTCCGCGAGTGACTTGAAGTCCCTGACTCGAAGTTTCCGAAGCATCGCTCCTCCTCAGATCGCGACCGGCATGGCGTTGAGCGGCCGTTTCTCCTCGCTTCCGCGAGGATACAGCGCCGAGAGCGTGTTTGCGAGCTGGAGGCATTGGGGGCCACGCTCCTTGTCGGCCTGGTGCTCATCGAATTGCGGGCCAGTGAGGATCTGTCCTTCTCGGCTGGATTCTTCCATTGCTCCGCGATTCATCGGACGCGTTCGGTCTGTCCTGGCACCACAAACCTGCACCTGACCCCCACGGTTCGGCTCAGCCTGCGATCCAGCGTCGCCAACGGGGATTCGAAAGCTTCCGCCACCGCCACATACCACGCGTCATAGCTGCTCATATTGTGACGAAGCTCCCGGATCCGGTCGGCAAATGGGGCGAAGGGAAGGAATTGGATGTCGCGCCGCAACAGATCCCGGCAAGCGCCGTTCGCCTCGATCCGTGAGATTTCGCCTTGCCGCTCCAGCCGTCGCAGGATGCTCGTCGTCTCGACCAGGACCAACTCCGGAGCCGCAAGCGTCTCCGCGCTGACCACCGATTCCGCCCACTCTCCGTCGGGCCCGGAGTCCACGAGCGCGGCGACCATCACCGATGCGTCGACGACAACGGTCACCTACGGTCCGCGATCCGAGCGGCGAGGATGCTGCAACTCGGTACACGCGTCCCGGCGGCCTCCTTGCGCGCCCGCACATCCTCCAGCCAGCGAGCCACCGATGGGCGGGACGCGATCCGGTCCAGCTCCCGCCGCAGGTACTCCTGCATGGAAAGACGCGACGACGCTGCTCGCGCTGCCAACTCGTCACGCACGTCCTCGGACACGCCTCTGATGGTGATTTGTACGGCCATGACAGCAATATGCAGTCAGAGACAGTAAAATGCAAGCCCACAGGATCAACTGTGACAGTCCAATTCCATCTTTGCTCGCTTCAGAATCGAGGCCGCCCTGCGGGTCGGGCTGAATCCCCCTTCAGTCCCCCCCGCCCCCGTCATCCCCCCGCAACTCACGCGCCCGCCGCCTCAACCACGCCCCCGTCCCCACCACCAGCCCCAACGGCAGCAGCGTCAGCAGCCCCGTCGTGGCCAGAAACGCGATCCGCGCCTCGTCGTCCCGGTCGAAACACACAGGACATGCGTGCGCGGCCTCAGGAAACGCGGCGGTCACGACCAGAACCACGAGCACGGCCACTCCGCCCGCCATCCCCCGCCCCGCCCCGATCCAGCCCGCGCGGCGCGCACACCGCCGCGGCCCGGCGGCCAGGCGCCGCCAATTCCGGGTCCCGTCGCGCTTCACCATGCCCTTACACCCTGCGCTTGCGGCTCCATGCCCTGGTCTCGCTCCCCCATGCCCTACAAGTAAACCTGGAAGTACAGAAACGGCCAGACCAGCACCACGAAGTACCAGAACAGCGCGACCGTCGACATCGCCTCGCGGGACAGCCTGCCCCGCGTCATTCGCACCCACGCCCACGCCAGCACGAAGATCGCCGCGACGGCGTGCGCCGCGTGCGCCCCGATGATCGTGTAGAACAGTGCGCCATACGTGGACGACGTGAGCGTGAGGCCCTCCCGGATCAGCGCCAGCCACTCCACCCCCTGCAACCCCACGAACGCTCCACCCAACACCGTCGCCACCGCCAGCAGCACGGCGACCGATTCCTTTCCACGAACGTACAGCCGGTGCGCGATCAGGAGCACGATCCCGCTCGCGATCAGCGCGCTCGTGTTGACCGCCGTCTCCTCGAAGGGCAGCCGCGGCTGGTTGGGCGGCGGCCACACCGAGCCCACCGCCCGCGACTTGATGATCAGGAAGGCGGAGATGAACCCCGCGAAGAGCATGACCTCGACGAAGACGAAGAGCAGCATGCCCAACACACCGTTCGAGATCAGCTTCTCGGCCCGCTGCGGCCTCGGCCGGAACGGAATGATCGACGCCCGTGCAGTCATTCCCCCGCCCCCACCAGCCGCTCCCGGAGTCGGCCCACCCCAGGCAGCCTCATCACGATCCCCACGACCGGAGCCAGCAGCCGCCGCACGATCGGAATGTGGCTGAGCGTTTCGAAAACCAGGATCAGCACCCCGATCGAAAGCATGATCGCCACCGCGTTGGTCCCGACCGCGACCAGGATGAGCACCGTCCAGAACCCCGCGTGGGCCAGGTTGTAGCCTCCGGGGAGCAGGTTGTCGGTCGACTTGTGAGTAGGCACCACGCTTGCGTGCGCCACGTCCTCGACGTGTTCGTCGTCCGCCGCGTGTTCCTCATCTCCAGAATGATCGTCCACGATCCCCCGGACCACCGCCTCCTTCGCGGCCAGGTTCTCCCACATGCGGCCGTCATGCAGCTGCACGTCCGGTGCCACGCCGCCCCAGAAGAGCGCGAGCAGCAGTACCGACGCGGCCAGGAAGATCTTCGCGATCGGGCGCTCGATGGACAGGTGCATGAAGTGCTTCACCACCAGCGACGCCTTCCAGATCCAATAGATCCCGATCAGCTCGACCCGGTGGAGTTCGAGGTTCTTCGCGGCGTCCCTCGCCACGAAGGCCATGATCACGGCGCCCGCGATCACGTGAAAGGCGTGGAGCCCGGCGGCGGAATAGTAGAACGCCCAGAAGCCGTTCGAGGTGATGGTGTACCCGTGGGAGATCTCGTACCACCACTCGTAGGTCTTCACCCCGATGAAGGTGGCGGCGCCGACAATGGTGAAATACAGGTAGCGGGCTGCCTTCGGACCGTCTCCGCGCTCGGCCGCCTGGTGGGCCAGCACCGCCGTCAGGCTGGAGGTGAGCAGCACGAAGGTGTTGAAGGCGCCGATGGTGGTGTTGGTGACCGCCGCCGCGTCCGCCCACTCGGGATGCCCCAGACGGAACATGACGTACGACGCCAGCAGTCCCCCGAAGATGACCACCTCGGAGGCCAGCACCCACCAGACGGCGAGCTTGCCGGTGGCGATCCCGGTTGCGGCGCGGGTCGTCGCGATCGGCCTCATGAGGTCGGCCTCGTGTGGTCAGCCCACGCCTCCGGGATCTGCCGGAACGCGCGGTCGGCCCACCGCTCCGGCGACTTCCGGGGTGTGCGGTTGGGGGAAGAAGGCAAACGCAAGTGCGTGAGGGGCATCAGGAGTCTCGTCGGGGGGGTTCGTTCTGCGGCCAGTAGTCGTCCACGCGATCCGGCACGCTGAATTCGTAAGGGCCCCGGTAGACGACCGGCATGTCGTCGGGGCGCCAGTTGCCGTGCGGTGGGGGCGACTCGGTGGTCCACTCCAGCGAGTTGGCCTTCCAGGGGTTCTTCGGGGCCTTCGGACCGGAGCGCCACGTCTTGTAGCAGTTGTAGAAGAAGATGAACTGCGCGGCCAGCATGACCAGCAGCGAAAGCGTCGCGAACACCCGGATGTCCTGGAATCCGTCGCGCGCAAGCTCGGAGAAGCCCGAGTAGTTGGAGATCCGCCGGTGCTGTCCCCCCATCCCGTGTCGTGGAAGTAGATGTCCGAGCCCGCGGCGCCGAGGAAGATCCCGGTCACACCTCCGATCAGGAACTCGGCCACGAAGGCGAGCGCCCACAGCATGGGCGTGGTGAGCCTGATCGAGCCCCCGTACAACGTGGCAATGTAAACGAAGCACAGCTCCGCGATGGGGACCGAGATGAGCAGGGTCGTGATGGTGAAGATGTTCGCCATGCGCGGGTCGATTCCCGCGATGAACTGGTGGTGGGCCCACACGAAGAAGCTCAGCACCCCCGTGGCCACCACCGTGAAGATCACGATGCGGTAGCCGAAGACCTTCTTGCGCGAGAAGGTGGCGATGATCTCGATCACCACGCCCATCGCCGGGAGCAGCACCACGTACACCTCGGGGTGCCCGAAGAACCAGAAGAGGTGCTGCCAGAGGATGGGATCGCCCCCGGTGGCCGGGTTGAAGAAGCCGGTCCCGAGCGTCTGGTCGAAGATGAGCATGATCGCGCCGGCCAGCAGCGGCCCCACCGACAGCATGAAGAGGATGCTCGCCACCACGATCATCCACACCACGAGCGGCACGTCGAAGGCGCGCATCCCGGGCGCGCGCGAGTTCATCAGCGTGGTGATGAAGTTGATCCCGCCAAGGAGGAAGGCCACGAACTCTAGTCCCACCCCGATCACCCACAGGGTGCTCCCGAGCGGGGTGAGGTTGTACGTCTCGTTCGCCGAGAGCGGCGGGTAGGCCGTCCACGCACCGGCGAAGCCCCCTCCCTCCACCACCAGCGACGCCAGGATCACGATCGTGCTGACGAAGAAGACCTGGAACGACAGGCGGTTGATCTTGGGGAAGACCATGTCGTCCGCCCCGACCATGAGCGGGATCAGGTAGTTCCCGAAGGCGGCCAGCAGCACCGGCATGGCCACCCAGAAGATCATGATCGTGCCGTGATTGGTGACGAGCGCGTTGTATTCGCCCATCGAGACCATCCCGAAGCCCGGCACGTTGATGCCCGGGAAGGCAAGCTGCATCCGGAAGACGTAGGCCATGAACCCGCCGACCAGCGCCATGAACATGCCCGTGAACATGTACTGCATGGCGATGACC
>JAPPGM010000092.1 GCA_028874995.1 Gemmatimonadota bacterium | reverse complement strand
TAACACCCCCCGGAGGCCGGTGCTCTCTTGTGGGTGTGAGAAATCCGGGCTAGCGGTGGCCCCCTCCAACTGGTAGGGTCATGTGCAGGAACGCGAAGTGCATCCCGCCACCGGCGCCGCGGACGCCGTAACCCCCCATCCCCAAAGGAGAAAGCCCTCGTGCTGAGGTACTTCGAACTCGAAGCACGCAACTCCACCCTCCGCCGCGAAATCGTGGCCGGGTTCACCACCTTCCTCACAATGGCGTACATCATCTTCGTGAACCCGCAGATCCTGGCTGGCACGGGGATGGACGCGGGGGCGGCACTCGTCGCCACCTGCATGGCCGCGGCCTTCGGGTCGATCGTGATGGGACTCTACGCGAACTTCCCCATCGCGCTGGCGCCGGGGATGGGACTGAACGCGTATTTCGCGGCCGTGGTGGTGGGCACGATGGGGCTTCCGTGGCAGGCGGCGCTGGGGGCGGTCTTCTGCTCGGGGGTGCTGATGCTGATCCTGTCGGTGCTGCCGGTGCGCGAATGGGTGGTGAACGCCATTCCGCGCTCGCAGAAACACGCGATCGCGGCCGGGATCGGGTTCTTCCTGTTCATCATCGGGCTGCGCAGCGCCGGGGTCGTGGTGGGAAGCGATGCCACGCTGGTGACGCTCGGGAATCTCACCGAGTGGACGGTCATCCTGGCTGTCCTCGGGTTCATCGCGATCGTCGGGATGGAGCACCTCAAACAGCCAGCTTCCGTCCTGCTCTGCATCCTGATCGTGGCGGGGATCGGATGGGTCGCGGGGGTGTCGCCAGCTCCGGAGTCGCTGGTGGCGGCGCCGCCTTCGCTGGCCCCGACCGCGTTCCAGCTCGACATCGCGGCCGCGGTCGAAGTGGGACTGGTCGCGATCATCTTCGCATTCCTCATGGTGGACCTGTTCGACACGAGCGGGACCCTCGTCGCCGTCCTCAACGAGGCCGGGCTGACCGACGGCACGGGGCGGGTCCCGGGCCTGAAGCGCGCGCTCGTCGCCGACAGCTCGGCCACGATCGTGGGTTCGATGCTCGGCACCTCGACCACTACCTCCTACATCGAGAGCGCGGCGGGGGTGCGGGCGGGGGGACGCACGGGGATCACGGCCCTGGTCGTGGCGGGCCTGTTCCTCGTCTCGATCGTGTTCGCGCCCATCGCGACCGCCATCCCGGCGTTCGCGACCGCCCCCGCGATCCTCTTCGTGGGCTGCGTGATGGCGCGGGCAATGCGCCACGTGGAGTGGGACGACCTCACCGAATCCGTGCCTGCCATCGTGACTGCACTGGCCATGCCCTTCACCCACTCGATCGCGACCGGAATCGGGCTCGGGTTCATCACCTATGTGCTGATCAAGGCGGTGGGCGGGCGGCGTCATGAAGTGAACCTCGCCGTGCTGGTGGTGGCCGTTCTCTTCGCGATCCGCTTCATCGTCACGTAGCGATCCGCGGACGAAATCCACGGGTCGGCGTAGACGGCGCGAAGATTGGTCCGGCGCCCTCGCACGAAACTTGCGTTCCACCCGGAAACAGGTGATTCTTGCGCCCACGGTTACCCCACCAGAGCCATCCCATGAACTCCTACTCAAGCCCATGACCCAACCCCGCCCCGAATCGGCCGCGTACAAGCTGCCCGCGCTCCTCGCCCTCCTCGCCACTGCCCTCCTCCCCACCACCGCCACCGCCCAGACGACCCACGTCATCGAGGACGGCCAGGCGCAGATCGTGCCCGAGTTCGCGGACACCGCCACCTGGATCCGCCACGACCTCTGGGTCGAGACCGAGTTCGACACCGATGGGGACGGCAGGCCCGACCGCATGCATGTGGACGTCACGCGTCCCGCGCAGACCGACAGCGAGGGGCTGAAGGTGCCGGTCATCTACGAGACCAGTCCCTACTATTCCGGGATCGCCGGCATCGACTTCGACCACTTCTGGAACCTCAGGCAGGAGGTCGGCGGAGACCCGATCACGCGCGATCCCTTCCCGGCGGACATCGCGCACCGCACCAGCCAGCCCATCATCTCCATGTCGCACGTGCGGATCTGGGTGCCGCGCGGGTTCGCGGTCATCCACTCACAGTCCCCCGGCACGGGCCAGTCCCAGGGCTGTCCCACCGTCGGCGGGGCCAACGAGTCGCTCGCGCCCAAGGCCGTGATCGACTGGCTGAACGGGCGGGCACGCGGGTTCACCAGCCTGGACGGCGACGAAGAGGTCGAGGCCTACTGGGCCACCGGCAAGGTCGGCATGACCGGGACCTCGTACAACGGCACGCTGCCGCTGGCCGCCGCGACCACCGGTGTCGAGGGCCTGGAGGCGATCATCCCTATCGCGCCGAACACGTCCTACTACCACTACTACCGCTCGAACGGGCTGGTGCGGTCGCCGGGCGGTTATCCCGGCGAGGATATCGACGTGCTCTTCGACTTCATCTTCAGCAGCTTTCCCCACGTGCGCGACTACTGCATCGCCAGCGTGCGCGACGAGATGAACGAGCACCTCGACCGCACCACCGGCGACTACAACGACTTCTGGGCCGAGCGCGACTACCTCAACCACATCGACGGCGTGCGCGCGGCCACCCTCATGGCTCACGGCTTCAACGACTGGAACGTGATGCCCGAGCACAGCTACCGCATCGCGATGGCGCTGAAGGAGCGGGGCGTTCCCGTCCAGATCTACTATCACCAAGGCGGTCACGGCGGCCCTCCCCCGCTGGAGCGCATGAATCGATGGTTCACCCGTTACGTGATGGGTGTCGAAAACGGCGTCGAGAACGACCCCGAGGCGTGGATCGTGCGCGAAGGCGACGAAATGGGGAATCCGACCCCGTACGCCAGCTATCCGCATCCCGAGGCCGAGGGTGTGAGACTGCATCCCGGCGGCGACGGCAACTGGACCGGGACCCTGTCGCTGGCAGGCGGGCCGAACCGGGGCAGCGGGGGTATTGTCGACAACTTCGCGTTCTCCGGGAATCAGCTTGCCGCGGTCGAGTGGTCGAACCACCGGTTGCTCTATTCGACACCCGAACTGCGCGAGGCTGTGCACCTCTCCGGCGAGGCGACCGTGCGCGTGCGTGTATCGGCGGATGCGGCGGCCGCCAATCTGACGGTCTGGCTGGTGTCGTTACCGTGGGCGGCGGAACCCGAGCACATCAACGACAACATCATCACCAAGGGCTGGGCGGATCCGACGAACGCGGGTGCGGACGATATCGCGGCGCCGAGGAGCGGGACCGCGCTGACGCCCGGCGAGTTCGTGGAGCTGGAGTTCGCGCTGCAGCCGGACGACCAGGTGATTCCGGCAGGGGCGCGGATCGGGTTGATGATCTTCTCGAGCGACCAGCTGTACACCGTGCACCCGGAGCCGGGGACGATGCTGACGGTGGACCTGGCGGGGACGAGTGTTTCGCTGCCGGTGGTGGGCGGGGTGGCGGCGCTGACGCGGGCGATTCGGCCGGCGAGTTAGCGTTAGCCCGCCGGGACCACCCTCGCCCTACCGCCTCCCACCCGTCGTCACCGCCTCCTCCCCCCGCAGGTGACGATCGAAGAACCCGTCCGTCGCATTGAACGTGATCAGCCACCGTGCATGCAGGAGAAAGTCATGCACATCGTCCGGGAACACGATCAGTTCGTGCGGCACACCCTGTGCACGCAACAGTTGCACAAGTCCCACCGTCTGCGAAAACGACACGTTGCGGTCGTCATCCCCATGAATCAGCAGCACCGGCGACGTCCAGTTCTCCACCTCCGACACCGATGACGACCGGTAGGACACCGATTCGGGATCGATCGAGTTCCCCCACAGGTGCACGCCCGCGATGTCGACCCCTGCCGCGAAGAGATCGGAGTCCCGCGCCAGCCCCTGCGCCGTGAGGACGCCGCCGTACGAGAGCCCCCACAGTCCGATGCGCGCGGGATCGACATCCGGACGGTCGCGCAGATACTCCCCGGCCGCCTTGATGTCGCGGTACTCGGTGTTGCCGCGCCCCCCGCGTCCCGGCGCGTTGCGGAACTCGCGGCCGTACCCGATGCCGCTCCGGTAGTTCACCGACAGCACCACATACCCCTTGTTCGCGAAGTACTGGTTCATGGCGTAGGCCATGTGATAGAAGTGCATGTAGTGGTAGCCGAGCAGCATCTGGCGGCGCGACCCGCCGTGGATGAAGATGAGCGCGGGACGCTGTTCGCCCGCCCGCAGATCGGGCGGCAGGAAGAGCTGGTTGTAGAATTCGTAGCCGTCCTCCGCCTCCAGGGTGACCGCTTCGGGGACGACGTGCCGGTCGAACGGATAGCGCGACGGGAGTTCGCGGATCATCCGCGCCTCGCCGCCGGAGGCCGGGACGACGGCCACGGTCAGCGGCTGCTTCGCGCTGGCGCTGAGGACCGCGACGTGAGTCCCCGAGGCCAGCACGGCGGGGTAGGTGTCGATGCCGTCGCCGTAGGTCAGCTGCCGGGCCGGGCCGCCCGCGGTGGGGACGCGCCACAGGTGCCGCCTGTCGATGTCGCCCGCGTTGGTGGCGTAGAAGAGGGTGCGGCCGTCGGGGGAAAGCGAGATGTGCTCCGCGATGCCGTCGCCCGGCGTGAGCTCGACTGGAGTGGCCGTGCCGCCCGCCGCCGCGACCGCGTAGTAGCGCCGCCAACCCGCCGGTTCGGCCTGGAAGATGATTTGGTCGCCCGCCCAGATGATCGAGCGCACCTCGCGGTGGATCTCGTCGTCCGGTGCGTTGTGCCATACCTCGGCCGCCTCGCCCGTGCTCACGTCCCCCACCCAGATCGAGAAGTCGTACCCGCCCGCGAAGCGCGCCGAGGTCATCCCCTCGGGCCACGCGTCCCCGCGCGCGTCGCCCCGTTCCGCCCGCGCCCCGAAGGGCAGTCCCGGCCTGCGGATGAAGGCGACCCGGGTTCCGTCCGGCGACCAGGTCGGACCGGTGTCGCGGTCGACCGCCGGCCCCAGGTAGGTGATGCCGGGGTTGCCGGTGTCGTAGACGCCGATGAAGCTGTGGTCGTCCCGGTCGCTCACGAACGCGATCCTGCGCGAGTCCGGCGACCACACCGGCCCGCGCTGGTCCCCGAAGACGCTGAAGAGAGGACGCTCCGGCTCGACCGTGACCAATCCCGGATTCACCGGCGCCCGGTAGATCGCCCCGCTCCGCGTGTACGCGATCCACTCCCCGTCGGGCGACAGTGCCACATTCCACGCTTCGACCACCCGCCACGGTTCACCCCCGGCGGTGCTCACCGCCCACGCCGCGCGCTCGGCCCCGCGCGGGTCGCTGGCCGGGTTCGCGATCCACCCGTCGCGGTTCGGGGTGTGGCCGCGCAGGAACACCACGACCGAACCGTCGTCCGAGATGCGCAGCGTAGACAGGTCGCGCCCGTCGTCGTCCTCGTAGCGGGTGAGGCGCACCGGTTCGAAGCCGGGCCCGGCTGCGGTGTAGACGTTGCGGCGTCCCTCTTCGTACTCGATCCACGCGATCCGGTCCGCGCCCCTGGCCGCGACCAGCTCGACGGGGTAGCCGGGACTGAGGACGTCCTCGATGGAGAAGCGCTGGGCCTGGAGGGGCGGTGCCGGGAGGAAGGCGAAGGCGAGGACCGGGAGAAGGAGGGACGGGCGGGTCATGGCTGCAGCTCCGGCGAAACCTGGGACAAGAGGAGGATTGGCTTGAGGATGCGGGGGCGGGGGCGGGGGTGCAATGGCGGGTTTCCTCGGCGCTCCGTCCAATGCCCGTCAGTTGACGGCACGGTATGAGTATATCATACTCATATCATGAGTAAACGCCTCCAGGTCGTCATGTCCGACGCCGATCTCGACGAGATCCGCGACGCCGCCCACCGCAACAACCTCACCCTGTCCGCATGGGTCCGCCGCACCCTGCGCCACGCCGCAAACCGCGACCGCCGCGGCGGCACCACCGCCGTGCGCGAGGCCCGCCCCGACTACTCCGTCTTCAAGCCGGGTACGCTGCGCTACGTCACGATCGAGGCGCGTGTCACGGAACACGACGTCGAAGCCGTGCGCCAGCGCCACAAGCTCCGCAGCTGGAAGGCGGCCGTGGAGGAGGCGGTCTGCAGGCAGGCGATCGTCCCGATGACCAAGGAGGAAGCGCTGGCGATGCGGGGTGTTGGTTGGGGTGGAGATCTCGACGAGATGCGCGACAACGATCCGATCGAGATGATCGGCCCGGTCGAACCGATCGAGTAGCGGTGATCGTCGACACTTCCGCTTGGGTGGAGTACGTGCGCCGAACGGAAAGCGCATTCGACCTGGTTCTGGACGCGGCGGTCCGGGACGGTCAGCCGATCGCCACCCCGGCGGCGGTCGTTGCGGAGCTTCTATGCGGCGCCTACAGCGAAGCCGAGGCCATCAATCTCCTTCAACTCCTCACCCGCTTCGAGATCCTCATCCCCGACTCGCTGAGGGACTACCAGGGCGCCGCTCGCATCTACCGGATCTGCCGCCGGGCCGGATTCACGATCCGATCGACGGTCGATTGCCTGGTGGCCGCAACAGCCCTTGAGCATCGCCGCCCCCTGCTGGCCCGCAACCGTGACTTCGCTGCGATCGCGCAACACACGGAGCTGGAGCTGGTGATTCCGCCGGATCCCGGGAAGCCGAAGAAGCCGCGCCGGAGGTGGTCCGGGGAGTAGCCGACGCGTACCTGCCGCCCCCGGTTTCTCTTCACTCCCGGTCCTCCCGTATCCACCGGACGATCTGTTCAGTCTCGACTGTGGGTAACCGCGCCCGAAGTGCATCCATCCGGGCGGAGGCGTCCTGCCTCCTGGAAGCGCCCGACCACTCCCGGATCGCCGCGTTCACAGCACGGCTGCGAGTTCCACGCGGCAGCTTCTGGAGCGTACGCCAGACGTCGTCGTCCATCATGATGTTGATCCGTCGGCCCATTCTGTCGTCCTCCAATGTGTCTCCCTACCGCCGCCCATCCCCCCGCGTCAGCGGACTCAGATAGTCCCGGTTCCCCAGCCCCAGCTTCCTCAGCGCAATCCCCGTCATGCACTCGTCCACCACCTGCTTCGCGTTCAGCACCGTCGTGTAGCCCGGGTCGACCAGCGGGTTGAGTTCGACGAGGTCGAAGCCCACCACGTTGTTCTCGGAGCAGAGCCCGCGGACCATGTAGAAGACTTCGCGGGGCGTCAGTCCTCCCGGAACCGGCGTCCCAGTGCCCGAGGTGTAGGCCGGATCCATCACGTCGATGTCGAAGGATATGTGCAGGTACTCGGGACCGTCGTTCGCCTCGTCGAGGACGCGCTGCATGACGGTGGTCCAGCCCTCGCGGTCGATCTCGGCCATGGTGTGGTAGCGGAGGCCGTTTTCGCGCATCCACTCGAAGCCTTCCGGCCCCGGCCAGCTGCCGCGCAGTCCCACCTGGATGAAGTTCCTGCCGAGAATGTGACCGTCGTCGACGAGGCGGCGCACCGGCTGGGCGTGCGAGATCAGGTGGCCGTGCCGGGAGCCGCCCGCGTCGTAGTGCGCGTCGAAATGGATGACGCCGACATTCTCCTTCCCGTACACGTCCGCGAGTCCCGCCACGTTGGCGAACTCGATCGAGTGGTCGCCCCCGATGATCACGGGAATGGCGCCCGTCTCCGCGATCTCCCGCACCATCCGTCGGATCGGCGGCATGCTCCGCTCCACGCTCAGGTTGTCGATGGGCGCGTTGCCGTAGTCGACTGCGGTGAGCTCGCTTCGCCACCGCACCATCGTCTCCATGCTTCCCACGCTGCGCCGCATGGCACGGAGCGCGGTCGGCCCTTCACCCGCCCCGCGAAACCCGACCCCCATGTCGACCGGGGCGCCGAGGAAGGCCACTTCGACCTCGCCCGCGACCAGGTCCTCGGGCGTGCGCGCGATCGGCAGACCGAAGAACGTCAGGACGGAACCGACCTGGATCGGTCCGGGTTCCCGGGGAGGATCGCGGGAGATGTCGCGGTCGCGCCAGACTTCGAGGTTGGGGTCGCTGGGGTCGAGGCGGATGATGGGATCTCATGGCCTTTGGTCAGGTCCGGCAGCGGGGAAGGGCTGAGCAGGCATCGTCTCGGTGGGAAGCCTATCGGGCAGCGAGCCAAGGGGCAATCGGGGAGGCGCGCGCCCGCTATTCCGATGCACTCCAATCCGGGGGCTTCACCAGGACCCGCAGCTTGTTCCTGACTCCTTTCGTGCGGAAGATCTTCAGGATCAGACGCTGGATCCCGTGCAGGAACACCTTGATCGGGTTGTTCGAGTTGAGCGGCTGCTCGATGCCGTACACCACCCGCTCGACCTCCGGCTCGAAGGTGCCGAACATGCGA
>JAPPGM010000013.1 GCA_028874995.1 Gemmatimonadota bacterium | reverse complement strand
CGCTTTTTCAGCACCCGCCGCACCGTCTTACGACATATCACGTGTGACATGACACTGGCGTACTGGTCCAGAACGGATCCACCTCCGCTCGAATGCAGACGAGTGTGCCGGGGTCGCCAGTCCGGTCAGCCCCTACCCATCTCGGCGACGGGGCCGTCGTCGCCCTGGACGTCGTCGTCGGTCTCCTTTGTTTCGCCCCCGCCCTCCTGGTCTCCCACCGTCTCGACCTCGGCCTCCGTCTCCCACTCCCGCATCCGCTTGTCCATCAGCAGCTTGTCCACCGCGGCAATCAGCGCACCCCCACGCTTGTCCGTGTGCCGGATAACCCCCTCCTCGTCAAGAACGTAGATCTGGGGCCAGCCCAGCACATTCCACTGCGTCGCGATCGGTCCCTCGGTGGCCACCTGGTCGGCGTCCGGCTGGCTGTAGCCGTCCCACCATGTGCGGTAGGCGAGACCCTCCCTCTCCTTGGCCTGCACGATCGTGTCCAGCACGGCGTCGCTGTTGACGCCCAGCAGCGCCACATCCTCCTCCTCGTAGATCTCCAGCATGGCGCGCTGGTACGGATACTCGCCGCGGCAGGGCCCGCACCACTGCCCCGAGAAGATCAGCGCGACGATCTTGCCCCGGTAGTCCTCGAGCGCGAACTCGACGCCCTCGGTGTCCTTGCCGACGATGTTGGGGGCCACCTTGCCCGGCAAGAGGTTCTCGATCACGAACCGATGCTGGTCCAGCTCCTCCACGGCGTCCGGATACTTCTCCGCGAGTCTGTCCATGAAGGCCGACACGTGCTGCGATTGTTCCTCGCTGAGGGTCCCGCGTTGCAGCTGCCCGCCCAGTTGCCAGAGAGGAACCGACGCTTCGTCTTCGAAGTTGCCCGAGGCCTCGGGGACGTTGAGCGTGGCCTCGAGCTGCGCGAGCAACTGGTCCACCTGGGCGTCCTCGAAGGGTTCGCCGTCGGTCGGCAACCCTACCGGGTCGGGGAAGAGCGTGGCGAAGCCGACGAACGACGGCATCGCCGGCATGGGCGAGGCATAGCCGTCGAGGAGCCTCCGGCGCTGGCTGATTGCGCGGCTGTCGGGATGCTCCTCGGCCAGGGCGTCCATGTATGCGTTGATCCGCTCCTTCTGCTCGTCGCTGATTTCGGGGACGGCGAGCCGGCGCATGAAGTTCCACAGGTGGAGGTCGGCCTCGCGCTCGAAGTCGGCCAGGGTCTCTTCGGCCGTCATGGCGACCTCGAGTGAGGACATCAACTCCTCGAAGCTCTCATCCGACAAGGGTTCGCCGTCGTTGTCGTACTGGGCCGCATCCGGGAACCACATGCGCTCCGCGGCGGCCGGGACGTCGAGTTCGAACACATTGGTCTCGGCGTCGGGAGCACCGATGCCTCCGGCCAGGAGCATTCCCAGTCCGAAGGAAACGATTACCGCGCAGACTACTGCCAGGGGCTGCCGCATGGTGGACCTCTCTTCTCTACGGGGATAGCTGGATGCGGCCAGTGGGGGCCGAAGCTGCGGCCCACGTTGACTCTACGACACCCGTGCCGCATCCGCAAACGGGGGATGGACCTGCTTTTCGTCAGCCGACGCCCGCCCGCCGGCCGACCGCTGCGTCCACTCGTGTCGTCCTGCGGCAACCGTACGTCTTAGGCCCCGCTCGCTCCCGAGCCGACCTCCCGTCAGCTCGTCCCGTCCCCCACGCCAGCCTTTGCCCCTTCTTCGTCACCATCGCCCCCCGCTTCGTCTCCGGCCTCCCCCGTCTCCGCCTCGGCCTCGGCGGCCTCCCGCTGGGCCTGGAACCCGCGCATCCGCTTCTCCATGACGAGCGCGTCGACCGCCGCAATCAGGGCGCCCCCACGCTCGTTCACATGCCGGATCACCCCCTCCTCGTCGAGGACGTAGATCGCGGGCCAACCGGTGACGTTCCACTCGGTGGCGATCGGCCCCTCGGTGGCCGCCACGTCGGCGTCCGGCTGGCTGTGACCATCCCACCAGGTCCGGTAATGGAGGCGCTCGTCCTTCTTCGCCTCGACGATCGTCTCCAGCTTTGCGTCGCTGTTGACGCCCAGGAGCACCACGTCCTCCTCGTCGTAGATCTCGAGCATGCCGCGCTGGTACGGATACTCCCCACGGCAGGGGCCGCACCACTGCCCAGAGAAGATGAGGGTGACGATCCTCCCGCGGTAATCCTCGAGCGCGAACTCGACGCCCTCGGTGTCCATACCCACGATGTTCGGCGCGACCTTGCCCGGGGTCAGACGTTCAACCAGGAAGCGCTGTCTGTCGAGGAACTCGCCGGCGTCGGGGTGCTGGTCCCCGAGATCCTCGAAATAGGCCGCGATCCTCGCGCTCTGCTCGTCGGTGACCAGTCCCTTCTGCAGTCGGTTGCCGAAGCGCCAGAAGACGATGCCGGCTTCGTTCTCCATGTCGGCGGCCACCTCCGGCAGGGACAGGGCGGCGTCGAGCGTGCCGAGCAGCCGGTCCACCTGTGCGTCTTCGAAGGGCTCGCCTTCGGTGTCGTATTCCGCGGCGTCACCGAAAAACACGACCGTCATGTTGGCGGGTGGGGCGTCGGGCATCGAGGCGGCGTAGGAAGCGAGCATCCCCGCGCGCTGCTCGATCATGGAGCGGTGGTCGGGATGCTCCTCAGCCAGCTCCTCCAGGTACGCCGTGGCCCGCTCCTTCTGCTCGTCGGTGACCTCGGGGACCGCCAGGCGGCGGATGAAGGCCCAGATCTGTGCTTCCGCCTCGGTCTCGAAGTCGGCCAGGGTTTCCTCGGCGGTGAGCGCGGCGTCGAGGTGCGACAGCAGGGCGTCAAACTGCTCATCGTCGAGCGGCTCGCCCTCGGTGTCGTATTCGGTGATGGGGGGGAACCACTGTCGCTGAAGGGCAACGGGGATGTGGACGGGTGGGGAGGTATCCTCGCGATCGGCGTCGGGGGCTCCCCGGCTGCCCGCGAGGAACATTCCCAGTCCGAAGGAAACGATGACTGCGCAGACTACTGCCAAGGGCTGCCGCATGGGGGACCTCTCCTGTCGATGGGGATTGCGGATGCGGCTTTTGGGGCGGGCTGCAGCCCCATGATCACATTAGGCCTCTGTTGGTGTACCTGCAAATGACGTCGTGATTTGCGCCGGTCGCCAACGCCCGGAACCGTAGGTCCTTGGGCGGAGCGAGAAGGGCCGGACGGTGCCAATCCGACTGTCCAGGACGTAGAGTCGCCCCGCGCCGTTGAAGGCCATTTCCTGCGCGAGCCCGAACCGCTCGCACACCACGCCAGTCGGTAGACCGATGTGGTAGACCGCTCACCGCCCCCGCTGACGCTTCACCACGACGTGCCGGACATCCATTTCGTCCCTCTCGATGAACGCGACCAGGCCATCCGGCCCGAAAGCGGCCGGCAACGCGACCTCACCCACGGGGTAGGTGCCGATGTAGCGTCCGTGCATGGTCAGGACGTCGATGGGGCCGTCATCGTCACCGGGTTCCTCGCCGTGGCGCCGCACCCAGATCTCGCCATCCCAGTTGGTTCTGAGTCCCCGAACGATCGAAACTTCGTCGAAGAAGCCCAACAGATCGATTAGACCCATCACCCATTCCCGGGGGCTGTCCTCATTTACGTTCTCGCCGTTGATGATTATTGGTGGCACACCGCGCGACTCCGTTCTCCTGATTCGACGCTCCGTTTCGACCTTCATCACCCGGTTCGTTACGCGGATCGGATGGAATGGCCGCTTCAGAACTCGCCAGACTCCAGCTCCCGGCCGCGCAATCTTGATGGCGTAGGCCGACGAGTCGGAGAATGCCACGCCTCCGTCCGGGAGTACTCCGGTCAACATCAACGGTCCGAACACCTGAACCGGCCACGGCAAGCCCGACCTGGTCTTCGCAGGGGGGAGCCAGCCCTCTGCGACCGTATCCTTTGCAGCCTCCTCCCCGGTGATCGTGATGCGTTCCACCGGCCGAGACGTGTGCCGGGCAGTGCGCCCCCTTTCGGCACCGCTGGCCGACAGAGTCTGTGCCCCCACCGCGGAAAAGATGGCCTCGCCACCGGGATCGGGCAGAAGATCGGTGATGGTCACTTCACCCGGTTCGGCGACCATCCGCACCATTCGCTCGAAACTGCCGTCCGCGCCGAAGATGTGGTAGGCACGGTGCCCGGCGTCCGCCAACACGGCGCGCCCGTCCCGCATGATCGCGAGTCCGTCAGCGTGGCGAAATTCCCCCGGACCTTCTCCCGAACGACCGAAGGCCCAGAGGAACTCGCCGTCCGGCCCGACGACGGTGACCTGGTCCGCCTCACTGTCGAACACGTAAAGCCGACCAGCGCCATCAAACCCCACGCGGCGCACGTTTCCGAACTGTTCCCAATCCCCGCCCGATACCGACCCGACCCGGTAGAGCTCTTCGAAGTCCGGGATCAGCGGGCGGTCTTCGGCGGGCAGGTTGATGATTTCCTGGGCGGTTGCCGGAGCAGCCGCCACCAAGGCGGCCAGAAAGAGAATCCCTTCAATCGGTCTCACGTTCACGGTTCGCCGTCTCACTCCTGTGAGGCTTGGGCAGACGCTTCCGCTCCGATACGCCCTCCCTCCGCCGGAGTTTCCCCCAACCGCCCCGAAAGTTGCGCATGCAACACACTCAACCGTCCACGGAAGGAGCAGAATGTATACTATACATTACAAAATGTAATGCCGTCATTACATTTCGACTCATCCAACAATGCAGTCCCCACAGCCTCCCCCCGACAGGGTCAGCTGTTGCCTTCCTCGGATCCGTCCTCGGCCTCGGGCTCGGCGCCCGCGTCGTCCGTTTCCTCCCCCGCCTCCTCCGCCGGCGACGCCGGCGTCATCCCCACCGGCCCGGAAGTCTCATAATCGCGCATGAGCTTCTCCATCCACAGCTCGTCCAGCGCGGCAATGAACTCCCCACCCCGCTTGCCCACGTACCGGATCACCCCCTCCTCATCGAGGATGTAGATCGTCGGCCATCCCGTCACGTTCCAGCGGGTCGCGATCGGCCCCTCGGCGGCCACCACGTCGGCGTCCGGCTGGCTGTGGCCGTCCCACCAGGTGCGGTACGGCAGCCGCTCGTCGATCTTGGCCTGCTGGATTGTCTCGAGCTCGGCGTCGCTGTTGATGCCCAGCAGCACGATCGGGCGGTCCTGGTAGTTCTCCAGCACGAAGCGGTGATAGGGGTACTCGCCCCGGCAGGGCCCGCACCACTGACCCGAGAAGATCAGGGCCACGATGTTGCCCCGGTACTCCTCGAGCTCGAACTCGACGCCGTCCGTGTCCGTCCCGACGATGTTGGGCGCGACGTTGCCGGGAACCAGATTGCTCACCACGAAGATCTCGTCGTCGAGCATCTCGGCGGCGTCGGGGTGCTTCTCCTTGAGCCCTTCGTAGTAGCCCACGACCCGGTCGACCTGTTCCGGCGACAGGCGGCCCTGCTGCAGGCGGCGGCCGAAACGCCAGAAGTGGAGGCGGGCTTCTTCCTCGAAACTTGCCAGCGATTCGGGGGTGTTCAGGGCGACGTCCAGACGGGCCATCATCTCGTCGATCATGGCGTCTTCGAAGAGGTCGCCGTCGGGATTGAATTCGTCGCCGTCCCCGAAGAGCATCAGCGAACCGGACAGGGAAGGGGGCGGACGGTCGTTGGGTTCCGAGTAGCTGTCGACCAGTGAGGCCCTGCCGTTGATGATCCCCGCGTGATCGGGGTGCGCCTCGGCGAGATCGGTGAGATACGACTTGACCCGCTCCTTCTGGTCCTCGCTGATCTCGGAGGGCGAGAGGCGGCGGATGAAGTTCATGAGGTGGACTTCGGCCTCGCGCTTGAAATCGGCCAGGGTCTCGTCGGCGGTCATGGCCTCGTCGACAGCGGTCATCAGCGCCTCGAACTTCTCGTCGTCGAGCGTTCCCCCCTCGGTCGCGTAGTCGCTGATCGGTGGGAACCAATCCCTCTGCGCCGCCACCGGCAGCTGCCATTCGGATTCGGCGGGGGCCGCGGCGCGGGCGCCGGGAAGGATGAACTCGGACGCGACCACACCGAGGATGAACGACGCGACCGCGACCATCAGGACTGCCTGGGGCTTCTTCATGGGGGACCTTTCTTCCCTGGGGGCAACCTATTTGAGCGCCCGTACCTCTTCCGGGTTGGGCATCTTGTCCAACTCGGCCTGTATTTCCCGATTCCTCTGATCCTGCACCAGTTCGTCAACGGCGGCAACGACTTCGGCCTTGTTGATGCTCGCGTACCGGATCACGCCCTCCTCGTCCAGAACGTAGATGACCGGCCATCCATAGACGTTCCACGCGGTGGCGATCGGCCCTTTGGTGGACACTTCCTCGTGCCCGTCCCACCAGACCCGGTAGGCGAGTCCCTTCTCCTTCTTGGCGGCCCTGATCGTCTCGACATCCTCGTCGCTGTTCACTCCGAGCAGGGCCACGTGGTCGTCCTCGAAGTGCTCGAGCATGAAGCGCTGGTACGGGTACTCCTCGCGGCATGGGCTGCACCACTCGCCCGAGAAGATCAGGACGACGATGTTGCCCCGGTAGTCCTCCAGCGCGAACCGGAGGCCGTTGGTATCCCTGCCGACGATGTTCGGGGCGACGTGGCCCGGCATCAGGTTGTCGAGCATGTAGCGGGAACGGTGGAGCATTGCGGTCTCGTCCGGGTGCTCTCTCGCCAGATCGTCGTAGTAGGCGTGAACGCGCGCGGCCTGCTCCGGCGCCAGGCGGCCCTGTTGCAGCAGCGAGTTGAAATGCCAGAGAGCGGACTCGGCGCCGTGGCTGAAGGACGGAGTGCCCGGTTCATGGCTGGAGAGGATCGTGTCGAGCTTCGCCAGCAGGGCGTCCAGCTCGGCGTCGATGATCGGACGGAGATCGGCGGAATGGGGACGGGGCCGATACCACTCGGCAAGCGAGCCGGGGGGAAGGATGGCGGACACCGTTGGGGCGGTGCCGGCGGGAGCGGTCCAGCCAAGCCGGTCGGCGCTCGCGAGCCCCAGCGCGAAGGCGGCCACGGCGGTGATGAATACAACGAGGTAGGTCCGTCGTCCGTTCGGTCTGTGCACGGCGGGCGTCCTTTCTCGACGCGGCCGGCGGCCTGGAGGCCCGGAAGCGGAGAACCGCGGGCCCTACAGCGCCCCCTTCAGAAACTCCAGAAACTCCTCGCGATCCCGCGTCAGCCCCAGGAAGGTGGCGATCGTCTCACCCTCGCCGTCGAGCACCGCGTACAGCGGCAGCGCGATGGTTCCGAACTTCTCCTTCTGGTAGTCCATCTGATCTTCGTAGACCTCGCCCTCCCCGTCGGTGAAGAGCCGGGCCAGGACGAAACGCTCAAGCTGCTCCGCGACTTCGGGGATCGTGAACATGTTCGACTCCATCCAGCGGCAGTTGGTGCAGGTGTAGCCGGTGAAGTCGATGAAGACGCGGTTGCCGCTCTCGCGGGCGGCGGCGAGGGCCCCGTCGAGATCGTTCTGATACCAGTGGAGGCCGTCGTGTTCCTCGCCCCGTTCGGCCATGGCGAGCGCGCCTGCCGGGGTGTCCTCGAAGCGCGGCGGCAGGAAGGACTCGATCTCGCCGAGCGGACGCCCGTCGAGACCGAGGGTGAGCCAGATGCCCAGGACGACAAAGCCGCCCACGAAGCCGAGGCGGACCGGCTTGGGACGGGCCGTCGGTCCGCCCGCGCCGGCAGCGGCCACGGCGGACCGCGCGCTCAGCAGGATGTAGGCTGCGATCACAACGCACAGCACCGCCCACGACACGAGCACCACCTGGCGTGTGAAGATCCCCCACCCCAGCACCAGATCCGCGTTCGAGACGAACTTGAGCGCGGCGCCCAGCTCCACCAGACCCAGCACCACCTTGACCGACTTGAGCCAGCCCCCCGAGCTCGGCATGCGCTTCAGCATGCGCGGGGCGAGGGCGAGGAAGAAGAAGGGGACGGCGAAGGTTGTCGAGAAGACGAGAAGCCCGACCACCGGCTGCTGCCACTGACCCTGCGACGCCAGCACGAGCAGCGTGCCCACGAACGGGGCGGTACAGGTGAAGGTGGTGACTGCGAAGGTCCCGCCCATCAGCACCGCGCCGACGCCCCCCCCGCCCGAGCCCCGCTCACGGCTGACCCGGTCGAGGCGGGTGAGGACCCCGGACGGGATCCGGATCTCGTACAGGCCGAAGAAGTTCAGCGCGAAGGCCACGAACATGGCCGCGATCGCCATATTGGTCCAAGGACTGGCTGCAAAACGGGCCATCCCCGCGGCGCCGACCAGGATCGAGGTCGCGAGGCCCACCGCCGTGAAGGTCCCGATAATCCCACCGCCGAAGAGCAGCGCATTCTTGACCGCGGCCTGGCGGCTCTCGCCCCCGTGCTTCGCGAAGTACGAAGCCGTGATGGGGATCATGGGGAAGACGCACGGCGTGATGAGCGCGAAGGCCCCCGCCGAGATGGCCAGCCAGAAGAAGGCGCCGTCGATCATGAATCAGCCCTTCTTCTTCCGAGCGATCTTGCTCTTCGGGACGATCTTGACCGGCACCGCGATCTTCTCCGTCTGCGCGGGCAGACAGACGCGGTTGGTGCACGCCTGGTAGCGAGCGCGGACCTCCATCTCGGTGACGTCGGAGCCGGCCTTGACCGACACCTGCACCGGCACCGTGTACGAGACCTTGCCCTCGTGCATCTCCACCTGCATCTGGAAGTTCTGGTCGAACTTCACCTTGGGCTTCGTGCCCTCGACCTTGCCGGCCAGGGTGAACGGCTGTTCCGCGCTCAGCGAGATCTTGCTGGGCACGGGGCCGCCCTCGCCCTGCGTGATCGAGTAGATGTACCAGCCCGCCTCGATCGTCGCCTTCACGGATACGGTGATCTTCGCACCCGGCGCGAGGCTCTCCTCGTCGATCTCCGCGGTCCAGTGGACCGGATCCTGGGCCTGGGCGCTGCCCGTCACGAGCGCCGCCGAGACCGCGAGCGCCGGGAACAGCGCCGTCAGCGATATAGTTTTCGATATCATTTGGCGTCTCCCATATAGTTTTCTATATGAATGGTGTGATTTGATGCATCATTCGATCCCGAACTTCTTCAGCTCCTCCCGGAAGATCGGGATCGAGACCCCGTACTTCGAGAAGGCGCTCGCGATTCTGCCCTCCGGATCGATGATGTAGTGTTTGCCGTCGTAGGCGTTGTAGTTCTCGTAGACCTCGGGCATCGACAGGTAGCCGTAGCCGTTCTCGTCGAGGACGCCGCTGGGATCGCTCACGATGGGATGCGTGATCCCGTTGTATTCGACGAGGCGCCGCACGGTCTCCATTTCGTCGTAGGTGACCGTGAGGACGGTCAGTCCCTTGTCGTTCAGCTCGCGGTGGAGCTGCTCGACGTGGGGCATCTCGACCCGGCAGCCGGCGCACGAATACCCCCAGAAGATCATCAGCACGGCCTTGTTCTCGGCTGCCAGCTCGGAGAGCGTGATCGTGCCGCCGAGCGATGATTCCAGGGTGAAATCGGGGGCCGGGGTCCCGATGGGCAGGTCGGCGTACTTGCCGCTCGAGAGCCCGTGGTCGGGATCGACCGTCCGGCACTCGGTGCCCTCGGGCGGGTTAAAGGCGAAGTCGGCCGGATCGGCCTCGCCGCCCTCGCGAATTTCGGTAACCAGGTGTTCGGTGTTCGCCGTCGTCCACACGCTGCCGCCCTCGCCCTCGGTGGTGGTCACGATCTTGCGCGTGAACCCATCCTCGCCGACGTACAGGCGGCTCTTGTAGAGCGGGTCGTCGTCGGGGTAGTTGTAGGCGATCTTGTAGTGCCAGTCGATCACGTCCACCGGGACCCCGTCGATCTCGTCCTTCCCGACGTAGTCCACCGAGCGCAGACCCGGGTCCTCCAGACGCCACTTGGTGGACCAGTGCCCGGGGACCGCCGAGCGGATCAGCCACGGCCCGAAGTCGAAGAAGCTCCAGTGGATGGTGTTGAAGCTGTCGACCTCGCGCATCCTGTCCGGGGGACCCATCTCGGCGGTGGTGCAGTACGGCGCGGGCGCACCCTCGGTGGTCCTGATGCTCCACTTCGTCGTGCCGTCGGAGGCCAGGACGTGGGTGCTCTTCGACTCCCTGCGCATGAGTGTGGGGTCGTCGGGGCCGGTCGGCCCCTCGTACGCGAAGCGGCTCTCGGCGGTGATGTGGAAGAGGTTGGGACGCGCCAGGCGGAGAACGGTCGTTTCGGCCTGTTCGGTGGACCCCGAGGACCCCTTCATCTCGTAGACCGCGTGGAGGGACTTGCTGTTGGCGAAGGCTTCGTCGCTGGCTTCGAGGACGGCGACTGCCCGGGAATCGATGCGGGGGTCGCCGGGTTCGCCGGTGCCGGTGATGGTGGCGGTCCCGCCGTAGCGGAGGCCCAGAACGACCGCCAGGGCGCCCAAAGCCACGATGAGGAAAGCACTTCGGGTGGTTCTGCGCGTCAGGTCGGACATCGCTCTGCTCCTGATTCGGGTCCGGGACATTCCGCCTACAGATTAGCCGCAACGGCTGATGGGAGGCAAGGTTGGGCGGTGCTGGCGAACGCGACAGGCTTGTGCTGCCTCAGATGGCGACCCGTCGCCGGGCGGAGTGACCTACGGGTGCTGGTCGGAGCATCGCCACTCCGACGACCCCGTCGCCGCTACTATCGTACCTCAGGCGGCGACCGCTTCACGACGACCGTGTTGACCCCGAGGTCGTTCGTCTCTATGAACGCGACCAGCCCCTCCGGACCAAACGCAGCGGGCATTTCAATGGCGTCTGCCGCGTAGGTGCCAAGGTACACCCCATCCGGGGTAAGCACGTCAATGGGACCATCGCCGGATGGCTCCTCTCCACGGCGCTGGACCCATATCGACCCATCCCAGCTGGTCTTCAGGGCACGGATGACGGGAATCTCCTCGTGAAATCCCATCGATTGGATCCTGTTGCGCTCGCGTTCGAGTCCCTGCCTGAGTATCTCCGCCGCCTGCCCGACGGCCTGGTCAGCAGTTGGCCCGAGTATCCCTATCGCCTCTGCCAGCACGCGTTCCCTTTCTGCCTCTATTGCGCCCTCTGTCGCCGGCTCCGGGTAGAACGGTCTCTTGAGTATCCGGGCCAGTTCGCCATCGGGGGTGAAGATCCTGATTGCGTAGCCGGATGAATCGGTCAGCGCTACCCCACCATCTGGGAGCGAGCCGGCCGCAAAAGCAGGTGCGAAGCCACGGGCGCCCTTGCCCAGAGGGGCCCATCCCCGGCCAGCCGTCTCCATGACGACTTCCTCACCGCTCAGAAGCAGTCGTTGGACGGGTCGCAGGCCGGATTCGGACTCAGCAGCCTCAGCCGGCACCGGGACCAGCACGACGAGAGTCGTTGCGAGAACGGCATCGGCATCCCGCTCGGCCTGCAAAGTCGGAAGGAAGACGAAGCTGGTGCCGTCGCCAAAACGGACCAGCCTCTCGAACTCTCCCTGAGGGGTGTAGACGTTGAAGCTGAAATTGCCAGAGTCGAAAATGACCGTGCGACCGTCGGTAAGCACGGTCATTCTGGGCGAGGCACCGCCGACGAACTCGCCGGGACCCTCGCCGGATCGGCCGAACTGATGGAGCAATTTCCCTGTCTGGTCGACCACGGAGATACGTAGCGCCTGGGTGTCGAAGATCTGCAGGTTGCCCTCACCATCGAATGCCACGTGAGCCACCCTGCCGAAGGAATCCCATTCACCACCCTGCAGCGACCCCACACTGTACACCTCTTCGAAGTCGGGCTCCAGCCAACGGTCTTCGCCTGGCATTTCGATGATCTCTTGAGCACTCACCGGGTCGGCTACCAAGAGCAAGGTCGATTTGGCAAGTGCGACCCATGTTCTCCGGCTCATGTTTTCTCCTTCCGGCGGATTGTGGAAACCAGGCTTCCATTGCGATATCCCGAGCCAGCTACAGGCAGCTTCTTGGAGCGACGGTGCCGTGGTCGAGGACGACGGTCCGGGGTCACCACGATTGGACACGCGGAACGTGACGGATGGTTGTCGCCCAATTGACCAGCGAAGCCACCTCGCTCTAGCCGGCGAACGCGGCAGGCTGACCCAACTGTTGACACATGATCAGTGGGGCGCGGGGTCGGTAGACTCCAGATCTACGATGTCATACCAGTCAATTCCGCGCTGAGGAATCCCGGTGGCATCGTCCGAGCGAACCGGCCGGTCGACCAGGACGACAAGAACCGACCCGGTGATGTCCATGCCGATCAGGGAATGCTGTACCCGAACCGTGCCGAGGTAGGCGACCCCGTCGTGCACGTCGATGTATGAGAAGTCGCCCGCGCCCCGCCTGGTCGCCATCCATGCCCTCCCCTTGCTATCGAACCGAGCGCGGTACGTGTGCCAGTTCCGCGGCCTGTTCCTGAACGCTTCCACGTCGGAAGCGGAAGGAGCGGCGCCGCCGGCCAAGCGGGTCAAGCCCCGAATGTAGCTCTCGACCTCGGCTTCTCGCGGCAGCTTTCTCCTGTAGGTGGGCACCACAGCCACTTCAGCGGGCGCGTCGTCGTCGCGATCGGCGTACCAGATCAGAAGCTGCCCCCGGCAGGCTCGAAACAGCATGCCTCCCCGAGGGGTCGGAATCCCGAAGTCCAGCCATGCGAATTGGTTTTCTACGCATGCCGGAGCGTCCAGACCATCGGGACGCGGGTATTTTCTGCTCCACGTGATGTCTCCCGACGCGATGTCGACCTCGACGTTCTCATCGGAAACCAACGCCTTGCCAAACAGCGAACCGGCGATGCGCCCGGTAGGTATGAAGGCGGCCGGGGCCTTCGACTCCGACAACAATTCCCCCGTTGGGCGAAACGACAGAAGGCGACCGCGCTCCATGTCCACGACGACGATCCCGCCGTCCGGTGCCCGATCGATCGAGGTGAGACCGATGAACTCGCCGGGACCGTCTCCCTCTCTTCCGAAATAGCCGACCGTTCGGCCGTCCCGGTCCGCGCAGTAGATGCGAATCTCGAAGGAATCGATGACGCATGCGATCCCTTCCGGAGTGACTGCGATCCCGTTGCTCTCGCTGAGCGGCGCTGTTGATTCGGCTGAGGGTTCCAGGGCGACGAATGTCTCTTGGGGGTCGTCCTCCGGCCCGCACGCCGCTGTAAGCGCCATCGCGGCGCAAGCGGCGAGTGCCATGCCGCGCTGCGGGGGCCATGTGGAAGAGGTCACACTACGCCGCAGTTGGTGGGACCGCCCCCACTGCTTGAATCTCCCCGCGCCACATTCCGTTCTCACGTCACCCTGATCCCGGCTCCAGAATCGCCTCGATCCTCGCGACTATGTCAGCAAGGTGCGCCCCCGTCACCCGGTCCCCGACGCCCCGGTTCACCCGCCTCGACACCCCGTCCCTCAGCGAGCGCAACTGCTCACGCACCAGCGGCCGGATATCCGACGTGCTCACATCCTGCGTAACCGGCCCGAACGGGAAAGTCGGCGGCTCCTCTGTCATCAGCGATTCCATCCGCTCCAGATAGGCCCGCTGCAGCGCCCGCCGGTACGGACCGATCTCCGAAACCCGCGCCAAATCCTCCCACACCGCCGCCCGCACATCGTCCAGAAACTCGGCGAGCGGATAGGCATCCTCGGGCTGAATCACCTCAAGCTCCGCCAGCGCCGACATCCGCGACGTGGAAAGCAGCTGGTTCAGCACCGAAGCCTGCAGCCGTGAAATGTTCGCCACACTCGCCCCATTCGGGCCGATCTTCTCCAGAATCGCGGGATCGTTAAGCCATGTCGGCGCCGTGAACGCCTCGCGCTCAAGCCATTCCATCGCCCGCTTCTGCTCCGCCCGAGGCAACCCGTCGAACACCGCCCCATCCTGGTCCGCCGTCTTCAGATCCACATGCACACCCCCCACCAGCGTCACGATGTGGCGCACGTACCGCGTCCACTGCGTGACCGCCTCGCCGTAGATCTCGGCCAGGTCGCTGTAGTCCTCACCCGGCTTCGTGGTCCACGCGACCAGGTTGGGCACGATGCGGCGCAGGTTGTTCATGCCGTAGGTGTTGGCGCGCACCAGGTCATCGCCCATGTCCTCGGTCTGCGCGCGCGGGTCGGTCACGCCGAGTCCGCCCGGGAGGAACTTGTACATGCGGTCGTGCGCGCGGTCCACGATCCACCGGTTGAGCGTGGGGATCTCGTCCTCGGGCGTTTCGGCGCCGGGGATCACACGATACCCCCAGTTCACAGAGTGGTGGTCGTAGACCCCGATCCGCCGCAGGAAGTCCTTCGGCTCGAGCCCGTCCTCCGGCTGCGCGATGTAGTTCTGACGCGCGTAGTCCATGATCGTCGGAGCGACGCCCATCCTGCTGGCAAAGCTCTGCGAACGCAGCGAATCGACGGGGTACGACGAGCTGGCCACCATGTTGTGCGGCAGCCCGATCGCGTGCCCGACCTCGTGGGTGATGACCTGCTCCATCGCCTCTTCCATCAACTCGTCGGTCAGCGGGAGCTGGCGTGCGTCGGGGTTGGCGGCGCCGGTCTGCACCATCATCCAGTTGCGGTAGGAGCGCATGTGGTTGTGGAACCAGACGATGTCGGACTCGATGATCTCGCCGGTGCGCGGATCCGAGGTGCTCGGCCCCACCGCGTTGCGAACCTCGCTGGCCGACCAGCGCGCCACCGAGTAGCGCACGTCCTCGGGATCCCAGTCCGGGTCCTCCTCCTTCGACGGGGCCTCGCGGGCAACGATCGCGTTGCTGAACCCGGCGGTCTCGAAGGCGGCCCGCCAGTTCTCGATGCCGCGCTTGACCGCGTCCACGTAGCGCTCCGGGGTGGCCGGGTCGACGTAGTATATGATCGGCTTGACGGGGTCGACCACTTCGCCGCGCGCGTACGCCTCGGGGTCGGAGGGCTCCATGCGCCAGCGCCGGATGAAGGTCTCGGTGGCGGCCTTCTGCTCGTTCAGTCCGTAGTTGATGCGGCTCACGGTGAAGTAGCCGACGCGCGGGTCGGAGTAGCGGGGACGCATGGGTTCGGCCGGCAGAAGCACGAGCGACTGGTTCATCTCCAGCGACACCGTGTTGGTCAGCGCGTCGTTGGGAGGCGCGCCCGCGTCCCAGGTCAGCGTGTGCCGCACGTTGATGTTGAGCGGGTAGCTGCGCATGCGGCTGATGAAGCTGCGGTCGGCGTCGAGGCGGCGGACCTGGTAGTCGCGGCGCTGGAAGGAGCTGAGGCCCGAGATGGAGGGCGTGTCGCCGCCGAAGAAGTCGGTGACGTCGATGACGGAGCTGGCCGAGTCGGGGCCGCGCGCCTCGATCTCCCAGGATTCGAGGATGGGAGCGAAGTAGTTTGCCTCGACCGAGGCCGCGATGGCGAGGGTGTCGTCGGCGACGGCCGTGCCGTAGTGCTTGCGCAACATGATGCGGTCGCCGCGCCGTTCGAAGCGGAGCATCTGGCGGTTGACGGCCGATCCGGCGGGGGTGAAGCCGCCCATCCCGTCCATCTTGCCGGCGATGCGGCTGATGAGGAGGAGGTCGCGGCTGAGGAGCGAGTCGGGGATCTCGAAGAGGTAGTCCTCGTCCTTCCTGTGGACGGTGAAGAGTCCCTCGTCGGACTCGGCGTCCTTGAGGAGGTCTTCGTAGGTGGTTTGCTGGGACTCGTCCTGGTCGGGGGAGCCGGGGTGGTCGGGTGCGTCCTCACCGGAGGTAGGGGTGGGGGTGGCCGGTGCGGCGTTGGTGGTGGCGCGTCCGCCACATGCCGTGGCAAGGGCGATGGAGAGGATGGCGGTCCAGGTGCGCGGGTGGTTCATCGTTGGTTCTCGGTGCTCCTCGTGGGCTTCGGTTTCGGGAGGTTCAACATGCAGCCGATCCGCGTGTGGTGAAACCTCGTCGTCGGCCGGGACAACCTTTCGATGTGCATTGGGGCTGCGATAGGTTGCCGTGGGGAGGCTCGCCGGAAGCCAGCTGCTATCGTCCGGCGAGGCATCCGGGCTTGACCGCAGGGCTAAGGGGATCACGATGTCAGGTCGGATTTACAAAATGTCAAGTGTAGTATACTTCTGATCCCCGTAGACTTTCTGGAGGATCCTGAAAATGCCAAGACTGCTCGCACTCGGTCTCGCCGCCTCGTTGGTGTCGGTCGCGTGGTTGGTTCACCCGCGCAGTGACAATCCCCCCGCCACCCACATCTCCGCCGCCGACATCCTCGCCACGATCGAGAACGCCCCGGACGGCCGCGTCAGCGACCAGCAGATCCGGCACGTCGACGCGGGTGGGCACAACGTGGGCGTGGGTGTCGTGCAGCGGCCGCCCAGCACATCGCTTGGCGCGATCCAGCACCACAACCAGACCGAGGTGTACTACGTGGTGTCGGGGCGGGGGACGATGGTGACGGGTGGGGAGCTCACGAACGGGCGTGAGCTCAACCCGGATGGGGTGGTAGTGCGCACGCTCACCGGGCCGAGTTCGGTGGGCGGGATCGAGGGGGGCGAGAGCCGGGAGGTGGGGCCGGGGGACATGGTGATCGTTCCGGCGGGGTCGCGGCACGGGTTCAGCGAGATCACCGAGACGATCACCTATCTCGTGGTGCGGGTGGATCCGGAGCAGCTGGTGGAGTTGAGGTAGCCTCTGTACATCGTCCCGGCGGTGCGTCATAGTCATACCGAAGAATCTACCGGGACGGAGGCCCAACACGCTCGACATCGGCATGTCACGATCTGAGATCGCCGGAGCGGGTCCCCGGCTGGCCACCCTGGCGGGGGCGGTACTCGGCTGCTCGTGCCTTGTCGCAGCTTCGCCGTACCCCGGCACCGCTCAGGTCGAGCGGTGGACGCTGGAGCGCACGGTCACGATTGGCGATGCGTTCGATCCGGAAACGGGGCTCACTCGGGTGGGAGACGTGATTGTCCTGGGCGACCGGCTGCTTGTAACGCAAGACTTGGAGCGGCGCGTCCGGGTCTTCTCCTTAACCGGGGACTTCCTCGGGTTCATCGGCCGCGGTGGAGAAGGACCGGGAGAGTTCCGGAATGTGGGCTCCATGGGCCTGCACGATGGTCGGATGTGGATCGATTCGGGCTCGCGACGCCTCCAGTACTTTGACGCCGAAGGCCGCCTCGTCTCATCGGAGCGGATCGAGGGCCACCCGGCTTTGCTTGGGGCGACGGTGCAGGGAGTGCTTCAGGATGGATCCCGGCTCTTCAAGCACACGGTGTCGGCGGGCGAGTTGGTCGAATCTCCGCCGAAGCCGGAGGCTGTGGTCCTGGTCGATCCCGAGGGGCTGCCGTGGGACACGGTGGCCATGATCGTCGGGCGCAGCGGCATCACGCAATTTGTCGGGAGCGGTTGGACCAGTTATGTGTCCATTCCCGAGTCGTACCGCTCGCTGCTTTCGGTCGCGCCGGACGGGTCGGGATTCGTCGTGGTGCACCGCACCGGCGCCACGAGTGCCGAACCGCACACGTTTCGCGTGATCCGGTTCGACGCCCGGGCGGACACCGCGTGGGCGCACGAGGTCCCGTACGATCCAATCCCCGTGCCCCGGGAGTGGCGGACGCGGCACGTGGAGGAGTATGTCCACGATTTCGGGGAGTTTCGCGGTTTTCCCCCAGGCCGCGTTCGGCAGGTGTGGGAGAGGGCATTCGGCAGGTTGGAGTTCTTCCCACCCGTCGGCGACGTACAGGCCGGGACGGACGGCACGACCTGGCTCCTCCTCCGCACGGGCGTCGAATCGTCCGAGTGGGAAGTGCTGGACGAGTCCGGCCATACCGTTGCGCGCGCCGATCCGCCGCCGCGAGGCAGCATAAGGTGGGCGGACGCGGAATCGCTGTGGTTCGTCGAGCGCGACGAACTCGATGTCCCGTACCTGGTTCGATACTTGATCCGGCGTCCCTGACAGGGAAGCCGGATGGCTCATTGATTCCTCCGGCCCCTCACTGTCGCTCGATATCTCGGAACATGTCAGTGACCCGATGGTATGGAGCCTTAGGGTTCTAACACCGACGGCCACCGATTCAGGTTGCCAGCGATCACTTGGCACGAGAGAAGATCGAAATGACGAAGAAGACCACCGCCGCGCTGAGGCGGCCGATGATAGTGGCGGCAGGACTGGTGGCGGTCGCTGGGTGCCAGAGTCTACCGCGGATGCTGAGTCGGCCGGTTGCCGTTCAAGCGGGAGGGTTCGACTGCGTTGGCGCGACGCTTGTCGAGCTGGGGTATACGATCACGGACGGGGACCGCGCGACAGGCTTCATTAGAGGCGAGCGTCAGCGGCGGGGTGGGTTTTTCTCCAGCAGCAGTCGAGTCACAGACATCCTGATGGTGAGCGAGACCACTTCCGAGGGGTCGGAGCGCCAACTGAACGTCACGGTGTCCCGCATCGATGACAACGAAAGTGGCACCGAGGGCCCGAGCGACAAGGGCTTGGCGAACGCCGAGCAACTCCTGGAACGTTGTGCCGGCGTGAGTGGGGAAGTACGGGCCCGACGAGCTGTCACGGAGCTTGGATTCGCAGTTCCGCTGTCCCGGCGACTGGGTGAGCCTGCGCCCGTTCCAACCTAACCGCCACTCGATCCGGCAAAGGGGTCCACACCCGGACTGCTACTCGTTCGCCTGCTTCGCCTGAACCGTGCGCAACGCCCGCACAACTTCAGCCTGCCCAGCCCCCGATTCGGCGAGTTCACGCGTCCGCATCTCCGTCAACATGTCGCCCACCTTGGCGATCAGGTGTCCCCCCCGGTCCCCGATGCTGCGAATGACCCCCTCCTCGTCAAGCACATAGATCGTCGGCCAGGTCGTCACACCCCAGGCTGTTGCGATCGGCCCGCTCGTGTTCACCTCGGTGTGGCCGTCCCACCATGTCCGGTACGCCGGCGCCTTTCCGCTGGCCTTCGCGCTGCGGATCGTCTCGACATCTTCGTCACTGTTGATCCCTAGGAGGACGACCGGATCGCCCTCGTATTGCTCCACGATGAAGCGGTGAAACGGATACTCCCCGACGCACGGCCCGCACCATTCCCCGGAGAAGATCAGGACCACGATGTTGCCCCGGTAGTCCTCCAGCGCGAACTCCACCCCCTCGGTGTCCTTCCCGACGATGTTCGGCGCAACCCTGCCCGGAGTAAATGAACCCACCCTGAACCTGTGCTCCGCCAGCGCCCCGGCAATCTCGGGATGATTCGCCTCGACCTCGTCGAAGTAGGCATCCACCCGCGCGAACTGCTCGTCGCTGATCCGGCCTCTCCTGAGCCGGTTCGCCAGGAGCGAGAAATGATGCTCGGACTCCGTCTCCAAGTCGGCCTGGGTCTCAGGCAGCTCAAGCATGGCGTCGAGTGAAGCCAGGATTCCGTCGATCTGGGTGTCCGAGAACGGCTCGCCGTCGGCGCTGAACCAGCTGCGGTAGCTGTAGTTGGAGACCTTGGACGCGAAGCTGGGGGCCTTCTCTGACGAACCGGCATGGCGTTCGAGTGCCGCGATGTTCGATTCGACCACCTCGGCGTGGTCCGGATGCTCTTCCGCGAACCCCGCCACATATGCCGCCACCGCGTCCTGCTGCTCGTCGGTGACCCAGGGAATGGCGAGGCGGCGGATGAAGTTCCAGATGTGGAGCGGGGCCTCGCGGTTGAAACGGGCAAGGGTTGGCCGCGCCGTCAGTGCCTCATCCAGGGTGGCGAGCAGCGCCTCGAAGCGCTCGTCGTCGAGGGCGTAGCCGTCGGTGTCGTAGTCCCCGATGGGCGGGAACCAGGCCTGGGTGGCGGCGGCGGGGACGTTGATCGGTGGGTGGTCTCCATCCACCGCCGTGCCGCCACGCGCGTCGGCAATCAGGAAGCCCAGTCCGAAACAAACGACCGCCCCGGCTACGATGGCCAGAAGCTTCCTCACGACATACTCCTATCGCGTGATGTGGCCACGGCGGTCATCAGGTTCCGTCCTCCATCTCCGTCTCAACCGCGGCGACCTCAATCTCCGCCGCCCGCTCCGCTTCGAACCGGGCCCTGCGAATGTCCATCACCAAATCGTCCAGCACGGCGATCAATTCGCCGCCCCGCTTGTTGATGTGCAGGATCACGCCCTCCTGGTCGAGCACGTAGATCGCCGGCCAGCCGCGCACCTCCCAGGCCGTGGCGACCGGACCGTCGGTCGCCACGATTTCGGCGTCCGGCTGGCTGTGGCCGTCCCACCAGGTGCGGTAGTCAGGCGCCTCGCCCCGCGCCTTGGACGCCAGGATCACCTCGGGGTCGGCATCGCTGTTGACCCCCAAAAACACGATCGGCTCGTCCTTGTACTGCTCCATGGCGAATCGGTGGTAGGGGTACTCGCCGCGGCAGGGACCGCACCACTCGCCCGAAAACACGAGCACCACGATGTTGCCCCGGTACTCCTCCAGCGAGAACTCGACCCCGTTCAGATCCTTGCCGACGACGCTCTGGGCCACCCGCCCCGGGATCAGGTATTCGATGTACCGGCGCCGGTCGTCGACAACCTCCGCCAGTTCGGGGTGCTTCTCCGCGAATGCGTCCAGGTGGGCCAGGACCCTGGCGGTCTGTTCTTCGCTGATCCGCCCGTATTGCAGGCGCTGGGTGAAGCTCCGCAGCAGACTGCCCGCTTCCCTCTCGAAGTCGTTGACCGTTTCCGGCAGCTCCAGCATGGCATCCAGCCCGGCCAGCATTCGATCGATCCACGCATCGTCGAAGACACCGTCCGGAGGATACAGGCCATCGGCGTAGGCGTGGGACCGAACCGCCGTCATGAAGGCGGGCATCACGGGATAGGCCCGGGCGTACATGCCGAGCATCGAGACCTGCCGGTCGATCAGGGTCTCCTGCTCCGGATGCCGCTCTGCCAGACCCATGAGGTAGTGATTTGCCCTCATGGATTGTTCGTCCGACAGTTCGGGGATCGCGATCCGGCGAAAGAAGCCCTGCACGGCCGGCTCGATGCTGCGTTCGATGTCGGCCAGGGTCTCGTCCGCGGTCATCGCCTCGTCGAGAGAAGCCATGAGCGCGTCGAAGCGTTCGTCGTCGAGCCCCTCCCCCTCGTTTTCGAATTCCTGGACCGGCGGGTACCAGCTCTTCAGCGCGACGGCGGGGATGTCGATGGCCGGTTCCGTGCCGGCCGCCGTGGCCTCGCCGGTGGATCGCGAAACCAGGAACCCGATGGCGAAGGCGGCGATGAGCCCTACGGCGGCAGCAGCAGGGGACTTGCGCATTGCGGGGGCCTCCCATGTGGCATCGGCGTGCGTCCGCACCTGGGCCGGTGTCGGATTCTCAGTTCTTTCGTCGCACCGCCGATGGCTTCAACATGGGGTGGAGGCGGGGGATTGGCCAGTTACTTTACGTCGATCCGTCCGCCCCCGTCTCCTCGAGCAGCTGGTCGACCGCCTCGCTCATCCGTTCGGCCCGCCTGTTCAGAAAACGGATCACGCCTTCTCCGTCCATGATGAAGGTGCTCGGCCATGCCCAGACATCCCACGCGGTGGAGATGGGTCCGTCGGTGCCGCCGTCCCACCAGGTGCGGTAGTGCAGCTGCTCCCGCTCCTTCGCTTCCCGGGCCGTCTCCAGCTCGTCGTCGCTGTTGACCCCGAGCAGGACCACGTTTTCGCCCTTGTAGCGCTCCAGCATCTCGCGCTGGTAGGGGTACTCTTCACGGCAGGGGCCGCACCACTCGCCCGAGAAGATCAACACGACGATGTTGCCGCGGTATTCCTCGAGGGTGAACCTGGTCCCGTCGGTGTCGGTGCCGACGATGTTCTGCGCAACCTGCCCCGGCGTCAGGACGAGAAGGCGCCGCTGCTCGTCGATCATCTTCGCGTGGCGTGAATGATCCGCCTTGAGGTCTTCCAGGTGCTCGCCGACGCGGTGGCTCTGTTCCGCAGTAACGAGCCCCTTGCCCAGGGCCCAGCGGAACCCCTGCAGGTAGCGTTGGCCCTGGCGCCTGAAGCTCTTGACGGTCTCGGGCAGCGCCAACACCGAATCCAGGGTTGCGATCAGCTGGTCGACCTGTTCGTCCGCGAAGAACGTACCTTCCGGGTGTCCGGCTACGATACTCCGGAAATCCTCGTGCGCGATTTCCCAGCGGCCCGTGCCGCAGGCTGTCAACAGGGAGATTGTGAGAAGGGTGAGCCATCTGGCGGCGGGTCTTGTATTCATCGGGGGCCTCGCTCTTCCGGCAATGAGGTCATGACACGGGTCCGCTCATCAATTCTGACGAAACTGGGTGACCGATGGTTTCCCCGGCAATGGTGGGGTGGTTGCTTGCCAGTGGGGTCTCTCCGCGGGGGGTGGCCAACCCGGTCAGGATGATGGCGGTGTACCCGCCTCGCCGTTCGGCTCCCAGCTTCTGGCCAGTGCCTTGTCGACCGCCTCGATCAAGTCGTCCCCGCGCTCTTCCACATGTAGGATCACCCCGTCTGTGTCCAGGACGTAGATTTCGGGGAACGCCCAGACTTTCCAGGAAGCGGAGATGGGGCCGATGGGCGGTCCGTCCCACCAGGTGCGGTAGTCGAGACCCTCCTGCTCTCTGACTTCCTGCATCCTCTTGAACGTGTAGTCGGCGCTGACTCCCAGCAGGACGACCTTTTCGTCCCGGTACCGCTCGAGCATCCGTCGCTGGTAGGGGTACTCCTCGCGGCAGGGTGCGCACCAGTCACCGGAAAAAACCAGCACGACGATGTTTCCCCGGTAGTCGGCAAGCTTGAATTCGTTCCCGTCCGTGTCGGTCCCCATGATGTTCGGCGCGATCTTGCCGGGGATCAGATTCCGGGCCCGGAACCGTTGATCGTCGACCATACTCCCAAGGACGGGGTATCGAGCTTCGATCCGGTCAAGCCGGGCGACAACACGGTCGGTCTGCTCAGGGGTCAGGCGAGCATCTCCGAGGAATATGCCCAGGTAACGCAAATAGTCCCGGGCATCGCTCTCGAAGCCGAACGGTGTCTCGGGAAGGACCAGCAGCGAGTCCAGAGCCGTGAGCAATCGGTCAACCTGGAAGTCTTCCGGCGGTATCGTGTCAGTTGTGATCTTCACTGCCCGGAATGCGTCCAGAGAACGGCCCATGGCCGCGTCGGGACCGCTGTTTCCCGAGCATGCCGCCACGAACAAGGTCGCCGCCAGCAGTCCGTGGACAAAGCCGCCCGAGCACCGAGAGCGGCGAGGCGCCGGGCTGGCAAGGCGCGACGAGTCGGGAATAGCAGGGCTATTCGCCCGAGGAGCAACGCCGAGCGAAGCCCTGGGATCTTTGAATGTATACTGTGATTGACAGAATGTAATGTTTTCTTTACACCGTGAAACGGTGAAGCGGAGCGGCCAGGCTGGATGCATCGCCGCTCGAATGTCGGGGGGATATTGTCCACGGGCTGCCAGGTAGCAGCCGATGGCGATTTGCCGCGACGATGACTGACACAACGACGCCGGAACCGTGTCGTGGGATTTCGCCAACCGCCTCACACTCCTTCCTCTCCCGCAGCCGTCTCGGTCGCCGCCCCCCCCTCCGCCTCGAACTCCGCCCGGCGAACATCCATCACCATCCAGTCGAGCACCTGGATCAGCTCGCCGCCCCGCTTGTTGATGTAGCGGATCACGCCGTCCTGATCGATCATGAAGACGGATGGCCACCCCCGCACGTTCCAGGCCTTCGCGATCGGGCCGTCCGCGGCCTCGGCCTCGGCGTCGGGCTGGCCGTGACCGTCCCACCACATGCGGTAGTCCGGGGCCTCACCCCTGGCCTTCGACGCAAGGATCGTCTCGGTGTCGACGTCGCTGTTGACCCCGAGGAAGACCACCGGGTCGTCCTTGTAGGGTTCCATGGCGAAGCGGTGGTAGGGGTACTCGTCGCGGCAGGGCCCGCACCACTCCCCCGAGAAGACCAGCACTACAACGTTGCCACGGTAGTCCTCCAGCGAGAACTCGACCCCGTCGAGATCCTTCCCGACGATGTTCCGGGCCGTCCGCCCCGGGATCAGGTGCTCCATGTAGCGCCGCCGTTCGTCGATCATCTGCGCCAATGCCGGATGGTCCTCCACGAAGGCGTCGAAGTAGGCGAGAACCTGCTCCGTATGCTCGTCGCTGATCCGGCCCGTTTGCAGGCGCGCGGTGAAGTCGCCGAAGACGGGCCCCGCATTGCGCTCGAAGTCCTCGACGGTTTCGGGAAGCTCGAGGATGGCGTCCAATGCGCCGAGCATGCCATCGATCTGATCGTCGGTGAAGAACCAGCCGTCGGGAGACCAGTCGTCCGGGTACGGCAGTGCTTCGAACCGTTCGTCTTCGTGGTGCACCGCCCGCCCCGGCTCACCCCCGCGCATGTCCGCCAGCATCTCGTCGAGCACGACAATGAGGCCCGCGCCGCGCATGTTCGTGTGACGGATTACGCCCTCCCGGTCCAGAACGTAGACGGCGGGCCAGCCCGCGACCTGCCAGTCCGTTGCGATGGGTCCCTTGGTCGATTCGTCCCACCAGCTGCGGTACGCCGGCGCCTCCCCGCTGGCCTTCGCTTCGCGCATCGTCTCGATGTCGGGGTCGCTGTTGACACCCAGGAACACGACCGGGTCGTCCCTGTAGTGCTCCAGGGCGAAGCTGTGGTAGGGATACTCTTCGCGGCAGGGACCGCACCACTGTCCCGAGAATACGAGGACCACGATGTTGCCGCGATAGTCCTCCAGTGAGAACTCGACCCCTTCCAAGTCCTTCCCGACGATGTTCCGGGCCACCCGGCCGGGGAGCAGGTATTCGACGTAGCGGCGCTGCTCGTCGATCATCTCCCCGAGTTCCGGATGTTTCCCGGCGACGGCGTCGAACTGGGCGATGATCCTGTCGGCCTGCTCGTCGCTGACCTCCGCGAACTGCAAGAGCTGGGTGAAGTTCTTGAGCATCCGTCCGGCTTCCCTTTCCAGGTCGTTGACCGTTTCGGGAAGCTCCAGCAAGGCGCGCAGCCCGGCCAGCCGCCGATCGATGTGCTCGTCCGCAAAGGAACCGTCCTCGGGATAGAGGCTGCCCGGATAGGCGTGGGACTGGACCGATACCCAGAAGGAGGGGACCGTCCTGCGCGACGGGGCGTTGTATTCGAACGTCGAGATCTGCCTCCGGATCCGGCGTTCGTGCTCCGGAAAGCGGTCGACGAGGCCGGTGAGGTAGGCGGCCGCCCGCTCGGTCTGTTCTTCCGATAGCGCCGGGACGGCGATTCGGCGGATGAAGCCCTGAACGTTCGGGTAGATGCTGCGTCCCGGGTCCGCGAGGGTTTCCTCGGCGGTCATCGCCTCGTCGAGGACTGCCATGAGCGCGTCGAAGCGCTCGTCTTCGAGGGGCTCGCCATCGTTGTCGAATTCCTGGACCGGCGGATACCACATCCTGAGGGCTGCGGCGGGGATGTCGATGGCCGGATCCGCGTCGGCCGTGGAGGGGCCGTTTGCGGCGCGGGATGCCAGGAACACGAGAACAGAGGATACGATGAGCGCCGTTGCCACGGCCACGGACCTGCGCATTCTGGGCCTCCCTGTCGGGGGTACTCGCGGTGATGGGGGACCCGGCTCTCGAAGTGGGTCGTGATTCGGGGTCCGGTTATCATGGTTTGATCCCATCGGGCGACGGATGGTTTTCCGGGGACCGGTGAGGTGCGTCCGCTCCAGCGGGGGTCCGTCCGGTTGCGAACTTGCGTAACTCCGCGCGCCCGGCCACGATGGGCGGCAAGGAGCAGCGCATGCGCGAAAACGAACACGGTCACGGTCGCGGTCAACGTCACACTCACGATGGCCACGACGCTCACCACGATCACGACGATCACGGCCACGCCCACGACGAACATCACGGCCACGGGCACGGCCAACACCACGATGGCCACGACCACGTCCATGATCACCAGATTGTCCCCGACGACATCGCCCTCCGCGTGAAAGCGCTCGAATCGGTGCTGGTCCGGAAGGGCATGGTCGATCCGGCGGAGCTCGACGAGATCGTGGACAGGTACGAGAACCGGATCGGGCCGCGGAACGGTGCGCGGGTGGTGGCGCGCGCGTGGGTCGATCCAGAGTACCGCAAACGCCTGCTGGCCGACGGCACTGCCGCCATCGCGGAGTTCGACTACCTGGGCCGCCAGGGCGAGCACATGAAGGTCGTGGAGAACACGGACAGGGTGCACAACGTCATTGTGTGTACGTTGTGTTCGTGCTATCCGTGGCCGACGCTGGGCCTGCCCCCGTCGTGGTACAAGTCGTCGGCGTACCGGGCCCGTACCGTGATCGAGCCGCGCGAGGTGCTGCGCGAATTCGGCCTGGACGTGCCCGATGAGGTGGAGGTGCGCGTCTGGGACAGCACCGCCGAGATTCGCTACCTGGTGCTTCCGGAACGGCCGCCCGGCACGGAGGACCTGACGGAAGAAGAGCTCGCCGACCTGGTGACTCGCGACTCGATGATCGGGGTGGCCGGGGTTTCCGCGCCGGAGTCCCCAGGAGGCGGACCATGAACGGCATCCACGACATGGGCGGGATGGACGGCTTCGGACCGGTGGAGCGCGAAGAGAACGAACCCGTCTTCCATCATCACTGGGAGGGCAGGGTGTACGCGCTGAATCGGGCGGTGCGGCGGTGGGGGCGCGGCCGTGACTGGCCCGGATTCAGGTTCGTCCTCGAGAACATTTCGCCCGCCGACTACCTGCGGATGTCGTACTACGAGCGCTGGTTCCACATGATCGTGAACTGGCTGTCCGGAAGCGGGCTGGTGAGCGAACACGAGTTGGCGAGTGGCCGGCCGGATGCCGGTGTGCGGACGCCTGAGATCCTGCCCCGCGCGGACACGAGTTCGCTGGGGTTCGGTCGACTCGACGTGGCTGTGGCCGCCCGGTTCCGTCCCAACGACAGGGTGCGGGCGCGGAACCTGCATCCGGTCGCTCACAACCGTCAGCCGCGGTACGTGCGGGGGCGGGTGGGGACGGTGGTGGAGGACTACGGCGTGTACGCGCTTCAGGACAGTGACGGGGTGGGCAGGCAGCCGTGCGACCTCCCACAGCATGTCTACTCGGTCCGCTTCGAGGCGCGGGAGCTGTGGGGGGACCGCGCGGCCGCGCGCGACGCCGTCTACGTCGACCTGTGGGAAGAGTACCTGGAGGCGGTTTGATGGCGGTGGCTGCGTGAGGTACGGATGAAGACTTCGCCCCGATTGGACCGTGACCGCCTCGCCGCACTGCCACCGCTGCCGCGCGACGAAGATGGCCCCATCTTCGACGAACCGTGGCAGGCCCAGGCTTTCGCCCTGGCGGTAAGGCTGTCGGAACTGGGCCACTTCAGCTGGAAGACCTGGGCGCGAACACTCGCCGATGAACTCGCGGCGGCGGCGGCCCGGGGCGAGCCGGACGACGGATCGCGCTACTACCATCACTGGGTGGCGGCACTGGAGCGCCTCGTGGTGGAACGGGGCCTGAGCGGCGCGACCGCCCTCGACGAACGCAAGGAGGCGTGGGCCGACGCCTATCGCCACACACCGCACGGACAGCCGGTGGAGCTGCGGGAGCGGGCACCCTGAAGACCGTCCTCATCACCGGCTGCTCGTCCGGCATCGGCCTCGACGCGGCCAGGACCCTGGGCCGCCGGGGCTGGTCCGTTTTCGCCACCTGCCGGCGGGAAGAAGACTGCGAGCGTCTGCGCGACGAGGGCCTCGAGAGTTTCCCGCTCGATTACGTTGACACGTCATCGGTCAAAGCTGCGGTCGCGGAAGCACTGTCACGAACCGACGGCGCGCTAGACGCGGTATTCAACAACGGTGCCCTCGCGATTCCCGCCGCTGTGGAGGATCTCGGCCGCGATGCCCTCGACGCCATCTTCCAGGTCAACCTCTTCGGCCCGCACGAGGTCGTGCGCCGCGTGCTTCCGGCCATGCGGGCCCGCGGCCGGGGCCGGATCGTCAACTGCTCCTCGGTGCTCGGCTTTGCCGCGATCCCCTTCAGCGGTGCCTACGCCGCGACCAAGCACGCCATGGAGGGGCTGACCGACGCCCTGCGCCTCGAACTGCGCGGCACGGACATCAAGGTCTCCCTGATCCTGCCGGGCCCCATCCACGGAACGCCCCTTCACGAGAAGGCGCTGGCGCACGTCGAGCGGTGGATCGACGACGAAGACAGCGTCTGGCACGAGTTCTACCGGACGAAGATGAAACCGCGAATGGCGAGTGCGAATCCGTCGCGGGCTCCGTTCAGTCTCGGGCCCGAGGCTGTGACGGCCAAGCTCGTCCACGCGCTTGAGAGCTCGAGGCCCCGGGCGCGCTACTACGTCACCCGGATGGCCTACGTGGCAAGGTTCCTGCGCACCTTCGCCCCGCCAAGGCTGCGCGACGCGGTGGCGGCCCGGTTCTGACCTCTTCAATGGCTGGCACCGTGACGCCTACTAAGCGCGTGCTCTTCTACCGTACACGTGGATCCGAAAATCCTCCTGCAAGGCCAACATGGCTTTCTGCACGCCCCGCACTTCACCTCGAAGCTCAGCGAGCCCCTCGCCTACGCTGACGAGTCCATCCCTTCCTGAAGCAATATCGGCCCCGAGGTCGTCGCGGAGCTTGGCCATGTCGGCGCTGACGTCGTCACGGAGCCTGGCCATATCGGCACCGATGTCGTCACGGAGCTTGGCCATATCGGCGCTGACGTCGTCGCGGAGCTTGGCCATATCCCGGCCAAGTTCCTGGCGCATATTGTGGATTTCGCTGCCAAGTTCCCGGCGGGTCCCCGCGATCTCTCGCTGCATCCTTAGCTGGATACGCCATCCCAGCGTTGCCACCGCCGTAGCCGTTGCCACCAATGTCGCCATCAGGCCGACCGTCTGCCACCAATCCATCACTTCCTCCGTCCGGGTCGTTCCGGGTGCCTGCAAGATACGCGCGCCCCGATGAGGATCACAACCGGGTTCCAGACGAATATCGCAGCTCCCGCTGGGCGTCTACATGGTAGGATGGGCCGAATCGGCGGCCCGCTGCTCCCGCAACAAGGCGTCAACCACCTCGATCAGCTGTTTCAGGTCCGGGTTTACATGCCGGATGACGCCCTGCCCGTCGAGGATGTATGTCGTCGGCCACGCCCACACAACCCACGACTCCGCGATAGGTCCCCGAGTGGACTCGTCCCACCAGGTACGGTAGTGGAGCCCTTCCCGCTCCTTGGCCTCCTTCACCGTTTCGAGGTCGCGGTCGCTGTTGACGCCCAGCAGAACGACCTTCTCGTCCCTGTAACGCTTCAGCATCCGCCGTTGGAACGGGTACGCCGCACGGCAGGGCGCACACCACTCACCAGTGAAGAACAAAACCACAATGTTCCCCCGGTAGTCCGCGAGCCGGAACTCGACCCCATCGATGTCCGTGCCCACGATGTCGGGCGCGACCTTCCCGGGCGTCAGATTCTCGACCAGGTGACGATGTTCCGTGATCAGCTTGCGGGCTTCGGGATGTCTGGCGAGGAGCTCGTCCATGTAGGCCAGGATGCGCCCCGTCTGTTCCGGGGAGAGAAGCGTGCCGCGAAGAGAGTCGTTGAACGCCCGCAGCTGCTTGCGTCCCTTGTCGAAGATGTCGTAGGCGTTTTCCGGAATGGTCATCAGGGAATCGAGCCGGGCGAGCCACGCATCGACCTCGGCGTCTTCCGGGCGTGTCGGGGCTACAAGGGGGTCGGCTGTGTCGTCGGTGGAGGCGAGCGGGACAGCGGGGGCCGGTGCATCGGCTGCCGTGCCGCCTTCGACGCGGTTCACTCCGTAGCAGGCACCCGCCAGCACGATCGCCAGCGGACAGGTCCACTTCGCCAAGGTGTTCATATTCGTACTCCGCAATGGTGGTGGTGGGGTCACGTTCGCTTCTCCACGGTGTTCACGCCACCCCGCGCCAAGCCCGGAGCAAGCGGTTGGCCCCACGCACACGTCAGGCGCAAGGGTCTTTGCATGCCCCACGACCAGGAAACTAGAATGAATCGCTCCCACCTTCACGAAACGGTCGGGCGCACCCGCGCGTAGAGACGTCGGGTCCTCGCACAACCGCCGCCCGAAAGGAATCCCGAATCATGCACCTCCGCCTCCTCGCTCTTACCGCCGTCTTACCCATCTCCCACGCCTGCGACCGCGGCGCCGCCCCCGCCGACCCGGCCGTGGACGCACCCCTGACCGCCACGACCGAGGACATCTACACGGTCGGCGCAAGCGCCGGAGAGGAATGGGAGACCTTCGGGGGGGTCGGTGCGGTCGCGTTCAACGCCGCCGGCGAACTCTCGATCTTCGATGGTCAGAGCCATCGGGTCGTCGTCGTCGATGCCGACGGTGGCCACCTCCGCACCTTCGGCGGGCAGGGCGAGGGACCGGGTGAATGGCAGTGGCCCTTCGGCTTCACCGTCCTTCGCGACCGGCGCACGGTCGTCTTCGACATGGGCCGCCCCGGCACCTTCGAGATCTACGACGCGGTGGGCGCATTCGAGAGGGGCGTGACGGTCGACGTCATGCAGGGCGCACCCGGGCGTCTTCTGCTTCCATTGCCGGATGGCCGTCTGGTGTCCACCGGCGGGCCCCGGTTCAGCTTCCCCTCGTCCGATGAGGAACCGGACTACCGGCGCGATATCCACGTCTTCTCGCTGGCCGGGGACGACACGCGAGTCCTGTACAGGGCATGGGACCTCCCGCCCACGGATGTCGAGGTGACCGTCGAAAACGAGCAGGGACGGCAGGAGATGACCATCAACCGGCTGCGCGCCTTCGAGCCCGGGCTCCACCTGGCCGTCCACGCGGATGGCCGGCTCGCGGTCGCGGACTCGACCACCTACGAAGTGAAGCTCATCGACACCGATGGAAACGTGACCGGAACCTTCGGCAGGCCCATCGCACCCTTGGTGGTGACGGAGGAGATCAAGGAGGCCACGAGAGCACTGCGCATCGAAGAGTACAGCTACTCCTCGGGTCTCGGCTTCATGGGACAGCAGATGTCCAGCGCCGAGGCGGCCCAGTTCCGCGAGACCTTCATGAAACAGGTCGAGACCATGGTCTTCGCGGACGAGATTCCGGTCCTGGCCGGTATGGCCGTGGACCCGGAGGGCCGGTTCTGGATCACTCGCTCTCCCACCGAGATTGGCGGCGATGCGCTGACCGACATTCTGACCGCGGACGGGGACTACCTGGGGACGCTGCCGGGCGGCGGGCTCGCGATCCCGGACGCGTTCGGTCCCGATGGGCTCATGGCCTACATCGAGGCCGACGAGGTGGGGGTTCAGAGAGTGCGGGTGACCAGGCTGGTGGCGCTGGAACGGCAGTAGCGCGGCCGAACGGCTGACCCGTCACGGGGAGTCAGGCGGCCCCATCGCCGGCCCCACCAGCGACGACCCCCACCGCCGCGCCCGCCGCAGCGCCACGCTCGCCCCGACGGCCATCACCGCGGCCAGCACGTTGAACAGGATGTCGACGGGGTCGAAGACGCGGCTCGGAATCACCTTCTGGATCGCCTCGTCGATCACGCCCACCAGCGACGCGGCCACGATTGCCAGCAGGGCGGGCACCGGCACCCGGCGTCCCTGGCCGGCGCGCTCCCTCAGCGCTTCGTGGATGAAGACGGCCACCACACCGTACTCCACCAGGTGCGAGCGCTCCGTCGCGGCGGACATGCGCACGAGGATCAACAGGTAGGCGGCCGCGACCCCCAGCGCGACCGCGATCTCGGCGCCCCCGGGACGCACCTTCAACCCCTGGGTGATGACGGTCAGCAGCACCAGAATGCAGCCGAGCAGGAAGAGCCACACGTCGAAGAAGTCGTTGCCCAGCTTGTCGGTCAGCGTGCGCGCGAGGCCAAGGGTGGAGTAGATGGCCGCCACGACGACCGCCGTCCAGACCCAGAGGCGCCGTTCACGGTTGGACGAGAAGAAGGACATGGAGTGAATGTAACCCGCGGGCGTTTTCGAGTTGCCCCGTCCGTCACCGAAATCCCATATTGAAGGCAGTCTGACGCCGCCATGGACGAAGTACTCCGTGGGGCCACCTCGGGAGGATGACCATGCTGAGTTTCCTGACCACGGCGTTCCTGATTTCCGCCCTGACCCCAGCGGGCGGGTTCACGCCATCGACCGACGATTTCAAGTGCTGGACCAGGGAGGGAGGCGATTCCGACATGCTCGACGTGATTGTCCTCCTCGACCACGAGGTGCTCGAAGGCGACCGAACCGACGCGAGAACCGAGATCACCTCTTTGGGGAACCAGATCGCCTATCTGCAGATCGTCTGCTGGCCCTGGATCGAACTGAACTACGGTGTCAAGGTGCGCGTCGGGGGTTCCTACGTCCTGACGAAGGGATGGATCGAACAGACCCGTAAAGACCGGATCGCCGCGCTGGAAGCGCTGGTCTCCGCCCAGGACCGGTATCGGGAACAGACCGGAGAATACGCCGTCCGGGTCGAAGACCTGCCGGATTTCGGCGATTTGTCCGACTACGGCCTGCCGGACCACCTCCAGCTCGACCTGACCTCGACAAGCAGCGGCTGGGAGGCGCGACTGGAACCGGAGAAGGGTTGGACGACTGGTTATCGGGCCCCGAGTCCGTTTTACCGTTGCTTCGCATTTGCGGGTGAGGTGCCCGGGGGATGGGAGTCGATGCGGCGTGACGGACAGCCAGGGCCGACGGAACGGAAGCCTGAGTGCTACGAGTCGGGGACCCTTGTCCGGACGGTGAGGGTCGGCTGAGTCGCGTGGTCCCGAAGTAGCGGTGCCTTGTGGTCCCACCTGTCCTTGTCCGCCACTCCAGGCCCTTAGTGGCTGACAAATCCACGGCGCGGGCACGTCCATGAGCTTCGGAGTCGGCAGCATGGTGGCCCCTCTGCGCCGCGTCGTAATGCGCCGTCCGGGCCGCGCGACCTTCGAAGCCGATCCGGAACTCTGGCACTACACACGCCGCCTGGACGCCGCCCGGCTGGCCCACCAGTACGAACTCTTCACGCATCACATCGAGCGGGCGGGCGCCGAGATCGAGTGGATCCCAGCCGCGGACGACGGTCTGGCGGACTCGATCTTCGTCTTCGACCCGTCCCTCATGACGCCGCATGGCGCGATCGTCCTGCGCCCCTCCAAGTCGCTGCGCGTCCCCGAAGCGGCGCTCCACGAAACCCTTCACAACCGGCTGGACATCCCCGTGCTCGGCACCATCGAGGAGCCGGGGACCGCCGAGGGCGGCGACCTGGCCTGGCTCGACGAAACCACGCTGCTGGCCGGCCGCGGCTTCCGGACCAACCAGGCCGGGATCGACCAGCTCCGGGATATCCTGGGTCCGCTCGGCGTCGAGATCCGGGTATTCGATCTGCCGATGTGGCGGGGAAGCGCGGCCTGCCTGCACCTGTTGTCGCTGATGAGCCCGCTGGACCGGGACCTGGCCCTGGTCTATCCGCCGCTGATCCCCGTGGCGTTGTACCAGACGTTGCGGGAGCGGGGATTCGAGTGCCTGGAAGCGAACGAGAAGGAGTTCATGGCGTCGGGAGGACTGAGCGTTAACGTGCTCGCGCTGGGGCCGCGCAAATGTCTGACGCTGGCGGGGTTCCCGCGGACGCTGCGGACCATGAAGGATGCCGGGTGCGAAGTGACCTGCTTCATGGCGGATGCGCTGTGCCTGCCGTGCGAGGGCGGGCCGACCTGTCTGACGCTGCCGTTGTGGCGGGGTTGAACCCCGATATCCTTCGGTCCCGTAGTACCCCTCATCCACAAAGTCGGCTCGCGTCGGCTCGTTGTCCACTGAAACACAGGTAACACGCAATGGAATGGGAATTCATCGCGCCGATGATCATCTCCACCGTGTTCATCCTCACCGTTGGAGGGGTGATTCTGCTCCGCCCGGTCATGAAGCGGCTCGGGGCGCTGCTCGATGTCCTGGTCCTGCAGAAGACCAAGGCCCCCGACGAGGAAAACCGGCGTCTCCGCGAAACGGTCGAAACGATGAACGAGAGGTTGACGCTGATGGAAGAACGGCTGGACTTCACGGAGCGGCTTATCGGGAGGGGTGGGAAGGGTGGGAAGGAGGATCGGTAGCGCCGGGTCCCCCAATCGCTAAAGGGACATCCTGGATACCGCATTCACGGTGCCGCTTTTCGACCAGTATCTGAAGCGGGTCATGGGCTGATCCCGCCCATCTCCTCAGGAGCCGGGCAACGCGATCCTGTAGCGACGCACCCATTGTACACCCAGATCGCCCCGCTCAACCGCCCACACGAATGAATGACCGAAGACGGGAGGAGCCGAAAGGCTGAATCCTTCGGGGAGGTCCACGGCCCCGAGGTACGTGCCGTCGGCTTCGAAGACATCGTATCGGAGCGGCTGGACCCACGTGAACGGAGCGGACTCGGGATCGCCCGGGTCGTGGTCCTCATTCGGAACCTCCCGCCCCTCCGTCCAGAGCCGCACCCAGATCCGGCCATCGGTCCCGGCGCGAAGGCTCCTGAAGGGCGGCTTGTGATCCGGAATTGCCGGGACCGTCCCAACTCCAGCCCGCATCGAACCGGCGCATCTCGTCCACAATGAGCTGTCGACGGTAGTCGCGTTCTTCGTCGGACACCGCCACCGGTGTGTGATCCCTCTCAATGCGAAGCACGCCATTGTCCTGCTGGAGGTGGATGAAGCCCGATCGCTGCGGACTACAGCACCGGTCGAAATCCCCTCGCTACCCTACCAACAGTTCCCGGCCCGAAAACGTGCAAGCGCCGGCGCTGACTGTGGACGATGCCGCCAGCGAGCGCGAGAGCCGACAAGAGAGTGGTCGTCCCGCCTGCGTCCAGTTTGTTCATTTTGCACCAGTGCGGGTCCCGCCGCTCCTACTCCTCCTCCTCACGGGGCCCGAGCCTCACCAGCAATCCGCCGACCACGGAGGTCAGGATCCAGATCAGCAAAGCTGCCCCGAACACCTCCTCCCCGTCCAGGATGTTCATGGCCCAGGCCCCCACCGCGCCCCCGAACCAGAGGGCGAGATTCTCGATCTGGAAGACGAACTGGGTCTTGTTCTTCATGCTGTGCAGAGCGCGCACCAGGAGGTAGAACATGGTTCCCCCGAAGCCCAGCCAGGCCATGGCCAGCAGGTCGCCGGAAAACGGTGCGTCGTTGGCGAGCGAGGTGAGAAACCCCAGGACCGTGCCGATGGCGCCCCCCGCGAGGATCCGACCGGGGGATGGGTATTTCGGTGACCTGGCGGGTACGGTGGCGGGCTCTTCCGCCGCCACTGCGGTGCCGGGTTCATCGTCAGCGAGAATTTCCCGGATCGCTCTGCTCGTCGCCTGTTGGTCGATCCCCGCCTCGGCCGCGATTCGGTGCAGCTCGTCGACGGTGAGGGTGTCGCCACTGGCGTCGATCTCCGCCGCGCGCTGCAGGATGAGCGAGACCTGCGAAGCGGATATCTTCGTCGGCGCGTCGGTCATCGGTCACACCTCCCGGATCGCTGGTCGGGGTCGGCAAGGTTCACCACGTTCCTCCGCCGGAAACTTGGCTGAACCACCCGCCGGGTCAACCGCCCTCACCCCGCCACCGCCTCGAGCAGCCGGGGAAACCTGAGCACGGACGAGCGCCTTCCCTTCGCGGGCACGGCCTCCTCGAGCACTCCCTTGTCGCGCAGCCGCGACAGCATTCTGCGCGCGGTTCGCGACGGGATCCCCCCTGCCGCCGCGAATTCGCTGGCCCGGAACACGGGGTTCGCAAAGAGACGATCCAGCGCCGTGTCCACAAGCCTGGCCCGGGTGCGGCGCGCCAGATGCGATTCCACTTCGGCGCGCAGGTCCAGCATCGTGCGGATGGTCGCGGCACCCTCCTGCGCCTGTGCCCGGATCGCGTCGAGCAGGTAGAGGCACCACCCGGTACAGTCGTCATCGCGCGAGACGCCGAGCAGGGCGTCGTAGTAGAAGATGCGACGGGGCGCGATCTGGCGGCTGATGGAGAAGACGGGAGCGCCGATCAGGCCGTACTGCCGCATCAGAAGCGGGATCAGCATGCGGCCGAGCCGGCCGTTGCCGTCCAGGAACGGATGCACCGCCTCGAACTCGGCGTGCTGCACGGCGACCTGGACCAGGCGGTCGGGGGAGTCGGCGTTGACGTGGCGTTCCCAGGCGCTCATGCGGTCGGGCACCTGCTCCGCCGGGGCGGGCACGAAGGTGGCGGTTTCGAGGGTCGATCCCGGGCCGCCGATCCAGACGGGCGAGCGACGGAATTTGCCGGGTGACTTGCCGTGGCCCCGGTCTCCGGCGAGCAGCCTGCCGTGCGCTTCGCGGATCACGCGCAGGGACAGCGGCTTCTCGGGGAGCATCTCCGCCGCCCGCCGCTCCGCCGCCAGATAGTTGAGGACCTCGTTGGCGTCTGCCAGTGAGTAGGGGTTGGCGGGTTCCAGGCCGGCGTCGGTCTCCAGCACCTCGGTGACGCTTGTGAAGATGTTCTCGATGCGCGAAGAAGAGACGGCTTCCTGCACGGGAAGGGCGGCCAGCGTGGCGTGCGCGCTGGGTACGGTGCGTAGCAGGCTGTCGTACCTGGCGACGGCGGCGGCGGCTGGGCCGATCAGGGGGATCAGCCTGCGCCAGTCGAGGCGGTCCTCCGGGGGGAATCCGTCGGGCTGGTAGTGGACGGGGGGCACGGGTTGGGTGGTTTTCGGTCGTCGGTGTGGGTGTCGGCGTGAGTCGGGGGGCAGAAAGCTCGTTTGTCCGCCACTTCAGGGCAATAGTGGCCGACAACCGTGTTTGTCCGCCACTAAAAGGCAATAGTGGCCGACAAAGTCCTTCGGCGCGCCGCCTGACCGGACGATTCAGCCATAGCGAATCAGGGTTCGTCGTCTCGTGGCCCGAACCTGGTGATGATCCCGCCCACCACCGCGGCCACCAGCCACAACAGCGTCACCACAAAGAGCCCGTCGTCCGCCAGGAGCGGGTAGGAGAAGGCGGCCCCCACCGCGGTCCCGAATCAGAGCACGAGGTTTCCGACAGCCGCCCTACCCGGCCCCCCGCAACCTCCTCGACACCCACTCGAGCATCAGCGATCCCATCAGCAACCCGAACAGCAGCGGCAGCAGCCGCGGATCGTCCAGGATCCCCGCGAGTTCGAGTTCCCGAGGCGCGGGAGCGCCGATCCTGTCAACAAGTGTCGCGAGCGGCGTAGGCTCCACTTGGCCGGTGATTCGCCGATCGAACCGCGGCGCATGAGCCACGCCGCTCGCGAGCGCCGACCACCACAGCCGGTGTGCTGCAACGGCGTCTTCGGCCAGGCCGGCCATCCGCCAGCGCCAGGTGCCGAGATAGCCGATCTGAATGACACGCCCGTCTCCCACCCGCCAGCCCGCCACGGCCACGTCGTCCTCGCGGGTCTCCAGCACCATGGCGCCGTCCTTCAGGTTGTAAAGATCTCCCAGCGCGAAGGACCGGCGCGGATCGTCGGCGGTCTCCGGCCTGAAGTCCGTCGGCCGACTCGGAATGCCCCAGCGGGCGGGTAGCAGCGGCGCCAGCGCGGGCACCGAGGACGCTTCTCCCACAACGATGAGGCCGCCGCCTTGGCGCCTGACGTAACGCGGCAGCTGGTCGGCGTAACGCTTGATCACCGAGTCGACCGCCACCACGAAGGAGTAGCGCGCCGTGTCGAGCCGGACCTGTCCGGCCCCCTGTTCGACGTCCCCAGAGGGAGCCACGGCGAAGCGCGCGTCGACCTGCCAGCCGCGTTCCTCGAGGGCCGCAGCGATGAACTTCCCCTCCCATCCAGCCATGGCCACGACCAGCGCCGACTTGATCGAGACGGAATCCTGCAGGTCGGTGGCCAGACCGTGTCCGTCGATGCTCGCGCGCACGCGGCCCTCCAGACGAGGCAGGACGAAGACGGTGCCGAAGCCCTGTGCGGTGGTGCTGTCCAGCGCGCCGAGTTCGTCGCGGAGCTCGACGCGCGCACCCGGCTGCGCCGCGACCCACACCCTGGAAGGCTTCTGCGGATCGGCCACCGGCTCCACGCTGACGGCGCTCGGCGCGGGGGTCTCGCCGTCCCAGCTGGCCTCGGTGCCCGCACCCGGGAAGGCCGCGATCCAGTCGCGTACGTGCGGCGCGGGAATCGAATCGAGCGCTGCGTGGATCCGGCGCGGGGATTCGCTCGTGCTCCAACGCGCGAGGGCCTCGGCGACGGCGGCACCGTCCGCACGGAGCGAGGGGCGTTCGCGCAGCGAGTAGATCGCGTGGCCGATGAGCAGGACGATCAGCGCCAGCGAAGCCGCGCGGGTGGTGCGCTCGAAGAGGAGGCGGAGCCGGTGGCGGAGGCGCATGGCGGCCTCGATGTCGCGGTCGGCGGACGAGCCGGGTGGTGTCGTTCCGGGCGCGCCGGGGTCTTCCCGCGAGGGAGGACGGGCAGGAGGGTCAGCTGGTGAGGGCATAGACGACCAGGTTGACGCCGAAGCGCGTGGGATCGACGGCGATGAACCGCTTGGTGTCGGGGCCGAAGGACCACTCCGAGGTGTAGTCCTTGCTGCTGTACAGGAGTGAGATTCGTTCGCCGCGGAAGACGCCGTAGAGGTGCCGGTGCAGGAGGTTGTCACCCCAGCCGTTCAGCTCGTGGGAGGTCGCGGGCGGCCCACGGTCGAACTCGAAGAACTTGGTGTAGAGCTCGTGATCGTTGGGGATCTCCTGGAGCGCGTCCGGCCCGAAGGTCCTGGCGATCTCCTCGTGGGCGGTCTTGTGGAACTCGCCGTCGATGTCGTGGTTGTGGTCGTCCATGACGATGAAGCCGCCCCGGTCGACGTACTCGAGCAGGTTTTCGCGTTCCTGTTCGGTGAAGGCGAGTGGGAAGTGGCCGGTGAACCACACGAAGGGGTGCTCGAAGATCTGACGGCTCCCGAGCGGCACGATGCTCCCGCGCGGCGCCACCGGCAGCACGGTGTAGCGGGCGATGGTGTCGATGAGGTTGGCCACCATGCCCAGCCCGCTCTCCCAGTCGCCCACCTCGTACTGGACCGAGGTCCAGCGGAACTCCTGGGCGGGGAGGGGAGGAGCGGGGGGTGAGTGGTGGGGATCCATGTTGGGGGGAACACGAGTGGCCTGCTGGCCGGAGGCGGGCGAGCCCTCGACGTTGCGCGCCCAGGGATGGTCAATACCCGCAACCGGCTCCATCACCGTTTCTCCCATAGCGCACTCCACGATGTGAGACGTCTCCTGATGATTGTCCTGCCCTCGAGCGAACGGCGCACCTCGGCGAGCGGCGCGGTCGCATCCTCGCCGGCCCGAATGGCCGCGACGGCTTCTCCCAGCACCGAGGCCAGGGCGGGGAATTCCCGCAACGCTTCCACCTGCATGCGCATGAGCGTGTTCATGGCGCTGTCGGGAGCGGCTTCCAGCAGGCGCACGGACTCCACGTAGCTGGCCAGCAGTTCCCGCTGCTTCTCGCCGGACATCTCCCGCCGGGAACGCGGCGCGGCGTACCCAGTGTCCTTCCCTTGCATGCGGACCCGCCCGAGGTTGACGATGAGTTCGGGAGGCTGGCCCCGGAAATAGTACCGTTCCATCAGTGCGAACTCCTGCAGCAGCTTGAGTGCGGCCCACATGGGCGGCAGCGCCTCCCCGGTTTCGGCGATGTAGAGCGCGCGCACGCCTTCCCAGAGGGCTTCGTGAGCCTCCGCCAGGAGCGGGTTGGGGTCGAAGACGCCCTCCATCGTCCACTCCCGCTGCATCATCTCCACGGTGCGGATGACGCGCCGTAGCTGTATCCCGATCGACTGGGCCGAATCCACGAAGAGGTCCCGCGGCATGGTGCGCCTCTCGTCGTGGATCTCCTCGGTGAGCTGGATGATGTATCGCAGGCTCAGGAAGAGGCTGTCGTCGGGCGGCGGCGCGCCTTCGATGGCGAGCGAATCGTACTCCGACGAAGTGGCGAGGCGCAGGACACGCGTCTCTGAGGTCGTGTAGCTGGGGCCCGTCAGCGTGTTGTTGTCGAAGGTGACGGCGCGTAGCGAGAGCATGTCGCCCTCCTGGAGCCGGAAATGGGCCAGGGGCAGGGTGAGCGAGAACTCCCCGCTCCGGGCGTTGTCGAGGTCGTGGCGCTCGAGCGTGTCGCGGCGGAAGGTGATGTGTCCCTCCTCCTGTCCCATCGTCACGATCGACTCGAAGAAGGCTCCGCCGAGACCGATGTCGTCGCTCATGCGCGCGCGGAGTTCGATGTCGCCCTCGATGGTTCGCACGGTGGTGTCGCGCATGGGAAGCAGCAGTTCGACCGAGGGCGTCGCGTCCCGGCGGGGATCGATCACCACGAGCCGCCGGTAGTGCCGGTCCGTGAGCTCGAGAGCCACGGCGGAATCGGGCAGGGTGAAGGCGGACTGCCAGCCGTCGTCGCCCTCCGGGGCCGCTTCCAGGGAGGTCTCCCCGAGCAGGATCTCGATCCCGTCGGGGATGCCTTCGCCGTGCAGGTCGACGGTACTTCCGGCGAGGCCGGCGATGGTTGCCGGATCGTCGAACTCCTCGCGCCGCAGTCCGCTTCGCCGGGCGTAGGCGGGTGGAGTGACCGAGCCGCGGAGCGCTTCCAGGCGGCTGGGCATCTCGGTGACTTCGGTAGTCGCGTCCACCCCTGATCCGACCACGGCGGTGCGCCAGTTCTGCGGGACGGCCGAGTAGGAGACGCCGGTGACCAGGAGGAGGAATGCGGCCGGGAGGAGTGACCGCAGCGCGGCCCGCCTGACGAACGCTCCGGGATCGACCCGTGCGATGATGGGGGCCAGGAGTTCGGCGAAACGGTCGGCGTAGCGTGGATCGATCGCCGTGACGAGGGCGTAGCGAAGCTCCGGGGCGCGCTCCTCGACCCATAGCGCGACGCGGGGCAGCGACCAGACGAAGCGGCGGCGCCAGAGGAGGACGACGAGGGCGGCGAGGCCTGCCGCGATTGCTGCCGGGAGGATCGCGGGGCGGACACCGGGGGGGAGAGGGAGGGCGAGGGAGAGGAGCATTGCGGCCAGGAGGACGCCGAAGGTGACGGCCGCTCCCAGGAAGAGGGCGGTGAGGCTCGTGAGGAGACCGAGTCCCCGCTTGGTGCGCTGGACCTGCTGGAGGGGCGTCATGCCGCTCTCCTCTTGCGTTGGACCTGCTGGCGGCCGCTCGCGGGTCCCGTGTCGGACCCCTTCGCCAGCCGTCGCCTGGCCCAGTGCTCGGCGAGTGCAACCAGAAGGGCCAGGGCGAGGATCCAGGGGACGGCGGGCGTCACCCGCTTCACCTGGCGTCCGATTTCAGACGCGGGGGCGAGCGGCCCGTCGCCCGCGAAGGCGGTTAGGAATGCGTCGGAGAGGGGGGTTGGATCGCCCGGTTCACCGCACGGGGCGTCCAGGCCGGCCAGGAACCGCTGAAAGGCGGGGCGGAGGATCGCGTCACCCTCGGTGGGGAGGGGGATCGCGATGGAGCGGAGGCAGCCGTCTTCGGTGGCGCGTTCGAAGGCGGCCGGCTCGCCGTCCATCCAGCGGGCGTAGACTAGGGTGTTTTCGGCGGGGCCGGGGGTCGGGTCGGCTGCGGAAAGTGCGGAGGGCGTCACGGTCGCGGGCCGCCAGCGGCGCTCGAAGGGGTAGACCATCACTGCGTCGGCGGCGCGCACTCCGGCGATGGTGTCCGGGGTTTCGCGTTCGGTCCAGAATTCGGACGCGGTGGAGTCGGCCCACTCGACGCGGACGCGCGGAGATTGCCCGGGCGACTCGGTGGCGGTGCCCGTGGGTACGGGGTCGGCGAGTGCGGTCCGCGCTCCCGTCGGCAAACCGTCCGCGGGGCCCACCCCCCCAACCCTCACCACCTCGATGCGGCCCGGCCACAGCGCCCGGATCCTCTCCGTCGCGGCATCCCGCTCCTCTCGCGCGAAGGGCGAAATCACGACCAGCTGCAGGGAGTCGGCCCCGTCGCGCAGCCTCGACGCGGTGCGGAGCGCGGCGATCAGGGCGCTCGACAGCGACCCCTTTTCGGCGCGGGTCCGCCGCGGTCCCTCGCTGGCGGCTCCCCGGGTCCCGGTCCCGTCCCCGGCCGGCCCCCCCTCCGGTGAATCGCGAGTCTCTTCGTCGGCGGGCACCCCAGGTGAGTCCACAGTCTGGCCGGCGCCCCCGACCACCGGAACCGGGGTCCCCTCGGCCAGCGCGTCCAGCGAATCCATCGCCCCGCCCCCCACCTCGCGCGCCTCGCGGTCGAAGAACACCACCGCCGCCGCGCCCTCGACATACCCCCTCGCACTGTCCGCCAGCTCACGCGCACTCCCCACCGCCCGCGACACGTCCACCACCGCGATACGTGCCACCGGCGCCGAGAGCGGATGAATGAGAGGGCGCGCCAGCGCCGCCCCCAGAAGCAGGATCAGCAATACACGCAGCACGAGCAGCCAGGGGTCGGTGAAGCGCACGGTGATGGTGGTCGCCTGCACCGGCACCTTCGGGATGAACCGGGTGGTGGGGAGCAGGTCGGTGTCGGGCTCCCGGGTGGAGAGGAAGTGGAGCGCCACGACCCCGGCCGCGACGGCGCCGGCAGCGATGAGGTAGACGGGGGCCAGGAAGATCACGGGCGGCTCGCCGTTTCGGGGGGACGCACGATCCGCTGCACGGCCTGCGCCGCCCGCTGGCCGGTCACCACCTCGGTGTACGAGGCGCCGGCCATGCGCCAGTCCCGGGCCAGCCGTTCGCGCCACGCGCCGAAGTTCTCCAGGTAGCGGATCCGCGAGAGATCGGTCAGGGGGCGTTTGAGCTGCGCCGCTTCGGGGTCGACGACGAGGGCGGGGCGGGTGGGGGGGGAGATCTCGGTAGTGTGTATAGTGTGTATGGCGTGCACCTCCCGTCCCGCGGCCGACCTCTGAGTGGCCAGATTGAGGAGCTCGGCGGCGTCGCCCAGGAAATCGCTCACGACGGCGATGCGCGCGCGGGGATTCCGCCGGGCCACGGCGTCGAAGACGGGGGCCAGACGTGGGGTGCCGGCCGGGTCGACGGTGCCCAGCAGCGCGAGGATCTGGTGGACGATACCGCGCCGGGTTCGTGCCGGGAGATAGTGGCCGCCGGGCTCCGCGGTGGCGACCGCGATGCCCACGGGGTCGCGGCCGGTGTGGGCCGCCGAGGCCAGGCCGATGGCGATGTGGCGGGCGAAGTGCCACTTCTCCAGCGTTGCCGCAGGGAAGGCCATGGAAGCCGACGCGTCCAGGACGACCATGGTGGGCAGCACCGTCTGCTCCGTGGACAGACGGATGTAGGCGCGGTCGCGGCGGGCGAGGAGCTTCCAGTCGATCTTGCTCACCTCGTCCCCCGGCCGGTAGGCGCGGTAGTCCTCGAACTCGGTCGAGATGCCCCGCATCCAGGAACGGTGGTCCCCTGCCAGCCCCGCCGGCGCTTTGAGGCGGGCGGGCCAGCGCAGCGAACGCACGGCGTCGAGGAGCGCTCCGTCGGCCGCGTTCATGGGAATCGACCCTCGCGCGGGGGGACCTTTGTCGCGGGCCGCGCGAAGCCGGTTGCAGCCGTCAGCTCTGTCACGGGCCGCTACGCCGGGATGCGGCTCTTCGGCGGGGGAACCGCTTCGAGGAGGTGGTCGATGATGCCCTCGATCGTGATCCCCTCGGCCTCGGCGGCGAAGTTGGGAAGCACCCGGTGGCGCATGGCGGGGTGCAGCACGCGCTGGATGTCCTCCGGGGACACGTTCAGCCGTCCGTCCAGGAGGGCGTGCGCCTTGCCGCCCAGGATCAGCGCCTGCCCCGCGCGCGGACCCGCCCCCCAGCGCACGTACTGCCGCACCAGCTCCGGCGCTTCCGGTTCGGCCGGCCGGGTGGCGCGCGCCAGCGCCGCCGCGTATTCGAGCGCGGGCTCCGGCGCGGCCACCTCGCGGATGAGGTGGTTGAGCGCCAGCAGTCCCGGTCCGTCCAGAACCGGCTCGATCTCGGCGTCGCCCACCGCCGTGGTCGCCCTCAGAATCCCCACCTCCTCCCCCTGCGACGGATACCCCACGCGGATGTCGAAGAGGAACCGGTCCAGCTGCGCTTCCGGAAGCGGGTAGGTCCCCTCCTGCTCGATCGGATTCTGCGTGGCAAGGACGAAGAAGGGCCGCGGCAGGTCCATGGTCTCGCCCCCGGCCGAGACGTGGCGCTCCTGCATGGCTTCGAGCATGGCCGCCTGGGTGCGGGGGGGTGCGCGGTTGATCTCGTCGGCCAGGATGATGTTGGCGAAGATCGGGCCGGGGACGAAGCGGAAGGAGCGGTGCCCTGTGGCCGTGTCCTCCTCCATCACCTCGGTCCCCGTGATGTCGCTGGGAACAAGGTCGGGCGTGAACTGGATCCGCCGGAAGTCGAGCGACATGGCCCGCGAGATCGTCTGGATCAACAGGGTCTTGGCCAGTCCCGGAACACCCACCAGGAGCGCGTGCCCGCCGGCCAGGATCGCGAGCAGGACCTCCTCGATCACCTGCTCCTGGCCGACGATGACCTTGCCCACCTCGCCCTTGAGCCGTGTGACACCGGCCAGCAGTTCGTCTCTGGACATGGCGGCGGCCGGAGCGGCCTTGGCCCCGTCTCCCGATGGCTCCGTTGCCGTTCCCGGACCTGGGATCACCGCCGCCTCAGACCGCATCGGCGATCGCCGTGAAGTTGAAGTCGCGGGACCGGACCGGCGGAAGCACGAAGCTGCCTCCCGCGGTCAGCACGGGCTCTCCGATCGCTTCCAGGTTGTTGAGGAAGAACATGTGGGAATCCACGTAGCGCATGTTGGCGATCGGCCGGGTGATCCTTCCGCGCTCGACCAGCCAGGTCCCGTCGCGCGTCACGCCGGTGAAGACCAGCCGCCGGAAGTCGGCGAACCCCGTGGTCAGGCGGGTCACGTAGATGCCCCGGTCGCAGGTCGCGATCATTTCGTCGAGGGTGGTCAGCGTCGTCCCCGCCCTGGGTTGCAGCCGCACCGCAACCGGATTCGCCAGCGGATAGTCCCGGCCGCGCTCCATAGCGGTATCGTCCCCGTAGCTCAGTTCGCGGAGGATGCCGTCCCGTACCCAATAGGTCTGGTCGAACGGCACGCCCACCGGATTGAAGGGACAGAAGGGTCCGTCCGGGTCCATGGGATCCGACACGAACGAGAGCCGGTCGTCGAAGACCTGCTGCCCGATCTTGGTTTCCCCGTTCGGGGCCGCCCAGACCGAGAAGCCCGACTGGGCGGATGGCAGATCCATGTGGTACTGCATCATGAAGAAGATCATCTGCGCGTACGCGTCCGGCTCCAGGATCACCGTGTAGCGCGCCGGCTCGATGGCCTGCGGCTCGCGGGAGCGATCCGCCTTGTCGGTGGCCCGGCTTGCGATTGCGCCGCCGTCCAGGTCGTTGAAGTCGTAGATCGCCTTGCCGGCCCAGCCCGACCCGGTGTTGTCGCTCGTGCGGGCCGTGAGGGAGAGGGAGCCGTTCGTGCTGCGGCAGTAGCCGACCAGGCCGGCCGAGTTCGCCACCAGCATCGACGCGACGTTCAGGTCGACCGTGCCCGCCGAGACGTACCCGTCGGTCCCCTCGATCGCGCTCACCGCCCTCTGGATCCGGTCCTCGATGTCGACCGCGCGGCTCGCCTCCGACCACAGGCCGGGGGGGACGGGGTAGTCGCGCGGCTGGATGAGTCGGCTCGTCCCGTGCTCGCCGGGACCGTCCCGCGTGGCTTCCTCGGCCCAGCGCACGGCCTCCAGGAGTCCGTCGTCGTCAAAGCGCTGGGTGACCCCGTTGGCCGTTTTGCCGTTCATCATCGAGGTGACCGTCACCTGGCCGAGCGACGCGTCGAGCTGGGTCGTGATCTCGTTGCGCGAGAAGCGCGAGTTCTGCGTGTTGCTCAGCTGCACGTTGACGATCGTGTCCGCGCTCGGATCGGCGAAGTCGAGCACCTTCTGCGCGATCGCCATGGCCTCGTCCTTCGAGAGGATCCTGGCCGTGCTCGCTCCGGCCGGCGTGGTCGTGTTGTTTCGCTTGCTCATGACCGCCTCCCGTAGGTGAAGACGTTGATTTCTCTGAACCGGGCCGCCGGCGCTCCCACCGTGCGCCCGATGTTCTGGAACGGATCGCCCTTGCCGGTCCCGCCGCCCTGGTAACTGAAGGTGCTCTGGCCTCCGATCATGTCCATCGAACGCCAGAAGTCGGGGGTTCGGGCCAGGAACGCGGGACGGTTGAGGGCTTCGCCGAGCTTGCCGTCGCGGATCTCGTGGGCCATCCCGCTCGCCGAGAACTGCAGGTTGAGCATGGGCGGATCCACGTAGCCGAAGCCGCCGCGGTGGATGTAGATGCCGTCCTCGGTCTCGGCGATCATCTCCTCGACGGTGACGTCCTCTTCGCCGGGGTCCATGATCGCGATGCTCGGCGCCACGACCTGGATGACCACCGATCCGGCCGACCCGGCCGTGCCCCGCGACTCCAAGGGCATCCCGTTGCGCTTGTACCACCACTCAAGCTGCGGCGCGAACTCGCGGGTGGTGAAGTAGTCGACCAGCACCCCCTCCCGGATGAGCTGGTAGTCGGCGGGCGCCACCCCTTCGACGTCCCACCTGTACATGCCGCCCGCCCGTGGCGCCGACCCGGTGGCCCGCACGTTCAGCTTCGGGTTGTTGAAGGAGAATTGCCCCAGCACCTCCTCCGGCGGCGCGAGGTAGCTGGTCCCGCCCGCGTGCATCTCGTAGCCGAGCACCCGGTCGAACTCGAGCGCGTTCACGATCGAGGAATTGAAGACCGACGACACGGCGGACGAGTCGAGGACCAGGTCGTAGCGACCGACATCGGGCTCCTTCGCGTTCATCTTCATGATGGCGTCGTCCACCGTCTGCTCGGCGTCCGCCGCGAATGGAACCCCGTCGATCGCCTCCCAGCCATAGCCGCCCGTCCTGAACGATTCCGGGCTGCTGGAGCCGAAGGTCATGCGGTCGTCCGACATCACCTGGGCGAGGTAGTTGTTGCCGAAGCCGTGGAACCGCTGCGCGATGTACGACCCCTCGCTCGACGCGAACACGACATCGCTCTTGCCGAAGAGGAAGTCGGAGAAAGCGGTGACACCGGGCATCCCGCGCGCCTCTCCGACCTTGATGATCGCCTCGTTCGCCTCGATCTGAAGCTCCAGCTGGTCCTGGATGGTGTAGTTCCAGGGGTCGGTGTCGATCGGCGTCTCCCATTGGCCGTCGGACACCACCGGAGCCGGGGCGAGCTCCAGCGTGCGCGTCTTCCCCCAGGGGTTCAGCGACGACTGGCGCACCGCGAGCTGCGCAACCCGGGCCGCTTCCTCCTCGGTAACGATCGTTGACGACGCAAAGCCCCACGCCCCGTCCACGAGCACGCGCACGCCGAAATTCAGCGAGCCGGCGATAAGCTGGGTTCCCACCTGGCGGTTCTGCACAATGGTTCTGCGGGTCGCCCCGCTCGCCACGCGCACATCCGCGTAGCGTGCGCCGGCGCCCTTTGCCGCATCGAGCGCGGCCGCCGCGATCGCGCGCACGTCGGGGTCCTGGAGAAGCGGCCGGAAGGGGCGGTACTTGCGCGCCGCCTCATACGGATCCTTCAGCAAGGTCGAATCGAAGCCGAACAGCCCGGCCGCCGCGAAGGCCGAACCCGTTCGTACAAAGTCCCTTCGGGACCAGGTCATATCACAGTCCTCCCTTTCCGGAGTGATGCCAAAGACCTTCCAGTGTAGATCGGCGGTAGTGCCGATGCAACGAATCGCACGATCACCATGAATACGTAAAGACGTTGACCTCGCGGAACCGCGCCGCCGGCGCCCCCACGGTGCGCCCGATCTGCTGGAACGGATCGCCCTTGAACGTACCGCCACCCTCGTAGCCGAAGGTGCCCGCGCCTCCGATCATGTCCATCGAACGCCAGAAGTCGGGGGTCCGGGCCAGGAAATTGGGTTGGTTGAGCGGCTCGCCGAGCTTCCCGTCGCGGATCTCGTGGGCCATCCCGCCCGCGGTGAACGACATGTTGAGCATGGGTGGATCGACGCCGGCGAAGCCGCCGCGGTGGATGTAGATGCCGTCCTCGGTCTCGGCGATCATCTCCTCGATGGTCACGTCCTCCTCGCCCGGATCCATGATCGCGATGCTCGGCGCCACCACCTGGATCACCACCGACCCGGCCGACCCGGCCGTGCCCCGGGACTCCACCGGCATCCCGTTACGCCTGTACCACCACTCCAGCTGCGGCGCGAACTCGCGGGTCGTGAAATAGTCGACCACGACCCCCTCCCGGATGAGCTGGTAGTCGGCGGGCGCCACGCCCTCGACATCCCACATGTACATCCCGCCGGCCCGCGGCGCCGACCCGGTGGCCCGCACGTTGAGCATCGGGTTGTTGTAGGAGTACTGCCCGAGCACCTCCTCCGGCGGGGCCAGGTAGCTGGTTCCCCCCGCGTGCATCTCGTAGCCGAGCACCCGGTCGAACTCGAGCGCGTTCACGATCGAGGAATTGAAGGCCGCCGCCACAGCCGACGAGTCGAGGACCAGATCGTAGCGCCCCACGTCGGGGTCCTTCGCGTTCATCATCATGATGGCGTCCGCCACCGCCTGCTCCGCGTCCTGCGCGAAGGGGATGCCGTCGATCGCCTCCCAGCCGTAGCCCCCCGTCCGGAAGGATTCCGGGGTGCTCGAACCGAACCGCTCACGGTCCTCCGACATCACGTCGGCGGAATAGACGTTCCCGAAGTTGTGGAAGCGTTGCGCGATGTACGACCCCTCGGTCGACGCGAAGACGACGTCGGCCTTGGAGAACTCGAACCACGAGAAGGCCCGGACTCCGGCCTGGCCCTCGGTTTCGCCGACCTTGATGATCGCTTCGTTCGCCTCGATCTGAAGCTCCAGCTGGTCCTGGATGGAGTAGCTCCAGGGATCCTGGTCGATCGGCGTCTCCCACTGACCGTCGGCCACAACCGGGGCCGGTGCCAGATCCAGCGTGCGCTGCTTCCCCCAGGGATTCAGCGACGACTGGCGCACGGCGAGCCGTGCGACGCGCGCCGCTTCCTCCTCGGTTACGATGGTCGACGACGCGAAACCCCACGCCCCGTCCACCAGCACGCGCACCCCGAAGTTGAGTTGCCCCTCGATCGTCTGGGTTGAAACGCCCCGGTCGATGACGATGGTCCTGCGCGTGGTCCCGCTGGCGATGCGCACGTCCGCGTAGCGTGCCCCGGCGGCGTTCGCCGCATCGAGCGCGGCCGCCGCGATCGCGCGCACATCGGGGTTGCCGAGGAGGGGCCGGAAGGGGCGGTGGTGGTGCGCGGCAAGGGTGGGGTCGGTCAGCAGCCGCGGGTCGAAGCCGACCAGGCCGGCCGCCGCGAAGGCCGAGCCGCTGCGCAGGAAGTCTCTGCGGGACCACGTCATATCGAGTCTCCTCGCCGTTGGGAGTCACTGCAACGGGTTACACGGGGACCGATAGTAGGGGGTGATGGGCGTATGTCGCAACGGAGATCCGGGAATCGAAGGGCACGGGGCCCCGGTGTGCGGGGTTTGCCGACTTTGTCCGCCACTCGAGGGCGAAAGTGGCGGACAACGTGGGGCCCGGGCGGCCTACCTTCCCAATTCGGGCATCAGGACATCCCGCACCCAGGCGTACCCGGGCGCAACCTCCAGCGCCCGCTCGTAAGCCGCGCGCGCTTCGTCCACCTTCCCCAATGCCGCATACGTCTGGCCGATCCACGCATGCGCCTCCGCGTGCCCCCACGCGGGGAGCGGTGTCTCCGGTTCGTCGTCCGCGAAGAGTTCGATCGCGGCCTGGAAGTGGCCGAGCGCCGCCTGGTGGCCGCCACCCCACATCTCCGGTTTGTGGACGGCCGCAATCCCCTCCAGCAGCCGGACGCGCGGGTTGCGGGGCCCGAGCCGCCTGGCTTTCGCCAACTCGCTGTCCGACTGCATCCCCAGCGTCATGGCATCCGCCTCGCTGACGATCTGCATCCCCAGCACGGAAGACAGCAACGCGTGCGACTCGGCGATCGGGCGAATCTCGATCGAGCGTTCGAGGAACGACTGTGCTTCGGCGAGAATGGCGAGCGCACCGTCCGCGTCCGTCTCCATAGCGGGACCCGCGAGGCGATAGAGGGCGTAGCCCAGGTAGTGATTGATGAGCGCGTCGTCGGGGAAGGCGGTCACCGCTCGGCGGGCCAGGGTCACCATCTGGTCCGTGGCCTCGTGGCCGCCGGTGATGTCGGCTTCGTACAGGCCCGCGCGCAGGCGCTCCGCGATGGTGACGGGGTCCAGCTCCTGGGCCGTGAGGGTGGGGGAGGTGGGTGCGATGAGCGTGAAGGCCAGCACGGCGAAGCCATGCGCCGTTTTTTGTGGAACGAACATCTGTTTCTCCTCGGGTTTGCGGGTCAGAAGGGAAAGTTTGTCGTCACCCCGAAGTAGATGGTGCGGGGGAACGGGGTCCTGAGGGGGATGCGCTCGGAGTAGTCGGTGCTGTAGCGGTAGTCGCGCACATTCGACCGGTCGAGCGAGTTCATGATCGAGACGAAGAAGACGGTGAGGTTGTCGGCCCAGAAGCTCCTGAGTACGGTCGCGGAAAGATCGAGCCGGGTGTGCATGGGCAGCCGCTCGGACATGGGCGCTCCATGGACCGGGTGCCACAGGTTGCGGTCCGGGTCGAAGGTCGCGGCGAGAACGGGTGTGAAGGGGGCACCGGTTGCGGCGCGGTAGGCGACGCCGGTCTCCAACCAGCCGCCGAAGCCGCGGTTGAGCACGACGTTGAGGGTGTGGGTCACGTCGAAGGGCGACGGCGCCAGGTCGCCGCTGTCCGGGTCCGTGCGCTCGGAGCGGATGAAGCTGTAGGCGATGCGTCCGTCCAGGCCCAGGAGGGCGAACTCCTCCTTGGCGAAGAGGTCGACCCCCGTGGCCGTGCCGGTTCCGCCTCCGCGGGTGAGGCCGTCGCGGGTTCGTGCCGCGAGCGCATCGTAGCGCTTGCGATAAGCCTCGACGCGGATGAGGCGCGTCCCGTCGTCCCAGGTCGCGCCGCCGATGAGATGGCGGGCGGACATGGACGGCAGCGTGGGATCTCCCACCGCCGGCGCGTAGAGCAGGGGATCGGGGACCTGGTGATACACGCCCCACGCGGCGGTCAGGGTGAGGTGTCCGGCGGGGCGCCAGGAGGCGGACAGGCGGGGGTCGGCGGTGACGCGTCCGGTGAAGGTGGAGCGGTCGGCGCGCATTCCCAGTTGGAACCGGAGTGCGTTCGAGGGCTGGAGTTCGATTTCGCCGAAGGCTCCGAGGCGCGTGCCGGACTCGTCGCTGGAGAAGATAGTGGTGGACGCACCGGGCGCGTTGTCGTGCGCACGGGTGGGGATCGATCCCGTGAGGTCGGCGGTGCGGTGCTCCAGCTCGGTCCCCGCCGCCAGCGAGGCGCCGCGCGCCAGCGGCACTTCGACCTTTGCGCGCGCCTGGGCGAGCCGGTCCTCGCGCTCCAGCCGGAAGGCGCCGAAGTCCTCGTCCTTGCGCGAACCGCTGGTCGCCAACCCCCACGATACGCCGGGTCCGCCGAAGTCTTCGAGACCGGACAGCGAGAAGAGGTCGGCGCGCCCGTCGGAGCGGTAGATGCCGGAATGCCCGGGGTCGTCGATCCGCACCCCGACGTGGTCCGTCTGAACGAGCCCGAAGGCCTTGAGGGCGCCTCCTTCGCGGTACATCCACTGCCCGCCGCCGCTGAGGTCGCTGGACCGGGGGACTTCGTCGAACTCGTCCCTCCTTCCCGTCATGCGCATCAGCAGCCCGGTGTCGGTGCGCGTTGCCGTCACGCGCAGCCCCGCCGTCTCCGACAGATCGAGGTACAGCCCCGCCGACAGGGCCCCGATGGCGGCCGTCACGCCGAATTCGCTCTCGGCCGGCTTGTCGACGCTCTCGAGGTCGGCGACCGCCGATAGCGCGTCTCCGTACTCCGCGCCGAAACCGCCCGCCGAGAACTGGATACCCCGTAGCGCGAAGGGGTCGAAGCGGCCGAACGATATGGTGCGGTCGGTGTCGAGGCGAAAGGGTGAGAGAACCGTCGCGCCGTCGAGCAGCACCCGGGTCTCGGAGAGATCGCCGCCGCGCACGAACAGCCCCGCCCCCTCGCCCACGCTCTGCAGTCCCGGGAAGGTCTGAATCGCACGGAAGGGATCGGCCGCGGCGCCCGGTGTTCGAACGACTTCCAGTTCGTCCAGCGTTACGTCCGGAAGGTTTCCGAGCCGGTAGGTTCCCGCTTCGACCGTGATGGCTTCGAGGGTGACGGGGGCCAGCTGCATCGTGACCGAGACGGGGCCGGAGAGGGGCAGCTCGACGGTGCGGCGGACTTCGAGATAGCCGGCTTGCTGAACCACCAGCGTTGCCTGGCCTCTCCTGTCGGAAGCGAAACGGAAGACGCCCGCCGAGTCCGTGGGGGCGCCTTCGAGGGTCTCCAGGAGGAAGGCGTCCGCACCGGCGAGTGGACGGCCTGCAAGATCGCGGACACTGCCGGTGACGGCGGAGGGGTCCTGGCCGGCGAGCCCAAGCGGTGATAGGAATGTCGCGAGCCCTGCCAGGCAAACGGCGGCACGCACGCCTTTGTCGCGGATCACCACCTCACCCAGCCGCCTTCCCTTCGAGGTCCTTCGGCGCCGAATGCAGCAACCGCTCCAGGTTGTCCACGTACTTGCGGAACGCGTCCCGCCCGGCCTGGGTGACGCGGTACCGCGTGTGGGGCTTCCGATTCACGAAGTGCTTGGTCACCTGCACGTATCCGCCGTCCTCGAGCTTGCGCAGGTGCGCGCCGAGGTTGCCGTCGGTGGCGCGGACCTGGTCGCGCAGGTAGGTGAATTCGGCGTCGTCGACACTGACGAGGATGGCCAGCACCGAAAGCCGGATTCGCGAGTGGACGAGCGGGTCGAACTGGCGGTAGTCGTAGGTCTTCATGCGACGAGGTGGACTCGGCGCCGGGCCCTGAGCACCACCCCCGGCAACACCATCAACAGGACCAGCCCGCAGGCGATCACCAGGTTCGATACCGGAGACGGCCGGACCAGCAGCGCGCCTCCGAGGGTCCACCACGCGGCCGCGAGCAGCCAGTAGATCGCGTGGTTGGGAAGCATCGCCGAGGCAAAGAACGAAGTGCCGATGACAACGGCCTCGATTCCGGGCGCGACCTGGTGCGGCAGGGCCCCGAAACCCTGGCCGAGGAAGCCGATGAGTGACAGGGAAAGCCCGCATCCGATCCAGATCGACGACAGAATCCGGTTCACCAGTGAGTTGACCGGCGCCCGCTTCAGGTTGCGGTTTCCGAGGAGGGACGAGCCGGCGAAGCCGACTCCGACCGTCACGGCCCAGATGACGGTGACCGAGACGGCCATCTCACCCTGGCGGACCAGATAGGTCAGTGTCTGGGCGGTCGCCAGCAGGCAACCCCAGAGGATGAGGTGGCCGCTGCCATCCGAAGCGGTCTCCCGCGCGCCCTCCATGACGCGGCGGATGAAGGCGAGGTCGTCTTCCGGGCGGGCGGTCGGGGTGGGGTCGGGCATGGTGTTGGGTTTCCTTCTGGTTTCCTGGTTGACTCATCTTGCGACTACAGAGTACTCTATATTCCAGAGTATAGCCGCACAACACCCAATGTCAAGATTTCGATCAGATGTGTGACTCTTGGCGGAGGGAGGGGGTCTCTCGACCGCAAGTGCGAGTCTTGTCTGCCACTTTCGGCCAGAAGTGGCGGACAAGCCCGCCAAATCGGCGGTTGTCGGCCACTATCGTCCCGTAGTGGCATACAAAATACTGCCTCAGCCCGGCTCCACCGCCCTCGCCACCCGAAATCCACGACTCCCTCCGGCCCTTGGATGATCGCCTCGATACCCGAGATCCATGTTCCCGCCGCCACGGGTTGCGGCCCGAACCGTCCAGGCGAAGAATGGCCAGGCACCACCTCGCCAGGTGGCCCGCTTGCATTCGCCGTCGGGCCAGCCCGGCGGCGCCTCCAGTCGGGGCGATCCGTCGGTCGGGTGGCCGACGTAGCTCTCGTGCCAACAGTCGGCGACCACCTCGGACACGTTCGAGAGCATGTCGTGCAGGCCCCACGGGTTGGGTGGAAAGGAGCCCACCGGCGCGGTCGAACGATCATCCCAGCGGCTGCCGCACCCGTCGCAGACGGCCCTTCCGGTCCCCAGTTCATCGCCCCACCAGCGGGCGGTGGTAGTGCCGGCGCGGGCGGCGTACTCCCACTCGGTGCCGGAGGGCAGCCGGTACGGTTGCCCCGTGGCCTCGCTGAGCCATGCCAGGTATTCCTCGGCATCCAGGCGGGAAACATGGATGACGGGCCGGTTGCCCCGGCCAAACCCCCGATCGGTGGGCCTGTAGCCGCAGCCGCCTGCGTCAACGCAATGGTCCCATTCGTCGAAGGTGACTTCGTACTTTCCCAGGGCGAACGGGTAGGCGATATCGACCTCGAGCCGGGGTCTCTCGATGTCCCGCGTGCGCTGCGGCCGGTTCGGGTCCCTGTCATGCCCCGTTCGCTCCTCCTCCCCCACCGCCCTTCCCATCATGTAGCGTCCGCGCGGAAGCTCGACCATGAGCGGGCAGGCCGGGCAATCCCGGAATTCGCGCAGCCCGGCCGGGTTCGGGGCGGGCGCACGTGCCGCGCCGGTGTCTTCCCGCAGGTCGTCCGCCGCGTCCCGCGCAGCTTCCTCCCCCGGTCGCGGCCCCGATGCTTCCCTCCCGGGTATGACCCGATCCCGCCCCGGGACCGGCGACGCATCGCCCCGCACATCATGGATCGACGCGAGGACCCGTCCCGTGGACAATTCTAGGCGCACGCCGACGAAACTCGACGCGGAGAGGAACGCGACCGGAAGCACGCCCGCGGTCAGAGTCCCCAGGTAGTCGCCTTCGGCACCGAGTATGTCGATGGCCTCGGGCGCCGGACCGCTACCCCTGCGGGCCACCCACAACCGGCCCCCGGGATCCGCCGCCAGTCCCATCACCGGCGCCAGCTCCTCCTCGTATCCCACCGCGTCGACCAGTTCCTCCGCCGAGATGCCGCACTGCCTCATGAACGCACCGTACGGTCCCGAACCGGTCCGGGCGGCCATCACGGCCATCGGGCGTGAAACCGCGAGCGGCCCGATCGGGCGGCGGAAACTGCCCGCCGACGCACCATCGGACCAGACGTCGATGCGGTAGCCGGGACCGTTCAGGTAGTAGAAGTTGTCGCCCGCGCGCGCCCACACCACTTCCGGCGCGAAGATCCTCGGGGCGGGCATGGTCGCGCAGGGGAGCTCCATCAGCGTCATCTCGTAGGAGACTTCGTGGACAACCCGGCTCCCCTCCGCCGTGCGCACCTCCAACCGTTGGGCGATCCCCATCCCCGTGCTGCTGGAGGAGCTGCTGGAGGTAACGGAGGTGAAGTGGCCGGGGCCGACGGCGAACCCGGGTCCCCAGTAGTCCGCCGGTGCGCGCTCCTCGCCCAGGAATTGACCGTCGGCCGACCAGCGGCTCAGGACAGCGCGTCGCGAGTCCAGCACCACCAGCACTTCGGCCGGGCCGGGCAGACCGTGGCAGGATTCGCGGTTGCATTCCTCCACCGCGAGCGCGCTGGGGAGCTGGAACTCGCCGGGACCTTCGCCCGCCCGCCCCAGTTCCCCGACGAACCCCCCCGCCGCATCGAAGACGGCGATCCGCCTCCCCGCCCCGTCCGCCACGAACACGCGCTGCGCGGCCGGGTGCGCCACGATTCCCCATGGGCGCGGGGACAGCGCGTTGTCAGGCGTCGCCAGGTCGGCGACGTGTACGATCCGCCCGGCGAAGGGACGGTCGCCAGCCAGGTTCTCGACGATGGCGATGCCGGCGGAGTCGCGCCTGAGCAAGGCGTTCCGGCCATCGCTCCGGTCCGCACCGCAGGACACCCCTCCGAACAGCGCGCATAAGAGAATGCCTGCTTTCACGCGGGGTCGGCTCGCGCCGTCGGCGTGCCGCCTGGTGATCAGCGTTCCGGAGCCCGTGGCCCTCGCGGGGGGTGCACACGCGGCAATGGGGTCAGCGGCCGATGGTGGGGCTGGGAGCGTCGGCATGAGGGGTAGCTCGGGTTTGGGTGGACGGCGGCGTTGTTTCTCCAGATTATGGAGATATAATATATATCATAAATCGATATAAAAAGTTCCCTGACGGGGATGCCTTGGCCGTCCGTGTGCTGGATACCGCCGAATCAGCCTGTCCCGGCCCCGATCCTCGGAGGTTCGTCGGACACGCTCTCATCTTTCCGCCCCAGGCGTACGAGGAGTCCGCCGACAACGGAGACGAGGAACCACGCGACGATCAGCGGGGCCAGGATGTCGTCCAGGGGCATGACGTGGGCGAGTCGGGGAATGGTAACCAATGCGGCCCCGATCCACACCGCGAGGTTCTCGAATTGGAAGTCGCGCTGGCCGCCGCGTTTCATGCTCATCACCGCGCGGGCGATGAGGTACAGCATCACCGTACCGAGCCCGATCACCATGTTTCCGGTGAACAGCGGCACGTCGCCTATCAGGATGTCGCCGACCGGCAAACCATAGATGAAACCGGACGCCGCACCAACCGCTCCGCCCGCCGCGATACGCCAGGGCAGGGACAAGCCCGTCTTCGTCGCGGGAACCTGGGGACTCCGCTCCACCACGGATGATCCCGGCCTGAGTGAGGTCACCGGTGCGCTCTTCTCTTCCGCCAACAACTCCTGTATCGCGGCGTCCGTCGCCCTGGGATCGATTCCGGCTTCGGCAGCGATGCCACGCAGTTCCTCGGCGCTTAGCAAATCCCCGCGGGCGTCCATTTCCGCCGCGCGTTTCAGGATGTGCGCAACCTGCTCATCGGAGAATCTTGCCGGCCGGTCGTTCATGGGCACACCGTCCTCGTCGGCCCGGGTTCGTGGTGGGCCCAAAGGTCAGACGATCCGCGCGTCGTGGCAAGTCGGCGTGCCCGCGCCTCGGCGGCCCCCAGGCCCCTACGGCACCAACCCCCCCACCCCCGCCTCCGCCACCACCAACAGCAGTGCCCTCTGGATCGCGAGGTGCCCGTCCACGTTCACCCAGTATTCCCCCGGTGAGTGGGCGCCGACCCCCACCCCGCCCCTCCCGATCGTCACCGCCGGGATCCCCAGCGCGATGGGTATGTTCGAGTCCGTCGACGAGCGGCGCAGCCGGCCCCTCACGCCGAAGTGCGCGGTCGCGGCCAGGGCACGTTGCACGAGCGGCGCATTCGCGTCCCCCTCTCCCGAAGGCCGGTCCCCGATCTTGAGCTTCTCGACGGTCAAAGGCGGGCCGTCGCGCCGCAGGTCATTCTCCTCCTCCAGCGCCCGGTCCATAGCCGCAAGGAACACCTCCTCGATGCGGGCAAGACTCTCCGGGCTCACCGAGCGCATGTCGACCTCCATCCAGCTCTCGGCGGGTATCGAGTTGACCGAGGCGCCGCCCGCGATGCGCCCCACGTTGTAGCTGGTGCGGGGACCGCTGCGCGTCAGCGTGTCGGCGGCGTCCTGGAAGTGGCGCACCGCGCGGCTCATCGCGTGGGCCGGGTTGGCGAGTCCGAAGGCGCCCCACGAGTGCCCGCCCGGGCCCTTGAATGTGATCCGGTAGCGGACCGAGCCCAGGCCCATCGCCACCAGCCCCGCCAGCCCCCCGCCGTCCACCTCGATCCACGCGTCCGGGCCCCCCTCCGGGTCCCGGTAGATGTGCTTCATGCCGCGCAGGTCACCCAGCCCCTCCTCCCCCACGACCCCGACGAAGACGATATCGTCCTCGGTCTCGATCCCGGCTTCCGCCATTGCGCGCAGAACCGCCAGCACCACGACCAGTCCACGCGTGTCGTCGCCGATCCCCGGCGCGAAAAGCTTGTCGCCGCGCTGCCGCACGGTCACGTCCGTGCCCTCCGGGAAAACGGTGTCCAGGTGCCCGCCCAGCGCCACGGTGCGCTCGCCGTCCCGTCCCCGCCGCAGCCCGAACACGTTCCCCTCCGCGTCGGTCCACACGGAATCGGCGCCGCACTCGGCCAGCAGCTCGGCGAACCGGCGGCCGCGCGCCTCCTCCATGAACGGCGGCGCGGGGATCTCGTTGAGTTCGACCAGACGTTCCAGCGCCCACTCGTCCAGTCCCTCGATGATTTGAAAGGAGGTGCGGACCAGAGGATTGGCGGCCAGGTTCCTCACCTCGCGGGCGTAGTCGGGGGAAACGGCGGCCTGGACGCTGATGTTGGTATGGGACATGATCGCGAGGAGCTGGGCAGGATGGAAAGCAACGGTCGGGCGGCGAACGGACGGTTGGACATCCGTGGTTCGCGGCCATACCGTACACGCGGATGTTAAGGGCGTATTTCGGGCTTCGATCTGCAACTGGAGAATCCATATGAACGGGAATCGGCGACGCCGGGCACGTTTTCCTCTGTACAGTATGGCGCTCGCGTCGGTTCTGGCAGGTCAGGCACTCCCCGCCCACGCGCAAAGGGATCCCGCCCCCAGGCGCGGGTTCTTCCTCCGGATGGCGCTTCCCACGGGCAGCCTCGGTGCGACGATGCAGAAGACCGTCGACAACACGGACCCCAACACCCTGGTCCCCGAACCGAGGCGCGGAAAGGTGTATCACGACGAGGCGTCGGGGGATGCGCTCAGCGTGGGAATCGGTGCGGCGGCGGGGTATCGCACAGCGATCTCGCAGGACGCCTGGTTCCTGGAGGGTGATCTCGGATTCGCTTTGCATCGCGGGAGGACGAACGCGCAATTCGCCGGGGAAGGTACTTCGCCGGATCGACGCCAGCTCGGAGAGAGCTGGCCGGACAGCTGGACCTACGCGAAGCGGGTCACGTACGAGACCACGGTGAGGTTGGGTGGCAGTCCGCAGGGGCTCCGCGCCCGCGGAGGCGGCATCTACGTCCTTGCGGGAGTACGCTTCACCGACATGCGGTTTACCAACCACTACCTCGGTTGTTTCTCGCCCGAGCCGTGCCAGGAGTATGGAGGGGGCACCGAGATGCGCGATTGGAGGTCGACTGTCTGGGTTTCCGGACTCGGGATCGAGAGGCGGTTGGGCGGACGAAGTTCATTCCGCGCCGAGGCAAGCTATTCCATTCACGGCCGGGAAGAGTGGATCACGCCTTTCGACGATGTGGGCGTCACGGTTCTGTCGGGCATGGACGCGAGGGAAATCGCTCTGACCATTGGGGTGGTCCGCTGGTTCTGACGTTGCGGTCGATGGAGAACCCCAGCGTCGTCCCCCCAATGCCCCGGGAACTCCGACTGCTCAGCCCCCTCAGCCCGTCACTCCCGCCATCGGTTCGTCGCGGCTGACCACGCGCGTCGCGGGTCCGGCGATCAGCGGATCGGGGCCGGTCACAACCTCACTGTCCTTGTCCGGATACGGCAGCCTGGACAGGAAGTACTGCATGGCGGCGATCCTCGCCCGCTTCTTGTCGTCCGACTTGATGACCGTCCAGGGTGCGTCGGCCGTGTCGGTATAGAAGAACATGGCCTCCTTGGCCTGGGTGTAGTCGGGCCACTTGTCGAGCGATGCGATGTCGACCGGGGAGATCTTCCACTGTTTGAGCGGGTCGGTCTTGCGGCTCTCGAAGCGGTGAGCCTGCGCCTCCTGCGACACCGAGAAATAGAACTTGAAGAGCAGGATGCCGCTGTTGACCAGCATGCGCTCGAGTTCGGGACACTGGCGCAGGAACTCCAGGTACTCCTGGCCGGTGCAGAAGCCCATGACCCGTTCCACGCCGGCCCGGTTGTACCAGGAGCGGTCGAAGAGAACCATTTCGCCCGCGGTGGGCAGGTGCTGGACGTAGCGCTGGAAGTACCACTGCCCGCGCTCCACGTCGCTGGGCTTGTCCAGCGCGACGACGCGCGCCCCGCGGGGGTTCAGGTGCTCCATGAAGCGCTTGATCGTCCCTCCCTTGCCGGCCGCGTCCCGCCCCTCGAAGAGGATGACGATCTTCCTGCCCGATTCCTTGACCCAGCGCTGCACCTTGAGCAGCTCCACCTGGAGACTGCCCTTCTTCTGCTCGTACTCGCGCCGCTTCATCTTTTCGGTGTAGGGGTAGACTCCCTCCCTGAAGACGCGCCGAATGGTTTCGGGGCCGAGGTCGATGGCTGGGGGGGGAGAGTCGCCGGTCATGCAGTTGTGTCCAGTGCGCGGGATCGGAGGTCGGATTCAAAATAAGCGCGAGACGGGTGAAAGGCGAAAGCGGGGTTGACCCCTGCTGCGCGAAGGCGGCCCGGTGGGTCAGCCAAGCATCTTCGGCCGGATGTAGTCGAGTAGTTCACCGCCCGCCTCCGCGTCGCCCCAGTCGTCGCCGGCCAGTTTGATGACGGCGACCGCACCGGTCGGGAAGGAGCGGATGATGCGGTCGCGCTGGGTGGGGTTGCCGGTGCGGGCCAGGTAGGCGGCGAGGGCGTGGGTCGAGGGATTGTGGCCGAGGACCATCAGGGTGTTGGCGGTGGGGGGCGCCGAGGCGATGGTGCGCAGCACCGCGCGCGGCGAGGCCAGGTACAGTTCAGAGAGGAACTCGACGTGGGGATGGCCGCAGAAATGGGGTGCCATGAGTTCCCAGGTCTCGCGGGTGCGCTGTGAACTGCTCGAATACACGGCGTCGGGGGCGAAGCCGCGCTCGGCGAGGGCGGCGGCCACGAGGGGCGCGGCGCGGCGGCCCCGCCCGTTGAGGGGCCGGTCGTGGTCCGCGAGGCTCGGGTCGCCCCAGCTCGACTTTGCGTGCCGTGCGAGCAGCAGACGGTGCATTTCGTCTCCGGTACCTTGTGATGTCGCGGTCTTGATCGTGGTGTTCCGCCGGGTGCCGCGGTGGTGGGGGACCTCCCGGCACCTTTGGCCATCGACGGCTAGCCTACGATTGCACGCGGGGCCAGGCAATGGCAGGTTGCGTCGCAGAACCGGCGGGAGTGGGGTGGGAACCGGGCCCGGGTGACGCCAGGTCTTCCGCCATGCGACAACAGGACGCGAGGAGAATGCCGCGATGAGCATGGATCGCGTGAATTGGATGTCTGGAAGCGCTGGAGGAGCCGGGTGGTACCGGAGGTCGGTTTCGCGGCGGGATGTGAGGCCCGCGCGGGGGGCTCCAACCGCCATGGCGATGAATATCGTGGTGGTGCTGCAGCTACTGGTGGGTTGCGCTGCACCGGACGGCCCCCGGTTGCCCGACGAATGGCTTCCGGCGCTCGAGACCTTTGGCGAAACGATCGCCGCCGACGTGGAGGAGGATGGGGTCGGCGGGATCACCGTGGCGCTGGCCAGGGACGGCGAAGTGCTCTGGTCGGGCGCCTACGGATGGGCGGACCCGGAAGCCGGGGTTCCCGCCACCCGGGAGACGATCTACCGCACCGGTTCCATCTCCAAGTCCGTGACCGCGGTGCTCATGGCGATCCTGGCCGACGCCGGCATGGTCACGCTGGAAACCCCCTTGGCGGATCTGGTTCCGGAGATCGAGGAGTTCCAGGAGCGCCCGGAAGGGGCCGACCCGTCGCTGCGGCAGGTGGCCAGTCACACCGCCGGTTTCGCACGGGAGCCCGGTCTGCCCGGCGCTGCGAACGGCCCCATCGAGGGCTGGACGGCGCGCATCCTGGAGTCCATTCCCACCACCCGCTACCGGACGCCTCCCGGGATGGAGTACTCCTATTCGAACATCGGGTTCGGCATTCTGGGGTTCGGGCTGGAGAGGGCCGCCGGCGAATCGTTCATGGAACAGGTCGAGGCGCGCATCTTCGAGCCGCTGAAGATGACCGGCAGCACCTTCGTGATCGGCGACGCCCTTCTGCTGCGGCTCTCACGGGGGCATGCCAATGGCCGCGATGGCCAGGTCAACACCGAACAACCGGCGCTGGAGCACGCGGGGCGCGGGTACAAGGTGCCCAACGGCGGCGTGTACTCGACGGTGGACGACATGGCCGCCTTCGCCGCCGGGGTGATGGGGCGCGGGGGGCGGTCGCTGCTCAGCGACGCGATGCGCGCCGAGGTGCTGTCGGTGCAGACCCCCGAGGACCCGGAGTCGGGCTACGGGCTGGGCTTCTCGATCAGCACCGTGGACGGGAGGGTGTTCGCCGGTCACGGCGGGTCCGTCTCGGGGTACACGGCACACCTTCTATTCGAGCCCGCCACGGGGCTGACGGCGGTGCTGCTGCGCAACTACAACCGGGGGCGGACCAACCTGGGTAGGGCGGCGCGGGAGCTGCTGGTGGGGCTGTCGGTCAACTGACCGGTGCTACACCACGGGTCATCGATTTTCCACGACCCGGGATCCTCGGCACAGTTTGTGTCGGCCGCCTTCGTGCGCTCGGCCCCGCCCGGCAGGCACTACCAGGGACTTCCTCCATGGTGCCACCGTAGCGACAATCCGCCCGGAATGGGCACAGGATTCCAGATGTCGGCATCGAATGCCGAGCCTATGATCGATCCGATTACACCTGCCACCAACCCGACCCCGACACTCATTGCCAATGCGATTACGTAGTCGGAAGCACTACCGCAGTATGCTGAGCATAACAACGCCGTGAACACGCCCGTGGCAATCGCCCCGGCCATGAACCCGTACTTGAACCCACGCCTGGTATGGTTTCCGGTACCGCCCCATACTTCGAGAAGCTGCATCTCTGCGTAGGGTACATACCCGAAAGACAGGAGCAGCCCGGCGCTGTCGGCTTCAACGACTACGCTCACCTGTTCGCCCGATACCCTGACTGTGTCGCCCGGTTGCTGAGCGGAGATGGCACCGACAGCCAGGAACGGGAATACCGATGAAGCCAGGGGCAACGGAAACTTGAGGCGGTCGACGACGTCCATGTATTCGGTCCTTATCTCGTTGGCTAAACCCGGATGATTATCCCGTCCACTGAGCAATTTGGACTCACATGCTAGCTTGCGCAAAACGACACGATGTCGATCATGCTTTCCAATATGGAATGGATAGTTTACATGTGTAGACCGTTGGCCCCTCGCTATCCCCCAACCACCCCCAATCAGTCCCATCCAGCCATGCCTCCGCCCCCGGCCCCTCGCGACCGTTTACCCTGACCACCGAAGGACCGGCAGGTTCGGCCCCCGACGCCGTCTCCCGCAGTCTTTCTCACCGGGGGAAACACCCGCCATGCCGGGAAAGCAGCGGCCTAGGAACCCGAAACACGACGCGTCCTACAAGAACTTTTTTCACCCACCCCCGGACCGTCGCCGACACCCTGCGCGCGGCAGCCGGTGACTTCGCCCGCCACCTCGACTTCGCCACCCTGAAACGCATGCCCGGCAGCTTCGTCACCGAGCATCTCGGCCAGCGGCACACCGACATGCTCTGGCGAATCGGGACCCTCGGCGGGGGCTGGGTCTACATTCTGATCCTGCTGGAGTTCCAGTCCACCGTCGACCGCCGCATGGCCCTGCGCATG
>JAPPGM010000109.1 GCA_028874995.1 Gemmatimonadota bacterium | reverse complement strand
CGATGTTGGCGTTGATCTTCACCTTGAAGCCGCGCCCGATGATCATGGGCTCGAGTTCGGGGTGGTTGATGTTGGCGGGTATGATCGCGCGGCCGCGCGCCACCTCGTCCCGGACGAAGCGCGGGTCGAGCCCCTCCCGGATCGCGATGAACTCCATCTCGGGGGTGACCTCGCCGCGGCGCGCATAGTGCATCTGGGTGACGGGGCCGTTGCCGCGCCGGGTGGTGCGGCGGAGGGCGGGGGGGAATTCGAGGGGGTCGTCGCGCTTGCCGGGGGTGAGGGGGGCGGAGCGGCCGGTGACGCGGACGTCCCGGGCGGCGATCCAGGGTTCGCGGAGCGGGGGGAGGCCTTCGCGGACATCGTGGCCGGCCGGGCCGCCGGTGTCGTAGACGCGTAGCGGCGGCTCGCCGCCCGAGAGGGAGATCTCCCGCATGGGGACGCGGATGCCGGAGCGGCCGTCGACGTGGACGCGGGTGGAATTGGGGAATGCGCCGGGGTAGGCGGGGGGGGGTGATGGCGCGGTGCCGGCGGGCTTGATCATGGCGACTCGCTCTCCCCGGCCGCGGCGTCGTCGCCGAACGGAAGCGTCCGGGCGGCGGCGGGACGGTTCCCGCCGGGTGCCGCACTTCCTACGCCGGTATCAGCCGGATCAGGTTCTGGGGTGCTGTCTCAATCCCGTCAGCGCGCTGCGGGATGCCCCCGGCGACTGAGGCAAAGATAGGAGAAAGCGCCGCACCGGGCCACGACCTGAGCGCCGGCGATCCGACCGACGCGGATCCGCTGGAGGCGTACTCCTGGCAGGATCTCTCGGAGATCATCTACGAGCACCCCGGAGATCAGGAATCGTGATTGCGGTCGACACGAATGTGCTCGTCTATGCCCATCGCCGGGAATCGCGGGTGCACGAGTCGGCGCGTGAGACCCTCCGGGAGCTGGCCGAGGGGACTCGGCCGTGGGCGATTCCCTGGCCCTGCTGCTACGAGTTTTTCAGCGTAGTCACGAACCGCAGGATCTGGCGGGGCGCCCAGTCGACTCCGGACCAGGCCTGGAGCCAGTTGAAGGTCTGGACGGATTCGCCGTCGAATCGACTGCTCACAGAGACGAACGACTTCATGCACGTCCTGGAGCGGTTGCTGCTCAGGCCCCGCGTGCGCGGTCCCGTCGTCCACGACGCGCGTGTTGCCGCGATCTGCCTGGCTCACGGAGTCGACGAACTGCTGACACGGGATCGGGATTCGCCCTCTTCCCCGAGTTGAAGACGCTCAATCCGTTCGCGTGAGGTGCGGCCCGGGGGCGGTGTCAGGCCCGCCGCGCCCCCACCACCCCCAGCCCCGCGCGAACGAACGCCCACTGGAAGCGCATCTGATCCTCCACCGGCATCGCCCCGAGTCCCGCCTGCATCATCTCCTCGCGCACCTCCGTCTCCGCCCGCTCGGCGGTCCCGCCGTCGCCCGCTTCTGCTCCCACCTTCGCGCCAAGCCGCGCGGCCACCTCCTCGCCTCTTCCCGGCCCACCACCCGACCCCACCACCCCCCGCAACCGCCCCTCCCACTGCGCGACCCGCTCCCGCCACCTCTCCAGCACCGGGTCCGGCGGCCCCAACTCGTCCCCCACCCCCGGCGTGATGAAGAGCGGCATCTCGGTCACGAGCGTGAGCGGATCGCCACCCAGCGCCCGAACCGCCTCCATCGAGCTGGGACGAAAGCGCGCCGCCGTGTCCGGGTCCCCGAGGTCGAGAAAATGCCGTCTCATCGCGCGGGAATCGGGGCGGCTGCAGAACCCCTTCGCGAGGCGGTGGAACCCCTTCTCCCCGTTACGCTCGACATCGTGCAGCGTGTATCCGGCGGCCGCCACTTCGCGCGTGACGGTGGCCGCCGCCTCGCCGAAGGACGGCCACCACGACCGCTCGACAAGGAAGTACGGCCCTGCCGCCATGCCCATTCCGTGCATGCTGACGTGCAGGTCGAAGGGTGCATGCGCGCGCCAGAAGTCCCACGCGGCACGGTTCTCGGGGCGGGCACCGGTGTCGTCTTCGTCGCGCGGGAAACCGAACTCGATGTCGTCGCCGGGAAGTTCGCGGACGCGGTGTCTCAGGTATGCGACGAAATCATACCGCTCGGCGCCCGGCGGCTGCCATGCGGCGTTTGCGGCCGCGCCGTCCGGGTTGATGTGGGGGATGATGAACCATGTGGCCGCGTCGTGGAGTGCCGAGCCGCCGGGGCTCGCCAGAAAGCGTACCAGGCGCTCGAGGAAGCGCGGCCCGACGGGCTCGTCGGCGTGGCAGCCTCCGACGAGGCTCACCCTGAGCGGGCCGTCGCCGATCCGGTACGCGAAGATCGGCCGCCCGTCGCGCGAGCGGCCGATCCTGCGGGGCGGGAGGTGGTCGGGCGGTGACTCGACAGGCCGCCCGAAGGGGTACTGCGTCACCGGGGTCCGGTCACAGGTACATCATAAGGAAGGCCGCAGCATCATTGACATCGATCTCCACCCAGCGGTAGCACACCCAGCCCCTGTACACTCCGGTCAGCGTTCGGTTGATAAGGTCCGGCACCGCATCGAGCCTCAGGTCTATCGGGCAGTAACCCATGCGGTGATCCAGCGTCCAGTCCAAGCCACCCCTGATATAGCCGGAGAAGTTGACCTCGGGGGTCGCTGCAATGATCTGGAGGGACATAAAGTAGCGCAGGTAACCGGCGCCGTCGATCGTGAGCTGGATCCCATCGGCGGCTATTGAGCATTCCGCCGGATTGATCTGGACGCGCACCGCCACTAGGGTGGTGTCCCCCGTTCTCTTGGTGAGGTGACTGTGCCACCTCGTCTGCCCACCCGACGGACATCGGGCAATGATGCTGTCCGGCGACGCGAAGACTGTAAGGGTGGAGTCTTCCAACACCTGGCCCAATGTCACCCCCACTCCCTTCATCAGCGCTACCGACTCCTCCTTGTTGAGTGTATTCCCGGGTTCCACGGCCTCCTCGCACGCTGCCAACAAAAGGGGGAGCGCGACCCCGGATACCAGTTTTCTCGCTAGCGACATTTCATGCCTCCTTGTGGAGTTCCCACCCTCGATGGGCTCGGAATGCGGCGCGCCGCCGGCGACTTGCGACTCCCGGATCAGGGCGACGCAGCCGAGCGTAGTGTAACCAGGACTACACCTGTCGGTTAACGAATGTTCCGAAATTACGCGATTTGTTAAAAATACACCAATTTCCGAACTCCAGCAAACCAACCCCTGGGTCGGAGGGGGCGCGGGCGCGCCAGGAATCCTACGGGTGGTGACTCGACAGGCCGTACGAAGGGGTACTCCGTCACCGGCGTCCGGTCACAGGTCCACTACAAGGAGAGCCGCGGCGTCGATCTCCACCTCGTGGCCGCACAGCATGCCCTTGTACGCGCCGGTCAGCGTTTCGTTGACAAGGTCCGGCACCGCCTCGAGCGTCAGGTTCATCGCGCAGTTGCCCGAGCGGTCGTCAAGCGTCCAGTCCACGCCACCCGTGATCATGCCGCTGATGTTGAACTCGAAGGTCGCGGCGATGATCTCCACGAGCAGCTGGTAGCGCAGGGCCGGACCAGGGTCGGTCGTGAACTGAATCCCATCGGCGGCAATGACGCATTCCCTCGGCGTGATCAGGAAATCCGCCCCAAGTCGGGCCGTGTCCCCTGTTTCCTCGGTGAAGGCACCGACCAATTCCGCCTGCCCGCCCAACGGGCAGCGGGCAACGAGGCCATTCTCGGACCCGCCGACAATCAGCGTGGAGTCTTCCAACACCTGGGCCAACGTCAGGCCCGCCCCCTTCAGGAGCGCCACCGCCTCCTCTTCGGAGAGTTGGTTTTCGGGCTCTACGGGATCGCCCTCGCACGCCGCGAGAAAAAGGGTGAGGGCGAGTCCGGGCATCAGACTTCTTGCTAAGGACATATCGTTTCTCCTGTCGCGTTCCGGCCCTCGATGTACTCGGTCTCTGGCGTGCCTTGCCGGGGACTCGCTACTCTCGGACTCGGGCCAGTCATCCGAGCGCGGCATCCTAGGGTTACCCAACCGGTGGGCGGATGTTCCGAAAACACGCTATCCACTTGATTCTACCAAGCTTGGGGCACGACGTACACCGCCGGCACGTAGCCGCCGCGCGCGCCGTTCCTTCACCGCCCCCCCCATGAACCACACTCCACCACGGCTCTCCCCCCGCGAGCAGAGCCTCCTTGGCGGAGAAGCCGGCGCCGCCACCCGGCTGGCCATGCGGATCGTCGTCCGCATGGGCGAAATCCTCGGTGCCCGGGAGCTGGTCGAGATCACGTCCGCGCACATCGACGGATGCCTCTACCATGGCGACGGCGGCGTCGAGTTCGCCGAGCGCCTGGTCGAGCTGGGCGGCCGTGTATCGGTCCCCGCCACCCTCAACGTCGGCGCCCTCGACCTCCTCAACCCGAACCGCGTCCGGGCGTCGGACCGGCGCCGCGCGATGGCCCTGCGGCAGATGAAGGCCTACCAGGCGCTGGGCTGCAACCCGACCTGGACGTGCGCGCCGTATCAGGCGGGGCACAGGCCCGCGCCGGGCGAACATGTCGCCTGGGGCGAGAGCAACGCGGTGGCCTTCGCGAACTCGGTGCTCGGGGCCCGTACGAACCGCTACGGCGACTTCATGGACATCTGCTGCGCGATCACGGGGCGGGCGCCGCGCACGGGACTGCACCTTGACGAGCACCGCCGCGCCACCGTGGTGGTGGATACCGGCGAAGTCGTGGCCGGGCTGAAGCGGCGGGACGTGTTCTACCCGGTGCTGGGGACGTGGTTGGGGGCGGCGGTGGGAGACCGGGTGGCGGTGGTGACGGGCCTCCCCGCGAGCGTCGGCGAGGACCAGCTCAAGGCCATGGGGGCCGCGGCGGCGTCCTCGGGGGCGGTGGGGCTCTTTCACGTCGCGGGGGTGACTCCGGAGGCGCCCGATCTGAAGACCGCGCTGGGCGGCGGCGCCCCCGACGAAGTGATCACCTTGCGTCCGGATGCCCTGCGGGCGGTACGGGATACCCTCAGCACGGCGGCCAGCGAACGGATCGACGCCGTGGCCGTGGGAAGTCCCCATTTCTCGCTGGCGGAATTCGCCCAACTCGAGGCTCTCCTCCCCGCGACACCCTTTGCGGTCCCCTTCTACGTCTGTACGGGGCGCTCGGAATACGGCCAGCTCGACTCGGCTGGGCGTCTCGCCCGCTTCATCGACGCCGGCGTCGAGATCGTGGTCGACACCTGCGTCGTAGTCACGCCGATCCTGCCCCCGAGCGACGGCGTCCTCATGACCAATTCCGGCAAGTTCGCCCACTACACCCCCTCCAACACCGGATACGGGGTGGTCTACGGCAGCCTCGAGGACTGCGTCCGTTCGGCGATCCGCGGTCGCGTCACGCGGGACGAGGGCCTGTGGAGCTGACGGGAACCCCGGTCTGCGACGGCTCTGCCGAGGGCCGTCTGCTGGTGCTGCGGAAACCCCTCAGCTTCTGGGGCGGCGTGGATCCGATGACCGGCGAAATCGCCGACCCGCGCCACCCGCAGCACCGGGAGCGGACGACCGGACGCATCCTCGTCATGGAGCGCGTGATCGGATCGAGCTCCTCCAGCGCGATCATGCTGGAACTGCTGCGAAACGAGGTCGCCCCGGCCGCCATCGTCGTCGCCGAGCCGGACGCGATCCTGGTGCTGGGGATTCTGGTGGCCGGTGAACTCGGCCATGCGACGATTCCGCTGCTGCGCGTGGGAGCCGAGGGGATCGGTCGGCTGACCGCCCTGGACGGCTGCCACGCGACGCTGAGCGATGGGATCGTCACCGGCGCTGAACAGGACCCCTACGGCAGCGCGTACCGCTCCAGAACCTGAAGCCCGTACTCGTCCATCCGGACCGCGTAGAGCTTCCCGTCGCCGAAGCTCACCACGCGCCGCCCCATCCCCACCTCCACCGTCATCTCCAGCTGACCGGAGCCGTCGAAGACGTCGTACTCCGTGGGCTCTCGCGCATCCCGGTGCCTTCGCACCCAGGCGCGTCCGCGGCCGTCCACGAGAACCGGACTGGTCCCGCCGTAGAAGGCCGGCTTCACGTCGGGCCATGGGTAGCCGTCAAGATCGTCGTCATCGTCGGAAGACCCTCCTCCCCGCGAGACCCGTACCGACACCGCCCCGTTTTCGATGGAGACCGACATCCCCAGCGGGCCGCCGGTCTCGGACAGTGCGTCCCGCCACTCGCGCTTCTCGGCTCCGCCGATGCCGACCGGAGTGTAGTCAACTGGGGGACCGCCCGTGACCGTGCCGTCCTCCGCGATCCATTCGACGTGATAGTCGCCCGCCCTCGCAACCACCACGCGCCCGTTACGCGACACGCCCCACCCGTCCGCGGGCGACAGGGGAATCCCGGTCACGCGAACGTTCTGGTTGTCGGCCCCTCCGCTCTCCTCGCGGGTGACGTCCGGTAGTTTGACCATAGCCACCGTTTCCAGCGCCTCGGTCTCCAGGTCCATGCGGAAGACCTTCGTGGAATCGGCCCCCGCACTCATCCCGCTCCTGTCGACAAAGTACAGGCGGCCGCGGTCATCCACCGCGTGCGGCAGCGCCATGACCAGTTGTCCCTGGGTGAAGTCGCCCATCGAGAAGGGACGGGTTTCGCCGAACTCGAGGTCGGGGCCGAGTACGGTTAGGCGCCCGTTGCCGAGGTCGACGAGAAGGGTCCTGCCACCGGGGAGCGGCCAAACCGCGTCGGGCTGGCGATACTCGTCGGGGCCTTCGCCGACCTTGCCGATCGTGTCGGCCGTACCGGCGTCCAGGTCGAGACGCACCACAACCTGGCCGAGCGGATCGGCCACGAGAACGCGACCGTCGCCGAACTCGCGCACCGTGGACACGACCGCGAAAGGATCGGCGGAGACGGCTTCCGGCCTTCCAAGCTGCACGACCGGATTCTCCCCCGTCCCGGCCCCGCCCTCACAGGCGCCGAGGACGGGAAGCAGGAGGGTCACACCGGTGGCCCGGACCCTCGTTCCCATGGCGATCCGCGTCCTGTTCGCGCTACTTCACGAACAGCATGTCGCGGTACGTCGGCAGCGGCCACAGATCGTCCGGAATCACCTTCTCCATCCGGTCCGCCACCTCCCGCACCGCGTTCATCGCCGGGATCACGTTGTTGCGCATGTGGACCACCTTCGACGACACCTCGTCGCCGCCCAGCTCCTCGTTCTGAGCGTCGAGCTCGTCCAGCGTGGCGCTCAGCTCGTCGATAAGGCCCGAGATCCGGGCCGCGTTGGAGTCCAGACCCGCGGTGGAGGCGCCCGCCGATGCCGCCCCGTTGCGCGCCGACCCGAGCTGGTTCAGGTAGTTGACCGCCGCGGGCAGGATCATGCAGCGGGCAATGCGCGCCGCCGTCTCGCCCTCGATGTTGATCTTGATGAAGTACTGCTCGGTCAGCACCTCCAGGCGCGCCTCCAGCTCACGCGGCGACATCACCCCGAACTTGTCGAAGAGCAGCTCGTTCTTGTGCGAGGCGAGGGCCGGCAGCGCATCGACCGTGGAACCGGTGTTGAGCAGGCCGCGCCGCGCCGCCTCCTCGACCCATTCGTCCGAGTAGTTGTCGCCGTTGAAGATGATCCGCTTGAAGGACGGGATCTCGTTCGCCAGCAGCGTCCAGAGCGCGTCCTCGATCGAGGTGCCGGCCTCGACGATCGGCTCCAAGACATCCGTCCACTCGTCGATCGCCTCGGCGACGATGGTGTTGAGGACCGTGGCCGGCAGCGAGATGCTGGCCGAGGAACCCACCGCGCGGAACTCGAACTTGTTGCCCGTAAAGGCGAAGGGGGAAGTGCGGTTGCGGTCTCCCGAGTGGCGCGGCAGGTCGGGAAGCACGTTGACGCCCAGCCCGAGCAGGCCCTCGCGCTCCCTCTCCTTGGCGCGGCCCGACTCCTCCAGCTGGTCGAAGATGTCCTCGAGCTGCCGCCCCAGGAACACCGAGATGATCGACGGCGGGGCCTCGTTGGCGCCCAGGCGGTGGTCGTTCCCGGCGGTCGAGACGGAGGCCAGGAGCAGGTCCTGGTGCTTCTCCACCGCGCTCATCACCGCCGTGCAGAAGAAGAGGAACATCAGGTTGTCGTGCGGCGTGTCTCCCGGGTCCACCAGGTTGCGATCCCTCGTGCCGAACGACCAGTTGACGTGCTTGCCGCTTCCGTTGATCCCGGCGAAGGGTTTTTCGTGCAGGAGGCAGATGAAGCCGTACTGGCGCGCGTTGCGTTCCAGGACCCGCATCGTGAGCTGCTGGTGATCGGAGGCCACGTTCGCGTTCTCGTAGACCGGCGCCATCTCGTACTGTCCCGGCGCCACCTCG
>JAPPGM010000175.1:1646-8424 GCA_028874995.1 Gemmatimonadota bacterium | reverse complement strand
GAGCACGCGGGCCATGTTTCTCTTGTATTCGACCGAACCGCGGCGGTCGGCGACGGGATCGGTGGCATCGGCGGCGGCCTGGGAGGCGGCGGCGATGACGTCGTCGGCGTCGGGGGCGCGCGTGATCGCGTCGCGGACGCGGCGGAAGGCGCCCCGCAGGCCGCCCGGGTCCATGAGCGTCGCGCCGGTCAGCACCTCCTCGGCGCCCGAGGCCCGGATGGGCGCCATGCCGAGGTTGGTGAGCCCGACGCCGGCCTGGGTGACCTTGCCGTTCTGGTCGAGGGTGAGCTGCACGGCCACCCCCGCGACCGCGTAGTCGCCGACCTTGCGTTCCAGCTTCAGGTAGGCGCCGCCTGAGTGGGCGCCCCCTCCCCCACCGGGCGCCGCAATGCGAATCTCGGTCAGTATCTCACCAAGCTCCAGCGCCGTCATGAACAGCCCATGAAAGAAGTCGTCCACCCCAATGCTGCGCTCGCCGTCCGGCCCCGTCGCGACCATCTCGGCCCGCAACGCGATCATCGTCGCCGGGTGATCGTTGGCCGGGTCCCCATGCGCCACATTCCCGCAGATCGTGGCGCGGTTCCGCACGAGCGGGTCGGCGATGACCTTGGCCGTATCGAGCAGGATCGGGTAGCGCTCGGCCACCACCGCGCTCTCCTCCAGCGCCGTCTCGGTCACCATCGCCCCAATCCGCAGATGGCCCCCCTCCTCGGAGATCGAATCCAGCCCGGGCACCCGCCCGATGTCCACAATGTTCGCCGGCGTCGCCAGCCGCAGCTTGAGCATCGGCAGCAGACTCTGCCCGCCCGACATGACCTTGGCGTCGTCGAGCTTGCCAAGGAGCGCGAGGGCCTCCTCCAGGCTGCCGGGTGCATGATAGTCGAATGGTGGGGGGATCATGGGCTGACCTCCTTGGCGTTTGCGGCCTGGCAGCGCCCGGAAACAACTCCGCCGGCCACTGCCCTCAACTGCTCATTCATGTAATGCACGCATTACATTATGTAATCTATACTTTACAGTTTCGCTACTGCGAAGCCAGTTCCTTCTCCACAACCTCCGTAAACTGCTTGAACATCTTCTTACTCACATGCTGCATCATCCCCCGCCCGAGCTGGGCCAGAATCCCGGTCACGGCCACGCTCGCCTCCACGGTCACCTCGGTCTCCCCCGGCCCCAGCGCCACCACGCGGCTCGTCATCCGCATGTCCGCGTTCCCCATCCCCGCCCTCCCCTGCCCCCTCGCACGCACCGACGCCGACCGGTTCTCCTCGTCGAGATCGAACTCCACCGTCCCGTCATACGCCGCCGACACCGGCCCCACACTCACCCCCATCCCCCCCTTGTACGTGTTCTCGTCCACCTTCTCGGTGATCTTCGCGCCGGGCAGCGCGGCCGCGACGCGTTCGGGGTCGATCAGAAACGCCCAGACCTCGTCGGCCGGGGCGTTGACGGTGAACTTCTCCTCGATCTTCACGAGCGGTGCAACATGGGAAGAAGAGCCTCCAGCGATTCAAGGTTGTGAGCCGGCACAAGATCGTCGATGTGCGGCAGCGCGGCCTTCATCCCTCTGGCCTCGGGGCGGTACCGCGGATCGCCCATCAGCGGGTTCAGCCAGATGACGCGCCGGGCGCGCCGCCGGATCATCAGCAACGCCTCCTCCAGAGCATCCGTGTCGCCCCGGTCGAGCCCGTCGCTGAAGATCAGGATCGATGTATCACCCGCAACCACCTGGCGCAAGTAATCATCGGCGAATTCGCGCAGGCACTCGCCGATGCGCGTGCCGCCTGACCAGTCGTCGACATTTCTGGCAAAACGCCGCAGCGTCGCGGCCACGTTCCCGGCCGTGATCCAGGGGGTCAGCCTGGTCAGCGAGGTGTTGAAGGCGAACACTTCGGTCCTGGGTGCGACATGCCCCAGCGAGAGGACGAAAGTCAACAGAAAGCGCGTATAGGGATCCATCGAGCCGCTGGTGTCGCACAGCACCACCAGATGGGGACGTTCGACCGCCCGTTCGCGCCGCGCCAGGTCGACCAGTTCGCCGCCCTGCGCCAGCGAGCGCCGGAAGCTGCGCCGGATGTCGATCACCCGTCCCCTCCCTGAGGGCACAAGTCTGCGGCTCCGACGGGTCGCGATCCGTCTAACCACTTGTGACAGAATCCGATCCATCTCCGCGAGCTCGTCCTCGGTGCACACCTCGAAGGACTTTCGCCTGAGCACGGCACGGGGACTGTAGCCCGGGCGTCCGCCGTCGGCTCCCGCAGGCTCGCCGGGTGGCACCGCCCGCTCCTCCTCCAGCCTGGCCGCCAGCATCGACAACGGATTGCCGTCGCCCGGCCAGGTTCGCGGCGCGCGACGGGGTGTTCGGGACCACCGCTGCCGCTGCGAATCCTCCCCCAGTCCCCAACACCGCTCGAAAACCGCGTCAAAGACCCCCCACGCTCGCCGCTCGATCTTCAGGCTGGTCCGCAGCCCCAGCCGCACCTCCTCCCGATCCCCAATATCGACAAACCCCAGCGCCGCCGCGCCATCGATTTCATCGCCGGGGGTGACCTGCACGCCGGCCCTTCTCAGTTCACCCGCGAAACGGACAAGATGCGCGACCAGATCGCGCCCGCCCCCTTGCGGGGCGGTAGCCCCGTGTATTAGCTCGGATGGGACCATGCTATTACGTTTGTGGCATCGATTGAGCGTCGCTCACCAACGGCAACCCGGAAAGGATGGCTCCATCATGGATCACAGCACTACGGTAAGATACTCCTCGCGACATTTTGGAGGAGTGGGACGCTTTCTGTCGCTGACGGGAATCGTGCTTATCGGCGCGCTCGCGACCGCTTGCGACGAGGACCCTACGCCTCCGGTCGAGGGGACCGTAAGCGGTACGGTCACGCTCGAGGGCGCGGCGCTGAGCGGTGTCAACGTCGTGCTTTCCGGCACCGTCGGTGACGAGTCCGCGACGACGGGTGGAGACGGCAGCTACAGCTTCAGCCGCGTGATCGAGGGATCCTACACGGTCACGATCAGCGGCTTCCCGTCGGACACCGAGTTCAATCCGACCGCCTCGGTCAGCATCACCCCCGGGTCGCGCAACCCCACGGCCGACTTCGCCGGAACCTACATCCGGACGGCGAGGATCATGGGCATGGTCACGGTCGAGGGCATGGGACTCGGCGGGATCTCGGTGGCCCTGACCGGCACGGAATCGCAGACCGGGACGACCGCCGAAGACGGAAGCTTCTCGTTCGGCAACATACGGATGGGCAGCTACGCCGTGGAGATGTCGGGCTGGGACGGCGACCGGTACGTCTTCGAGAACACCATGGAGTCGTTCTCGGTCTCGGTCGGCGAGCAGAAGACGGTCGATTTCATGGGAACCAGACGGGAATACACCTTCCAGGTCCAGATCGAGAACATCGCCCCGCCCTTCGCCTACTTCCCGAGCGGGATTTTCCACACCCCGGACGGCCACGACGCACCCGGACCCCTCACGTCAGGCAACACCTACTCCTTCGAGTTCGAAGCCGGGCCCGGGGCAAGGCTGACTTTCGCCACCATGATGGTGCATTCCAACGATCTGTTCTACGCGCCGGGCCCGGGAGGGATCGAGCTGTGGGACGGCCACGAGCAGGTCACCGGCAACATCACCGACCAGATCCAGCTGTGGGACGCCGGCACCGAAATGAACGAGGAGCCGGGAGAGGGAATGAACCAGCCGCTGCAGGGCGGGCCAGCCACCGGCGAAGCCGATCCCAACCCCATGGTGCGACTGGCCGATGACGAGTGGGAAACCCTTCCCGACGTGGACTCCGTGATTACCGTCATGCTCGAATCCACGGGCCCCACGTCCTTCCGGGTTACAATCGAGAACATCAGCAAGGACCACACGCTGGTCACGGTCAGGGGACTGTGTCTTGAAGTGCCGCTGGCACCCGGCGTGTTCGTGATCCACTACGGCGACGAGCCGCTCTTCACCCCGGGCATGCCTGACCGCGGCCAGGGGCTCGAAGGCCTCGCGGAGGATGGGGATATCGCGGCTCTGGCCGGATTCGTGCAGTTGGCCACCGGACTCGTTCAGCTGGAGGCACCGGGAGTCTACGCTTCGCACGAAGCGCCGGGCCTGCTGTTCATGCCGGGGACGACCGCGAGCCCGGGCCTCGAAGCCATGGCCGAAGACGGCAACCCCGCCATCCTGGGCGCCGAGGTCCTGGCGGCCGGCGGCTTCCGGACCGCCGACGCCTTCCTCGTGCCGATTGGAGATCAGGCTCCCGGCCCGCTCTTCCCCGGACGGTCCTACGGATTCGAAGTGACCGCCGTCCACGGCGAGTACCTGTCGTTCGTCACCATGCTCGTCCAGTCCAACGATATCTTCTTCGCCCCGCCGGAGAGCGGCATCGCCCTCTTCCCCGACGGCCAGCCGCTGACCGGTGACGTGACGGACATGGTCATGCTGTGGGACGCCGGCACCGAGGTGAACGAGAAGCCCGGCATCGGGATCTTCCAGGCGCCGCGCCAGCTCGCGCCCAACACGGGAATGGACGAGATGGGCATGGTCCGCCTGCTGGATGACGAGATGTTCACGTACCCGCCGGTCAACATGCTGATCCGGGTGACGGTGACCCGGGTGGGGAACTAGTCCCGGAAGGGTCTGCCGACCCAAAGAGAAGCCCGGCGGCGCCTGGAGGTTGGCGTCGCCGGGCTTCTTCTTGTTGCCTCACACCCGCCCATCTCCGTCCGGCAACCCGATACCGAAGGGAGTTCCTGCGGCGCTACCGGCCGAACGAGTCGCGCTACCTGTCACCAGCCGACCGCGAGCAGCTCAAGAAGGCCGGCACGCCCGCGCCGGCCTCCCTCTCGGATCTGCCCGGAGTCACATACGCGGTCCGTGTTCTGGAGGAGCTCGAAATCGACATGTCCTGGGCCTCGTCCCGGCTGGAGGGCAACAGCTACGATCACCTCGACACGGAACGCCTCGTGCGCTTCGCCAAGGCAACCAAAGGCCGGCCCCGTCGTGACACGGTCATGATTCTCAATCACAAGGATGCGATCCGCCGACCTGGCCCCGATGTCGTTCCTGGCAATCGACGACCATGCCTACATCCGGGGCATCCTCGGCGTCTACGAACTGAACGACGTGTCGCTCCTGCGCGAAGCCTACGTGAACGGCTACGTCGCGTCCGCCGAGCGGTACCGGCACCTCCGGCCCGTGGTCATCGATCCCGCGAAGGGGGGACTGGAGTACCGCCGCTTCACCCGGTCCACGGTGCGGTGCTGTGTCCTTGACTGGCAGCGTTTCCGGGCGCGGCAGATCGTGCGCATGATGGACGAAGCCGGAATCCCGACGGAAGACCGGGATTCGCTCCTGGATTACATTCGGCGGTGTTTCAGGGTCTCACGGAGACGAACGCGGTGCTATACGGGTTGGGTCCGGGGGACTTGGCTGGGCTCGAGCCCTCAGACTCTCCATAGCAGCAGCGCCGCCCAGACGGTCGCGGCCAGCGCGCCGCCGTAGCACGGCACCTTGAGCAGCCCGGAAAAGCGCCTCAGCCCCAGATCCATGAGGGTGTGGCGGATCCGGTGTCCGCAGTGAACGAAGCAGAGGGCGAGGACGCCGAGCAGCGCCAGCTTGACCGGCCACCACCCCACCGCCGCCGCGAACTGCGCCGTCCGCTCGGCGGCCATGGTCGCGTCACCACCGGCGGGCAGCAGGAACCCCGTGACCAGCACAAAGGCCGGCACGAAGAGCGCCGCCATGACGCCACCGGCCGAAAAGACGGCCCACCAGAACGCTTCGTCGGAACGCTTCATCTGAGCACCCACCAGACGATCACGGCGGTCACCGTGAGCCACGGACCGTAGCCCATGACCACCGCCGCGAGCGGCGCGGGGAGTTTCTTCTCACCCAGATAGACCGGCATCGCCTGCGGCACGACGGCGAACCAGGTGATCGAGTGCCACACGGCCGCGATCAGCGCGACCACGTGCGCCAGCATCCATCCCGGCCCGCTCAACGCGCTCAGCCACTCGGCGAAGGCCGCCTCGCCGCCACCGAGTCTGCCCAGCGTGACGAGCAGCACGATCAGGTAGCCCGCCACGAAGAAGCTGGTGAGTTCGCGCACCATGAAGCGGATGTAGCCGGGACGCTCGAGGAACCAGGCCCAGCCGTGCGGGCGGTGGTACCGGCCGCTCATCCGTGAGCCTCCTTCGGCGTCCGGGCGGCCGCCGTCCCGCGCCACCTCATCACACCCCCGCCCCTTTCGGTGCGACAAACCGCTTGAAGAACTCCTGCGCCCCCACCGCCTTCGCCTGCTGGATCGCCCCGGCCGGATCCACGTGCTTCGGACACACGACCGTGCACTCGCCCACAAAGGTGCAGCCCCAGATCGCCTCGCCGACCAACATGACGTCGAGCCGCTCGGCCTGCCCCTGGTCGCGCGAGTCCTTGTTGTAGCGGTGGCCGAGCGCGAGCGCGGCGGGTCCCAGGAACTCGTCCTCGTGGCCCGCGACGGGGCAAGCCGCGTAGCAGAGCATGCAGTTGATGCACATCGAGTACTGCTTGTACTGCGCCAGCTCGGCGGGGGACTGCAGGAACTCGCCGCCGGATGTGTCGTTCACGTCGTCGCGGATGATGTACGGCTTGACCGCCTCGAGCTTGTCCATGAAGCCGTCCAGCGAGACCACCAGGTCCCTCTCGACGGGGAAGTTCACGAGCGGCTCCACCTTGATCGGCCGCGGGTAGTAGTCCTTGAGGAAGGCCGCGCAGGTGAGCTTGGGGTCGCCGTTC
>JAPPGM010000175.1:0-1636 GCA_028874995.1 Gemmatimonadota bacterium | reverse complement strand
CATCATGCCGCAGCTCCCGCAGACGCCCATGCGGCAGCTCCAGCGGTGCGTGAGCGACCCGTCGACGTGGTCCTTGATCCAGTTGAGCGCGTCGAGCACCACCCAGTCCTCGTCGTAGGGGACCTCGTACGCCTGGAAGCGCGGCTCGTCGTCGTTCTCCGGGTGATAGCGGAAGACTTCGAGGGTCATGGTGAGTTCGGCGGACATCATCGATCCTCGCCCGTCGGCTTGAGTCCCGATCCGGCGCCGTACGTGCGGGCGCCCGGAGGCCACTTGGTGATCGTCACGGGCTTGTATTCGATTCGCGGCGGTGATCCGTCCGGCTGGTGGTAGGCCATGGAGTGGGCGAGGAAATCGTCGTCGTTGCGCTCGGTGTGGTCGAGCCGCTGGTGGGAACCGCGCGACTCGGTGCGCTGGATGGCCGAATGCGCCATTGACTCGGCCACGTCGATGAGGGATCCCAGTTCGAGGGCCGCGGTGAGCTCGGTGTTGAAGCTGTTGGTGTGATCGTCGAGGGTGACGCTGCGGTAGCGTTCGCGCAGGTCGGCGACGGTTTCGCAGGCGGACTGGAGCGAGTCGGCGTTGCGGTAGATGCCGGCGCCGCCCTCCATCGCGTCGTGGAGCTCGGTGCGGAGCGTGACGATGCGTTCGCCGTTCCTGCGGGAGGTGTCGAACCAGGCGCGGCGGATGCGGGCGCCCTCGTCGGCGGCCTGGGCTTCGAGTTCCGGCACATTGTAGTCGGGGTTGTCCATGGCGAAACGGGCCGCGTGCCTGCCCGCCTGGGCACCGAAGACGAGCAGCTCGGTGAGCGAGTTCGATCCGAGCCGGTTCGCGCCGTTGATCGACACGCAGGCGCACTCGCCGGCGGCATAGAGACCGGGCACGCTGGTGGCCGAGTCGCTGTCGACGTCGATCCCGCCCATCACGTAATGGACGACGGGGCGCACGGGGATGGGCTTGTAGACCGGGTCGATCCCGGCGTAGTTGCGGGACAGCTCCCGCACGAAGGGGATCTTCTTGTCGATCTTGGCCTCGCCGAGGTGGCGCAGGTCGAGATGGACCACATGCCCGTCCTTGGTCTCTATTGTGCGGCCCGCCCACTTCTCCTTGATGAAGCACTGGCTGAGGCGGTCCCGCGGCCCCAGCTCCATGGCGCGCTTCTGCGGGTGGCGCGGATCGCTCACGTCGAGCGCCTCTCCCAGCTCGTAGTCCTGCAGATACCGGTACCCGTCCTTGTTCACCAGGATCCCGCCCTCCCCGCGCGACGCCTCGGTGATCAGGATGCCGGTGCCGGGGAGTCCGGTCGGGTGGTACTGGATGAACTCCATGTCCTTGAGCGCCACCCCCGCCCGATACGCCATTGCCATCCCGTCCCCCGTCTTGATCGACCCGTTGGTCGTGAAGGGGAAGACGCGCCCCGCGCCGCCCGTGCAAATGACCACCGCCTTCCCCAGAATCGCCCTCACGCTTCCGGTGCGAAGCTCGATCGCGGCGCACCCGCGGCAGCGCCCGTTGCCGTCGACCAGGAGCCGAGTGGCGAAGTGCTCGTCGTAGCGGACGATGTTGCCGTACTTGAGCGTGGTCTGGAAGAGCGAGTGCAGCATGTGGAAGCCGGTCTTGTCGGCCGCGAACCAGG
>JAPPGM010000130.1:7217-8498 GCA_028874995.1 Gemmatimonadota bacterium | reverse complement strand
GGCCATGGAGGACCGCACGGTCATCGAGTGGAACAAGGACGACCTCGAGGTGCTGGGACTGATCAAGGTCGACGTGCTCGGGCTGGGGATGCTCACGTGCATCCGCAAGGCCTTCGCCCTGCTCGAGGAGCACTGCGGCGTCCGCTACACGCTGGAGAGCGTGCCGCGGGAGGACCGGGCGACCTACGAGATGATCCAGCGCGGGGACACGGTCGGGGTGTTCCAGATCGAGAGCCGCGCCCAGATGGCGATGCTGCCGCGGCTGAGGCCGGCCACGTTCTACGATCTCGTGATCGAGGTGGCGATCGTGCGTCCCGGGCCGATCCAGGGCGACATGGTCCACCCGTATCTGCGGCGGCGGCAGGGGCGGGAGGCGGTGGAATATCCCTCCGAGGAGTTGCGCCAGGTGCTTCGGAAGACGCTCGGGGTGCCGCTGTTCCAGGAGCAGGTGATGCGGATCGCGATTGTCGCGGCGGGGTTTACGCCGCCGGAGGCCGATCAGTTGCGGCGGGCCATGGCGAGTTTTCGCAATCCGGGCACGATCCACAGCTTTCGCGACAAGTTCATCGAGGGGATGACCGGGCGCGGCTACACACGCGACTTCGCCGAACGCTGTTTCCGCCAGATCGAGGGCTTCGGCGAATACGGCTTTCCGGAGAGCCACGCGGCGAGTTTCGCGCACCTGGCCTACGTGTCGTCGTGGCTGAAGTGCCACTATCCGGCGGTCTTCGCGTGCGCATTGCTGAACAGTCAGCCGATGGGGTTCTACGCGCCGGCGCAGATTGTGAGGGACGCGCGTGATCATGGGGTCGAGGTACGGGCGGCGGATGTGAATTGTTCGGAATGGGATTGCACGCTGGAGGGGGCGGGGGATGGGGCTCTCGCCCTTCGACTGGGGCTTCGCAGGATCCGCGGGCTGAAGGAGGAGGATGCCGAGCGTGTGACCGCGGGCCGGGCAGACGGCTACCGCTCGCCCCTCGACTTGTGGCGGCGGACGGGCATCTCGCCGACCGTCCTGACGCGCCTGGCCGGGGCCGACGCTTTCAATTCAATGGGGCTGAACCGCCGCCAGGCCGCGTGGGCGGTGCGGGCGATGAGTGAGGCCGGGCCGCTGCCGCTGTTCGAGTCGGCGGAGGACCGGGCCGGCGGTGATCGAGCCGGCGGCAACCGCTCGGCCGGTGACGATGGTCGCATCCGCCCCGAACCGGCGCTCCCCGCCATGACCGTGGGCGAGCAGGTGGCCGCCGACTACCGGACCACGGGCCTCTCGCTCAAGCATCA
>JAPPGM010000130.1:0-7142 GCA_028874995.1 Gemmatimonadota bacterium | reverse complement strand
GTCGGTGTACGAGAACCAGCGCCGCGACACCCTGACCGCGCGCCTGATGATGTGTCGCGGCAAGGTGCAGAAGGTGGACGGGGTGATTCACGTGATCGCGGAGCGGGTGACTTCGCTGAATGCGTGGCTGGAGGGGCTGGGGAGGGCGGGGGGTGGGGTGGGGGTGGGGGATGGTGGGGGGTCGTTTTTGGGGAGGGGGCGGTTTTTTCACTGATGGTGACCGCTCGGGAATCTGTCCCATCGGGACATGGAACCGCCCACTTGCCGTCCCCATACTCCCGTCAATGCCGACTGAAGGGTCCCCCGGCACCCGCTTCCATCAGCATTGACAGCGCCGCGACCAGTAACCAACATCCAGATTGGAGACAGGATTTGCCGACGGTCAGGAAGGCTATTCAGCTACTGGAGAAGGACGGGTGGTGTCTGGCCCGAACTCGGGGGAGTCATCGTGTCTTCAAGCATTCGAGCAAGAAGGGGATCGTGGTTGTCGCAGGCAAACCGGTAACCGACCTGCCTCCGGGGACATGGAAGAGCATCTTGCAGCAGGCGGGTCTGGACACAAGGAGCACTTGATGGACTACACCATCGTCATCGAAAAGGGACCCACCAGCTACGGAGCCCACGTCCTGGAACTCCCGGGCTGCGTCGCCGCCGCGGACACCCGTGAAGAAGCTTCCACCCTCATCCGCGAGGCTATCCAGCTCTACATCGAAGAGCTCAGGAACGACGGACTTCCGGTTCCCCAGCCCTCTTCGACCGAATTGGTCGGCGCGTAGGATCTCTGCTCACGCACCGATGAAGAACATTAACCACTATCTGGCTCTTCCATACCAACACACCGTTACGCGGGAGGAGTGTACGGATGGCTCTCCATGCTACGTCGCCCGTGTGATCGAATTGCCGGGATGCGAGAGCCACGGAATGACTCGGGCCGTAGCCCTCGATAACCTGGAGAACGCGAAGCGACTCTACATCGAGACCATGATCGAGGACGGAATTGAACCGGCGCCGGCTATCGCGGCCGCCCATGCCGGGTAGCTCAGGCTATCCCGACATGAAGACCGGAAGCGCCGCACAGTATCGTGAGATCCAGGAACGGTATCTGAAGAAGTGACAGGACGAGATCTGGACGACCGTGCAGCGGCTGACCAGGCGCGACGAGAGCATTCTCGGGACCCGGCATGACGAGTTCGACTTGGCCTCCATCGTGAAGAACTGGCTGGAATCCCCCCCTACCCCTCCTCCCCCATAAACTCGCACAGCGCAAACACCTCCACCCCCAACCCCTCCACCCTCCCCCTCCCCGGCAACTCGGGCAGATCCACCACGAACCCCGCCCCCACCACCACCGCACCCTGCCCACGCACCAGCTCGATCGCGGCCCGCGCGCTCCCCCCCGTCGCCAGCAGGTCGTCGATCACCAGCACCCTCGTCCCCTCCCCGATCGGCGCGATCACCTGCATCTCCAGCGTCGCGGTCCCGTACTCGAGCGCGTAGTCGACGCTCCTCACCTCCCCCGGCAGCTTCCCCGCCTTCCTCACGGCCACGAATCCCACGCTCAGTTCCTGCGCTACCGGCACACCGAAGATGAAGCCGCGCGCCTCGATTCCCACCACGACCTCGGGCGCCGCGTCGCGGAACCGGCCCGCCAGCGCCGCCGTCGCCTCGCGGAACCCGTCGGCGTCCTCGACCAGCCCCATCACGTCGCGGAAACGGATCCCGGGGATGGGGAAGTCGGGGACCGAGCGGATCAGCGACTTGATGCGGGCTGACAAGTAATCCCACGGGGCCCTACCGGAGCCGTCAGCGGTCGCCAAGTCTTCAGGGACCCGCTCCGAACGGTTAGCGGACGAGTTTGGGCTCATATCGTGGACTCCTAGCGTTGACCCTCGGAATCTCCATTCGGTAAGCTTGCAAAACAGAACTCTGCGGATCGGGCGTATCAAGCCCCTGACCACCCACCCCAGCAACCCTTGGCGAACCCATCGACACCACCACGCTTGCGGCCGCCCTCGCGGCCCTCACTCTCGCCGTGTGGACCGGAATCGCGTTCGTTTCCATCCGCGCCGCCATCAAGATCCCCCACCTCCACGAAGTCGCACCGCCCCACGCGCACGACCGCTCGTCAAGATGTCGGGCATGCGATCGGGGCCTTCCTCGAGGGCGAGGAAATGATCGCGTGCCCCTGGTACCACTCGCTGTTGGGTCTCGTGCGCGGCGTCGAGAAGAATCTCTTCGCCGCGCTGGACTACAGCCTGCTGAAGATGGTCTCCGCCAGCGCCGGGCTGATCTGGCTCACCGTCGCGCTTCCGCTTCCTCTGGCCGCACTGCTCACGGCATACATGATTTGGCGGTCGGCGATTTTGACGATGGTGCGGGGGGTGGCGTGGGGCGGGCCGCCGGTTCCGCTGGCGGAGTTGAAGGCGGCGCGGGTCTACCGCCCCGCTGGACGGGCGCGATAGATGACAATCTGCGGCACCATCGCGTTGTCGAATTCGGGGACATACACCGCCGGCTCTCCCCCCCGGTCCAGCAGCCTTCCGTCCGCCGAGTCCCACACATGCCCCCCGAGGTGACGCCGCTCGCGGAGGCTGAAAACATCGAGGCGGGTGTCATAGTACTCGTCCTCACGGCCGTCGGGCACCGCGTGTCCAACTCGCGTTGGCTCCAGCGGGAGGTCGTCCCATGCGGGATCCGCGGTCCTCACGGCCATCCAGAGGTTGTCGTCCGCGTCGAGCGCTAGCCCGGTCAACAGGGTCGCCGGAGGTTCCCTCGACAGGTCCGGCATTTCCGTGATCTCCGGAAACCAGGGCAGTTCCCCCTCGATATACCGGAGGAACTCGCCCTCCACCGACCATTCCTGGACGCCCGGTGTCGCGTTCCAGCCCCACCACACCGTGCCGGAACGGCTCAGCACGCTCCCCGCCACGCGCTTGCCGGTGTTGAACTGGATGTCGGCCACTTCAGCTCCCGCATTCGCGGCTCCGAACAGGAGCGTCGTGGCTCCCCTGGACAGGTCGATGAGGTGGAGCGGGTGTTCCATGACTCTCGTGCGCCATGTGGTCGCAAACATGACGACCATTCCCTCGCCGACTGGAGTCACCTGTCCACCTTCCGGGTGTTGGTAGCGGTGCTGGGTGATGTACTCCCCCGCGGGCGACAGCATGACCAACGTCTTCCTCCCGCCTTCAAGCACCACGATCCGCTTGTCCATCACATCCAGATCCCAAATGGAGCGGAATTCGCCCGGCCCCTCCCCTTCCGTCCCGATCTCCCGCTCGAATGTCCCGTCGTGATCGAAGATCTTGATTCCGGTACCGCCCAGAGGGAAGACCAGATACCCCAACTCCTCGTTCCAGGCGGCGCGCATGTGGTCGGCCTCGATGATCCCCGGTCCATCCCCGTCACCCAGTCGGACATCTTCCGTCATCTCGAATTCGCAGTCGTTGCAGAGTTCGAAATCTCCCCAGTTGAGGACCTCCTGGGCGGTGAGGGCGGGGGCGAGGGTGGCGCTGGGAGCTGCCAGTCCATGGACAAAGCCGCCCGGACGGGCTGGTTGAGTCGTGGAAGAGTTGAGTAGCTTCACTGATCGCACTCCCGGAAACTGGAAGCTTGCCGACCTATTCTACGGCGGAATCACGGGCGGCTCCACACAACCGACGGTGGCAACGATGACGAAGGCCAGGAGTCCGTGGAAAGCCCTCCCGGCATTCGGGCGGCCGTGTCCACGGTCCAGGCCGATGCTCCGCGCCGGAATCAGGTTCGTCGCAGCTGCTCTTTCCGCCGCTCCCCTCGCGCCCACCTCCGGTTTGGCAGCCCAGGAACCCGAACAGGACACGCTGGTGTTCCGCGTAACCGCCAATCTGCGCGATGCGGACACGAAAGAGGCCCTGCTCGGCGCGTTGATCGAGGTGACGGGCCACCCCGGACGATACGTCACCGGGATGCACGGGCAGGTCGGTTTCGACCTCCCGGCGGGTCACTACACCTTTACCGCGCACAAGGGCGGGTACGCGACGCTGAGGGGTGACTTCCATGTGGTTCGCGCGGGCAATCTGATGGTCATGATGCATGAATTGGCTGACGTGGACACGAGCATTCCCGGGAGGTTGCTCGTAAGGGTCGCGGAGTTCGGATCGGGGCGTCTGATCGAGGGGGCGGCCGTCTCGCTCTCCGGGGGGCAGTTCCGGATCACGGACGGGCAGGGATGGGTCGAGTTTCCCGACCTGGGTGGGCCGGTCGCCGAGGTCACCGTGCGGAGCTTCGGCTACGAGACGCGCACCGAAACCGTCTCGCTGCAGGACGGGCGCACGACAGTCATGGAGGTGTCGCTGGCGATCGACGCCGTGGTACTGGCACCCCTCGAGGTGGAGGCCCGGTCCCGGTTCCTGGAAAGGCACGGAGTGTACTGGAGGCTCGATCGCGGCTGGGCGGACCATCTCCTGACCCGGGAGGAACTCATCGAGCGGTCCGAGCCGTACCTGTCGGACGCTTTCAGGCGCCTTCCAGGGGTTCAGGTGATACGACAGGGGCATCAGGCAGGGCTCGCGACCCACTCCGGTTGTCCGATACCGGTATTCCTCGACGGGCGGCCCGTCGGCTTGGCCGGGTTGAACATGAACGACCTTCAGCCGGAGGAATTGGAGTTCGCCGAGGTGTATGACCACGGGCGGGTTCCGGGGCGCTACCTCAGCGCAGCCGACTTTCTTGATCCTTATCATCATATATGCGGTATCGTCCTGCTCTGGTCGCGCAAGCGGGCCAGGGGAGGGTAGGAGTTGGGCAGGGCCAGCCTACCGCGGAATCACCGGCAACTCCACATACGATCCCTCTTCGCCACCCCGGTGAATCGTGATCGTGGGGACGATGTTGTCCTCCGCATCGGGCCGGTTCTCCGGCGACAGACGCGGGTGAAGGTCAAAGACGGGCCAGTCGGCGGCCGCAATCGACAGCCTGATCCTGTGCCCTTCCCGGAACAGCCACGACGTCGGATACAGCGAGGTCGTGACTCGCACCTGCGCTCGGTCCGCGAAGACCCGCTCCTTGTAGTCAGCCTCGCGAAAGCCGTGCCAGGGCAGTTCCGGCTTCACGTCGATCCCGGTGTTGCCGGGGATCAGGAGGTCGTTGTCGACGAGGCGGTCGAATCCCGCGCGGTGCTGGTATTCGGTGACCAGGACCGCGTTCCCCTCCGGGTCCACGTCCTCCAGGTAGAAGTAGAGATCTCCGTAGTCGCCGGTGGATGAGACCGAAACGCTGACAATCGGGTGGCCCGTCACCTCCATGTCCGCCTCCAGGGGCACGCTCGTGTAGGTGAGGACCTGTTCGTCCTTGTCGGTGCGGTACGGAAGGTCCCCCGGCACCCCGAACATCTGCTGCCGCGAATGGCCGAACGAGGGCGCGTTGAACGGCGGCTTCCCCTTCATGGCGTTCGCGACCGAGATCTGCGACGCGTCGAGCGGCGGGCCGAACGAGGCGTCGTGGGTGAAGTCGGCGGTGTACTCGTCGGTACCGGGACCACCGGACTCCCGGTCGAGCAATCCGTCGGCCGCCAGATGGAACCGCACCCGCACCTCCCGCTCCAGCGGCCACGTCTCCTCGGATCGCCAACCCTCGTTCTGGACGAAGATGTGCACCGGCGGCTCCAGGTCGATCCCGTTGCGGATGCCCTTCAGCCACCGGTCGTACCAGCGCACCGCCTCGCCCAGGTAGGTGGGCGTGTAGACGTTCTCGCGGGTCGGGTCCGCCCCGATCCCCGTCGAAGCCGCGGGCGAAATCCCCTGGTGGTACATCGGCCACGCGATGATCCGCGAGGGATTCGTCGCCTCGAGCGTCGCGAAGACCTCGAAGGAACTCCGCGCGAAGGCGTCCCACCAGCCCGCGAAGTTGTAGATCGCCACCCCGGACTCGATGATCTTGGGCACCAGTCCCCACGTCATGTCACCGGCGGTGAGCCCGTCGGCCTCGCGTGGCGCGTCAAAGAAGCGGTGCGACCGGATGCTGGTGACCGCGTCGTAGTTGCCCGGAGCGCCGTCGGGGTGCGCGATGTGCTCCATGGTGGCGTTGAAGTACGCGTGCTCCGTGCGCTTGACCCCGTCGGGATAACGCGGGGGATTCGCGGGATCGACGGGCCACGGGTAGTCGTCGGTGAACCAGGTGTCGCCGTCCGCGTCCAGGGGGATCTCGTCCACCAGCGCCTCGTCGCCGTCTTCGTCCAGGACCGGGGTGACGGGCGGGATCGGGAAGGTGGGGAAGACGTTGTTGTGGTTGATGAAATCGGTCATCGCCGTCCACATCTCGGTGAAGGCGTAGCTGAAGATCCCCCCGGGCTGGACCAGCATCCCGTCCCACCCGGTGTGGACCGGTACGATGGCCTTGAGTGCTTCGGGTTTGGCCGCCGCCGTCGCGAACTGCGACCACCCCTCGTAGGAGCCCCCGAACATTCCCACGTTGCCGTCACTCCACGGTTGCGCCGCGATCCAGTCGACGATGACCCCCGCGTCCTCGACCATCATCGGCGTCATCACGTCGTTCCACCCGAAGGACGCCCCGCTGCCACGCATGTCGGCGGCCACGTACGCGTACCCGCGCGCGATGAAGAAATCGAAGGGGGCGAGGGAGACGTCACCCGTCGCGGGATCGATCGAGGTGCGGTGATAGGGGGTGTAGCGGAAGACGACGGGGAAGGACGTGGCGGCATCGCCTTCGCCGGTGTAGCCGGTCGGCAGGGCCACGTCGACCGCGAGGCGCACGCCGTCCGAAGCGGTCACGAAGTGGGATGTCCGCACATGGGACGACCACTCGACGGGGCTGACGCCTTCGGGGGAGAGGGGGGAGGTGGGGACGTCGATACGGTCGGGGTCGTCGCAGGCGGCGGCGAAGACCAGGGACAGGGTGATTGCTGCGAACCGAGGGGTCCTGGGAGGACCGAAAACCGGGGATCTGCGACGAGAGGGGATCATGGTGGCCCGTTGGGTTGGTGGTTGGGACGTGAGCCGAAAGATTCCCGGCCAGTGTAATCACTGCCTCCGCACTGTAAACCGTGGTTGACAGTGCGCCGTGGAAAGGCGCGCTTTCCTGGTGGGTGCGAATCCCACCCAGCAACTGTCGCTCCGGCTGGTAGCGGCCAGGGCGGTTCATGGAGG
>JAPPGM010000041.1 GCA_028874995.1 Gemmatimonadota bacterium | reverse complement strand
ATTGCGCCGCGGCGGGATCACCCTGCCGACGCGCCGCAACGGTTTGATGGCGCCTCTTCAGCACCCGCCGCACCGTCTTACGACATATCACGTGTGGCATGACACCAGGAGCCCCCGCGAAAGCCGGTCCGGGAACCCCGCGGCCCAGAGGAGAACGTGGGTATCGAGTAGGACCGTCACTCGGCGCCTCCGAACATCGTGGCGATTTCGGCGGCTCCCATGCGGTCGAAGTCGTCGGGAACCGCAATCCTGCCGGCCAGGAATCCCGTGCGACCGGCGGCCTCCCGCTCCGGAGCATCGACCGCGACAACATTTACCACCGGTGTGCCGGCGCGCGCGATGATGAAGGGCTCGCCGGCGGCGGCCGCGCGGATCAGGCGCGAGAGGTGCGTCTTGGCTTGCGAGTCGGCCAACCTCCATGTTGGCCGTGACCATCAGTGCTGCGGCGTCAATTCGAGCGGGCAGGGCCTCGGCACAAGGGCACTGGTCACTTCTTCCTCGCCATCCCCCGCATCGCCGGAATCACGTCGCCCCGCGCACAGGACTCGATCAGGATCCCCAGCCGCCGCTGGCGCGTCTCTTCCCGCTTGGCACTCACCACCCACCAGGTCACCTGCTTCCGGTACGAGGGCCGCTCATCTTCCCAGTACCGCCACGCCTCCGGCACGGCCTTCAGCTGCCGCTCGTACTCGGCCGGCAGCGACACCTCGCCCTGTTCGTACGCCGCCCTCTTTTCGTTCGCGGGGTCGCGGGCCCGGTAGGCGGCCATCCCCGCCTCCGTCACCCGCCCCTCCGCGATCAGGTGCTTCATGCGGCCGAGGTTGCGCGCGCTCCAGTGGCTGCCTTTCCGGCGTGGCGTGAACCGGATCCTGTAGCTCTTCTCGTCGATCGACTTGCGGATTCCGTCGATCCAGCCGTAGCAGAGCGCCTCGTCCACCGTTTCGGGCCAGTCGACGCTGGGGATTCCGGTCGCCTTCTTGTAGTAGCCGACCCACAGCTCGTCTGCGCTGTCGTGGTGGGCCTCGAACCAGGCACGCAGGTCGGCGGGGGTGGGGAAGAAGACGGGATCGCTCATCGCGGCGCCAGCACCCGCCGCTCCGCCGCCACCGACTCCACCCGGCCGCGCGAGTAGAAGACGGGAAAGAAGCGGTCGCTGGCCCATAGCTCGAAAAGGTTGTCGTAGAAGGGCGAATCCGGGTCGCCGGACTGGCCGGGGGTGTTGCTGCCCACCGTACGGTCCCAGTCCCCCGTGTCCACGATGATGCGGAACGACGCGCCCGAGGTCTGGTTGTCGCCGCCGCCGGTGTTGTTGAGGGTGTAGCTGTAGCCCCCGCGCGGGTGCGGGCCGACGGTGAAACGGGCGGCGATGTCGGCCGGGGCGGCACGGGAGAGCGGGTGGAAGATGGTGGCGTGCTTGTAGTCCGGCTGGCCGTACTCCCATCGGTCCATGTCGCCGCCGAGTTTTTCGCGCAGGGCGGCGACCGCCTCCTCGAGGCTGCGGAGCAGGACCGCGTCGCGACCGGCGATGGGGTCGCCGCCGAACTCCCCGCCGGGCGCGATGAGGTGGCCGATCACCTTGGTGAGGGCCATCCCGCGGAGATGGCGCCGCTGCGCCGCCGGGATGAAGAGGCCGTTGACGTTCCCGCGCAGGCGCGCCTCGAACGCCACGTAGATCCCCGCCGCGACGGACTCCGGATCCAGCACGAAATCCCAGGCCATGAGGAGTTCGCGCGCCCGTTCGGTGTCGCGGTCGCCGGAGGGGCCGACATGCCGCAGCATGGGGACGATCGTCCGCGCCGGAATGGAGAGGTAGTCGGTCTGCAGCGCCATCATGTCGGCCATGGAGTGGAGCCGTCCCGAGCCGAGGACCTCGACGGCGCGCGCCCAGCGGTACGGGTCGGACCACTCGTATCCGATCGCGTCCATGTGCGGGTAGTCGTCGGGGGTGAGGTGGTTGTTGGCGGTCGCGAAGAACCCTTCGGGGGGGTTGTGGACGCTGGGCTTGGCCTTGATGGGCAGGTAGCCGTCCCACTCGTAGCGGCCGTCGCCGGGGACGGGAACCAGTCCGGACCAGTTGCGCCGGACCGGCGCGATCCCCACCGCCTGCCAGCCGATGTTCCCCTCCGTGTCCGCCCAGACCATGTTCTCGCCCGGGATGTTGGAGTAGTTGCACGCCTCGACGAACTCCTCCCAGGTCTTCGCCTGGTTCATGCGCAGGCTTGCCAGGTAGGGGGCGCCGCCAGGCTCCAGCCACGCGGCGCGGACGGCGTAGGCGACATGGTTGCCGGGGTCTTCGAAGACGACCGGGCCGTGCCGGGTGTACTTGAACTCGGCCGTGTGGGGCGCCTGCCCCTTCACCGGGATCTCCTCGGTGATGACGGTCATCTCCTCCCAGCCGTCGCGGTAGCGGTAGCGGTTGGGGTCCGCGGGGTCGGTCTCGTAGACGTACAGGTCCTCGCCGTCGGTCCGGAAAACGGTGAGTCCCCACGCGCCGTACCCGTTGTGCCCGATGCTCACGCCGGGGATCTCCGGCTCGCCGCCGCCGATCACATTCCAGCCCGGGCCCACCAGGTGCACCCAGTAACGGAGCGACGGCGCCGACTGGGCACGGTGGGGATCGTTCGCCATGAGGGGGTAGCCGCTTTCGCTCAGACGCCCGCTCACGACCCAGTTGTTGGAGCCGAGGCTCTCCACGTCGGGCCAGGTGGCGGGGCCAGGCCGGTCGAAGGCATCCGGGTGGGTATCGCCCCGCCGGCTTGGGGCGTCCGGCCAGTCGAGGGCGTCCGGCGGCCCGAGGGCGTCTGCGGGCCTTCCCGCGACAGCCCTGGGGGATTCCGCCGCCGGGCCGGGGTATGCCGTCGCGCCGCGCACATCGCCTGCGGCTGCTTCCAGTCTCCCCAAAGCCTCAGAATCCCCCCGGTGTTCCGGAACCAGGTGTTCGCGCCGGAACCGCACCCGCCCACGGAAGGCATTGTAGAGGCCGAGGATGTCCTGGCTCAGAAGCGCACCGTCGATCGCCGGGTCGAGGGTGATGTCGGGATCGCCCGGATGGAAGTTCGCGGCCCGCTTGACCGCCTCGGCGCCCACCACCGCCACCGCACGGCCGTAGCCGAGTTCCGAACCGATGTTCCCCAGCAGCCCCTGATGGCGCGAGATCACGACCTCGGGCGTCCAGCGCTTCGGGCGGATGCCGAGAAGTTCGAACTCGATCGGGAGCAGCTCCGGATCGGCCTCGGTCTCGGCGATGTAGGCGTTCACCCCGTCCACGTAGGCGGGGATGATCAGCGAGCCGCGGTCGTGGTAGTGGTTCATCTCCGCGGTCATGTCGCCGCGGTACCTGAAAAGGCGGAAACCGATGTCGCGCTGGAGTTCGTCCGGACCGAGCATTTCGGCGACCGTGCCGGTGGCCTGCGCGCGCCAGACCTCGAACTGGAAGAGGCGGTCGCGGGCGGCCGCGTAGCCCTGCGCGAAGAAGAGGTCGTACTCGGTCTCGGCGTAGATGTGGTTGATGCCCCAGCGGTCGCGGATGATCTCGACCGGGGCCTGGAGGCCGGGGACGGTGAGGGTGGCGGGCGGCGGATTGGAGGTGGCCGCGGGAGGGACCGGGACGGCGGGCTGCTGCGCCGCGGCGACGACAGTTGCGGCGGCGAGATGGCATGCCACACCCACGGCGACCGGCAGACGGGTGGCGTCGAACATGCGGGCGACCTTGCGCGAGGTTGAATTGGCCGGACAGGGGCAACGGAAGAGCCATAATATCGAAGCGGCGGGTGTCCGGCATCGTCTTGCGGGGCCGCGATCTCGTTGCCGGACACGGATCCGCGCCGTATTCTGGAAACCCTGCGGTCCATTTGATTTCCCTCTCCAGTCATCCTGGAGTCCATTGTTCCCACCCTATGAGGTAGAGGACCATGAGAAAGCCCATTGCCGCATCCCTCACCCTCCTGGCCGTCTCCGCCGTGGCAAACTGCACCGAGCCCGCCAACGGCTCCGACGCCGAGCCCGCGCAGAGCAGCGCCCAGTACCTGCAGGCATCGTCGTCGGTCACCCAGTGTCCGGGGACCGCGCCCGAGGTCGTCGCGATGGACATCACCGACGCCGCCAGCGGCGTGTCCATGGCCGCGAACCAGCTCACGGTCTCCGAGGCCGGCGCGTACCTGATCGTCGCCGCGCCCCAGGTCGGGCGTGAAGGCGGGGGTCCGTACGGCTGCTTCGACCTGTGGCTGCGCGTCAACGGCACCGACGTGGACAACTCCAACGTCCAGCTGTGCCAGGACGAGGACAGCATGGCCAAGGACGTCATCATCTCGCAGGGCATCGTGCCGCTCGAGGCGGGTGACGTGGTCGAGGTCATGATGTCGGCCAGCAACCCCGAGGCGAACATCTGCATCGAGGCGATCCGGCCCGAGGGCGAGCCGCTCGTGCCGTCGATCATCTTCTCGATGATTCGGTACTAGGAGCCGCGTGGAAGACCCCCGGATTCGAGCGGCGATGCATCCGGCTCCGGGGGTGGGGCGGGCATGAACAGGTCGGTTGGTGCGCTCACCCTGGCCTGTCTCATCGCCTGTGCGTTTTCGCCGCGACCGATCCGGGGCCAGTCCGGCTTCTTCGTTCGCCTCGCCCCGGAGGTGAGCTTCGTCGCGGTCGAGCACACGAAGACGGTCACGATCGGAGGCGGATCGAGTACCAGCACTTCGTCGTCCAATGGGTTTGGAGCGGCCGTCATTCTGACCGGCGGGTTCCGCTCCTCCGCGTCGTCCGGGTGGATGCTCGGCGGCGAGGTGGAAGCCGTCCTCCCTTCACCGCGCCTGATCAAGGGGACGATCGACCCGACGACCAGCGGCAATCCCCACGACGTGTGGCCGGGACGCTGGGAGTTCAGTGACAAGTTCGGTCTGGGAGGCACCTTTCTGGCCGGGCGAAGCGCCGGCGACGGGGACGGAGGGGTCTACCTGCTCCTCGGAGTGCGCCGGTCGTGGGGGGAATTCGCAACCGGGGGCACCAACCCCGAGACAGGCGAAGCGGGTGAGGACCGCGAGCGGCTCGGCCACTGGCCCGTGACCGCCGGTATCGGAATGACCCTGGCCCGGAGGTGGCCGGTGGATATCCGGCTCCGCTATTTCAGGTCGGTCGTGGATTGGGTCATTTCGCGGCCGGGCCTGGGACTCGACTACGACTATGTGGTGAGCGGTTTCGCCCTGTCGGTGGGGATCGTCAGGGGGTCGGATCGCTGACGAGCGCTCGGGTGGCCGGTGGAGAATCCCCGGGCAAGGGCCTCGGAGCGTCGCTGAGTTGCGGAGCGAGTCGCCGTTTCCCGGATGACTACTTGCCTCTCGGCGGCAGCGGGATCAGCGCCGAGGTGGTCGCCTGGTAGTCGCCGTAGGCGGGGTATTTGGACGCGGATATCTTTTCGGTCATGCGCAACGACGGGATGATCAGCAGGATCAGCCCGATGCACCCCAGCCCCGTCCAATGCAGCCATTGGCCCGATGCCGCCACCGAGAAAAGGTAGAACACGCACCACATGGCGATCTCGCAGAAGTAGTTCGGGTGCCGGCTGTAGCGAAAGAGCCCGGTGGTGAGGAACGGCTGGGTGACATCCTCCCCGGCCGCGATCCGCCGTTTCTTGTCCTGCTGGAAGTTCCACTGCTGCTGGTCGGCGACGGTCTGGCCGATCAGGAGCACGAAGAACAGCCCGGCGGCCAGAAAGTCGAGCCGGCCCAGCGGTGCGTCGCCGAACTCCCAGGCCCGGTGCACCGGCGAGGTGAAAAGCCACAGGAGAACCAGTTGGACGGGGTAGACGAAGGTGATGTTCAGGACCTGGAAGGCCGCCGGACTCATCTTCTCGCGCACATGCGCCCACCGGTAGTCTTCGCCACCCTCCCGGTAGCCCCCCTTGCGGGCAAAGTTGTGGGTCAGCCGCACGCCCCACAGGACTACGAGCAGCGTCATGACGTTGACCCGCGCCCACTGGAAGTCGGTCGCGAAGGCGACGATCAGGCAGAAGACCGGCGGACACAGGGACCAGAGGCGATCGATCCAGCCGGCCTCGCGGTCGATCAGGGACAGGAGCCACCCCGCGAAGGCGATGATCAGGCAGACTTCGAGCGCGGTTCCGAAGGGGGCGCCTTCGAGGGGGTTGGGGATGAAGTCTAGTCCGAACATGGGGGGATTCCGGGTGGGGGGAGCGTCGACCGCTACGCTGGTGGTGGGCTGCTACGGTAGTGGTTTTGTAGTGAAGCAGACAGATTCTTCCGACGAGACGGAGAAAGGGACGGCAATGAAGGCAGCCAGGCTTCTGACGATGGCAACGCTCATCGTGGCCCTCCTCATGCAAGCGTGCGGGCCCGTTGCACCCCCTCCGCCGACCGGCTCGATGGACGGGCTGGTCTCGATTGAGAGCGAGGGGGTTGACGGAATCTCCGTCACACTGAGCAACGGTGCCTCCGCCACGACGGCAAACGGCGGCAAGTACCTCTTTGGCGTCGTCGAGGCGGGTGCATACACGGTCGCCATCAGCAACTACCCGGCGGACGCGATGTTTGACCGGACGTGGACCGGGGTGACGTTCGCCACAGAAGGCGAGACGGTCACCGCCAACTTCTCGGGGACGTGGATTCGCACTTCCTCGATCATCGGGTCGGTGACGGTCGAGAACGAGAGCCTGGGCGGCGTGACCGTCAAGATTTCGGGAATGGGCAACAGCGAGACCCTGACGGACGGCAGCGGTCTGTACGTCTTCAACTGGCTGCGGGCCGGTACCTACACCGTCGAGATATCCGGGTTCGACGAGGATCTCTACGGCTTCGACGTTACCACGGAGAGGGTCACGGTTGCGCTCCAGGACACGGCGTGGGTGCCGTTCACGGGCATCATGCTGCGCACGGCAGGGATCGAGGGTACGGTCACGGTCGAGGGCACGGGGATACCGAACGTGACGGTCACGGTCACGGGCGGCCCGAAGGACGAGGAGCACACCAGGCTCACCGATTCCGCTGGCTACTACATCGTTGACCGGCTGCACGCGGGGGACTACGCCGTGGCGATTTCGAACTTCGCCAGCGACATGGACTTCGACACTACAACTCAGAGCATCCCGGTGGAGCTGCGCGACACGGCCACTGCGAACTTTGTGGGCACGTGGATCCGCACGACCAGAATCGAGGGGACGGTCACGGAGGAGCTGTGGGCCCCCCCGTAGCCGCCCGTCGTCACTCCCCCAGCGAAGGTCTGGATCGTGTCCGCACGAGGCGCGTTGGTCCTCCAACCGCGGTCAGGTGATCGAAGTCCGAGTCGGCGGATTCCAGACCGGCTCCGTGCTGGAGCGCGCACGCGGCAATCAGGACATCGGTGGCCGGAACGGTGACTCCTCGCTCCCGAGCTCCGGTTGCCAGCTCGTACGCCCTGGTCCAGACCTCCCGGTCGAAGGGCAGCTCTGGCAGCACACGGGCGAAGTCCCGCAATACCTTCCGTTCGCGCTTCCCCTGGACGCCGTTCCAGAGTTCGAGTTGAACCAGCGGGCACCAGCAGGCTTCGCCGCTTCTGAGCGCCCTTTCGACGCGGCTGCGAACCTTCGGGTGGCCGTCCGGTCGGAGGAAGTGGATCCAGGACGAAGTATCGACGAGGATCAATGGCTCAGCCCCTCCGGCGAATCGCCTGAATCTCCTCCGGCGTGACCAAGTCGGGGCAGCTTCCGGCGAATCTGGTGAGCTCCGCCATTCGCATGCGCTGGTTGAAATACATGATGGCGCCCACGATCGCCTCGCGTTTGGTCCTCGCGTTGGTGAACCTGATTGCGTCCGCGAGTTCCTGATCTGGAATATCTACGGTGGTCTTCATGATTCTAAAATGACACTATCTGGAATATTCTGCAACTATCGCGATATTCCGAAGACACCGTGGCGGCGCATCGGCTGGGTGATCCCGCCGCGGCGCAATGCCGACTGCGCGGCCGGGATGGAGCGGGTGCCCGACTGACATGACGCCGGGCAGGGAGCGGAGTCAATCGAGCCGTGGCGTCCCAATCGAGCATGCGGTTGTCCCTTGATTTGCCGCGGCGTTGGTCGGGCGGGCCGAGGGCAATGCTCCGGTCCGGTCTGTCGGCGCCGGTCGGTGCGGTTCCTCCGCAACCCGGCTGGAACTCTGGCCGGCCAGGCCCCTGACGTTCCCGGCCATGGGACCATTCCGGCATGGGTGTCCCAAATCGTGGGTTTCCAGTCCCATTCGAGCATGCCTGTCCCATTTCGTCGAATCGCAGTCCCATTTGACTATGGACGGTTTCAGATTCGCGCGATCGCGAACTCCGGGAGCGCCTCCGGAATGCCCCCCAGAGGCCCCCACAGGCCCCAGGATCGCACCTGTCGGCGTCGTGACCCATCCGCGTTGGCTCCACCCCCGGTTTTCGCCGCCTGAGCCGTCCTGAGAGGCCGAAATCACGCCGCATATATTGTAGCAGGCGGGCACGCCACGCCCTCCGAAAACCCATTGCGACACTTGCATTTCAGGAGACCAGACCCATGTCCGACGACCTCTTCGAACTCGGCGAACGGATCGCCCAACTCGCCGCCCGCATCAATATCGCCACCTGCGAGATGCTCACCCTCGTCGCCGACTTCGACCGCCGCGAGGGGTGGGCCGACAACTTTGCTTCGTGCGCCGAATGGCTCGCCTGGCGCA
>JAPPGM010000087.1:8280-8746 GCA_028874995.1 Gemmatimonadota bacterium | reverse complement strand
CGACGCCATCGAGATGAAGAGGACGTAGAGGACGAAGGCCGTGCGGCTCACCTTCTCGTTGAGGACAACCGCGCCAACCGTGAGCGCCCCGAGCAGATACCAGATCGATACCATGGCGGCCACGTTGATCTGCTGTGACGAGTGCCCGAGCCCCCACCAGATGAGCCGGTACATCTGGGGATCGACGTTCATCATGTCGAGCGACCAGAGGAAGGTGGGGATGTAGATGATCGCCCCATGCAGCAGGGTGACCGCGGCGATCGCCGCCGCCGTGAGCGCCCCGTAGGTGACCAGCGGAAGCGAACCTTCGTAAGCCTTCTCCTTCCTGGCCACCGTGATGATGGCGAAGAAGTGCCCGACCACGGTCAGCGCACCGACCGCGAAGAGGATCACGCCCAGGTAGAAGAGCGGATGCGCCCGGAGCGGCACGTACGAGGTGAAGAGCACGTCGGCGCGGCCGGTCCAC
>JAPPGM010000087.1:2535-8266 GCA_028874995.1 Gemmatimonadota bacterium | reverse complement strand
GAGCACCGCCATCTCGAAGAAGATGATGAAGAAGATGAGCATGTTCATGCCGTGGACGGTCAGCATCCGGTAGAACATGTCGGCCTCGAGGAGGAGGACGGCCTCCCAGCGAGTCAGCAGCACGAGCAGCGCCGCGACACCTCCGACGAGGAGCGCCACGGTCGCCACGACGGCGTTGGCCTTGATGAGCTGGTCGGCCGTGCGGTGCACCCGCAGGCCGGTCGTCGGGCATTTGCGGAAGGGACTCATCGGTCACCTCCCTCGTCCAAGCCCGCGTCGCCTGCCGCGTCCGCCGGCACCACGATGATCTTCCCCACCATGAGATGGTGGCCGATCCCGCAGAATTCGTTGCACATGACATGGAACTCTCCGGGCTCGTTGGGTACGATGCGGAGGCCGTAGTCGTATCCCGGGACCACCTGGAAGTTGATGTTCAGCGGGTAGAGGCTGAAGCCGTGGTTGACGTCGAGCGACGAGAGGTGCAGCGTGTACTCCGTGCCCTGCCTGAGCCGCACGAGGGGGATCCATGCGTACTGCGACGCCTGCAGGTAGACGTCGCTCCCGGGCGGGGGCTCCACCACCGGCAGGCCGTTCTCGGTACCTACCTGGTACTCCTGAATGAACTCGGCCACCCTGGCCTGGTAGTCGGCCGGATCGACGCGGTGCCGGATTCCCGACGGGTTCTGGCCGCCCCTGAGGTGCCAGATCGGCATCATCGCGAAGAGGACCATGCACCAGGCGAAGGCGATCCACACCCACACCTTCTCGTGCCGTCCCACTTTTTTCCACCAGATGCGCTCCGGCGGCTCGATTCCGGTTCGGTACATCGGTGCGCTCCCTTCCTAGGGCAGAGGTGCGGGTTCGAGGGACATGATCTCAATCATTCCCCAGCCCGTGAAGAACACGAACATCACCACGATGCACGCCAGGAGCAGCAGAAACGGGCTGTCGTACAACCGCTGCATGAGCGGGACGGGCGTGTCTTCCCCGGAGACCGGAGGCGGGTGAGAGGAGGGGGAGGCGGCGTCGGACATGGAATCATGCTCCTTCATGCGTAGGAGTTGAGGGTTGCCCCCGACGGTCGGGAGCCGACGGGCGGAGCAGATCGCCCACCGTCGTTTCGGCGAAAAAACGGTCTATGGCCACGCGCACTTCGCACCAGTGCCCGTGCATCGCGCAAGGCGTGGACTCCGAGCATTCGGGCCGGCCCAGCAGGCAGCGCCGTTGGGCTCCGTCCGGGTCGATGACGTCCACAACGCGGCCCAGTGAAACCTCGGCGGCGGGCAGAGTGAGGAGGTAGCCTCCGCCCCGCCCACGGGTTGCCTGAAGAAGGCCGTCCTGCACCAGCCGGTAGAGCGTCTTCGAGAGGTAGTTCTGCGGCAGGTCGAGTTCCCGTGCCAACACACTGGCCGAGACCGGGCCGAGGGCCTTCCGTTCGGCGATGCACAGCAGCGCGCGGAGCGCGTTGGATGCCGTCTTGGAGATCATCCAGACCTGCCGAATCATGCGTCGTTACTCTATTGCGGACAACATCATGATGATATACTGGATTCGGTGCCGCAAGGCACGGAGAAAAGGAGGCACCGGACGGCTGCCAACCACCCATCGACCTCTTCGGCACGCAACGCCAATGCTCAAGCGACTCCTCGGACGGGCACTGACCCGGTTGGACGGCTGGGTCGACCGGCTGTACGGCTGGCGTTGGAATCCCCTCTACCAGTCAGGCGCGCTCGTCATCGTCTGCCTCGCGGTCCTGCTCGTCACGGGGCTCTACCTGATCTGCTTCTACCGGATCGGGTCACCCTACGAGTCGATGGTCCGCATCGACGGCCAGGCCTGGGCAGGACGCTGGATCCGGTCGCTGCACAGATACGCAGCGGACGCGGCCGTGGTCGCAGCCGTGGTCCACGCACTCAGGATGTTCTGCCAGGGACGCGCCTGGGGGCCGCGCGCGCTGGCCTGGATCTCGGGCATCTTTCTGGTCTTTCTGCTGTACGTCTGCGGCTGGACGGGCTACGTCATGGTTTGGGACACGCACGGGCAGCTCCTAGCAACCGAAGGAGCGCGCCTCCTGGACGCCCTGCCCCTGTTCTCCGAGCCGGTGTCCCGGACCTTCGGGGGGGACGGCCCGCTCCCGTCGGCGTTCTTCTTCATGAACCTCTTCCTCCACATCGCGATTCCCGTTGGGCTGGTGATCTTTCTCTGGCTGCACGTATCCCGCGTCGCCCGGCCGGTCCTCCTTCCCCCGAGGCCGCTGCTCTGGACGAGTGTCGGTTTGCTGACGGCCGCCGCTATCCTGCTGCCCGTCCCGCTCGGACCCGCCGCCGACCTGCTGCGCATTCCTGGGGACGTTGCGCTGGACATCTTCTACTCATTCTGGCTCCCCGTGGCCGTCTCCGCGTCCCCCGTGCTGGTCTGGGTGACCGGCGGCGCGGTTGTGATCGCGCTGGTATCCGTTCCATTTCTGACCCGCCCCCGCGAGGCCCGGCGGCCGACTCCCTCCGCTGTGTCGACCCGGCTCTGCACGTCGTGCGAACAGTGCTACGTGGACTGCCCCTACGACGCCATCCGTATGGTCGAGCGCACCGACGGGCGTGAAGGACTGGTCGCCCAGGTCAACCCCGGCTCGTGTGTGAGCTGCGGCATCTGCGCCGGTTCGTGCGCGCCGATGGGCGTGGGGCCACCCGGCCGCACGGGCCGGGACCAGCTCGCTCAGGTCAAGGAGTTCGTCGCCCAGCACTCCTTCCGGGATGGGGAAATCGTCCTCGTGGCGTGCGGCCGATCCGCGGCTGTCGCCTCACAGGCGGGAAACGGTGCGCCTCGGTTTCCGGTATCCTGCGCGGGGAACCTGCACAGCTCGGTCGTGGAGTACCTGGTGCGGGCCGGAGCGGGGGGCGTGCTGCTGGTGGCCTGTCCGCCGCGCGACTGCTGGGGCCGTGAAGGGCCGAAGTGGCTGGTCGAGCGCCTGTTCAACGAACGGGAGGCCGAACTGAAGACACGCGTGGACCGGAGGAGGGTGCGGGTCGCGTACGCCTCCTTCCATGACTTGCGCGCGCTGGAGACGGCGTTGGACGATTTCGCGCGAGCGCTCGCGCGCCTCGACGCCCCGGCCGGGGAGACCGGCATCGAGGTCGACACCGAGTGCGAACTCCCGCACTCCGTGGCCGGGCGGCGATGATGGCCCGGGCGAGACAGTCGGTGGCGGCGGCTCTCGCGATTGCCGCGCTCGTGGTGCTGGCGCTCCTGTCCCGGGTCACCTGGCGAAGTTCCGACCCGGACGCCGCAGAACTGAGACTCTCCTGGCGCATACCCGCCCCTTCGTACCGGCATTGCCGGCCACCCACCGAGGCTGAGTTGAGCGACGTGCTTCCGCACATGCGCCCCTCGGAGGTTTGCACGGACGTAGCGATCCCTTTCCGCCTCACGGTCCAGTTGAACGGAGACACGCTGCACTCCGAGCCGGTTGCAAAGTCCGGGCCACGAGCCCGAACGATCACAATCTACAGGAGCTTTCCGGTGTCCCCCGGCAGCTACGCCCTGGACGTGGCTTTTCTCCCCGAGACGCAGCCGGGTATCGAGGGCGGCGGCGTAGACGCCGCGACGAGGAACACCGCGTCAGTCTCCGTGGATTCTCCCCAAGAACTCGCCATGACCCTCAGCACTCGGGTGGCGGTCGGTCCGAGGGAGGTGATCCTGGTATCGCCCGACGAGAACGGACGGCTCTCCGTCACCGGCTCCGCGACGGAACCGGCAACAAGACCGGCTGATAGACGGTGATGATGGCCGCCTTCGGGGATGGGTTGCCCGCGCGCCCCGTCCGAGAGCGAGAGTCCTCGGCAATCGGTGGCGGTCTTCGTGCGCCAATGGAGATGGACGGACTCTGGCCGATCCGGGCGCGGACTGAGCCGCTGCTACATGCGGCTCAGCATATAGACATAGGCCGCCAACGCCTCCACCTGGGCGTCGGTCAGGTGCATTCCCGCCCTCGGAAGCATGGTGCCCGGGTGCTCCACCGGCTGGGAGACCCCGGTCTTTATCAGTTCGACGATCGACAGGTACTCGCCGTCCACGTTGAGCCAGGCGTCGTCTGTGAGGTCGGGGCCGAGAGGGCCGCCGGTGCCGTCCAGATGGCAGGTTTGGCAGGTTCCTCCACCGCTGAAGAGTTCCCTTCCCTCTTCCACCATGGCCACGGTCACGCCCTCCGGCAGAAGGCTCTCGTCAAGGGTCAACGGCTCTTCGGCCGCAGCCGGGACTGGTTCGGCGGGCTCATTCGTATCGTCACCATTTCTGTCGACCGAGCCGGAATCGCCCCCGCCACAGCCGACGACGAACCCGAGGAAAAGCGCGGGCTTCAGCCCGGCTGCCCAACCTGTTTCCTTCCGATTCGTCATTGTACCCTCGTTCCTGGGCTGCCCCCAACCGCCGGACCAGTCGTCGCCCGGCATGCCATCGACACTCAGAACGAAATGTAACCGCCCATCTGAAAGAGCACGATGTTCGTGCCACCGGACACGTCTCCGACGTGAAGGAAGAAGCCCGCCCCGTAGCGCCGTCCGAACGTCAGCCTCGCACCGGCGGTCGGAGAAATGTCTCCTCCGTCATACTCGATACCCGCCCGGAGCGCCGGGCGGACGAGCCAACCGGAGCGTCCGAGCCGTACGGACGCGACCGTTCCGCCTCGCCTTTTTTCTCCGGGCACCTGTGACCCCGACGGCTTCGACCGTCAGGCCCTGCCGCTCCCTCAGCGCTTCCCAGAGCCGCTGTTGCCGGTCCCGCCACGAACGGAGCGCGGCCGAGGTGTCGTAGCCGGGATCGCCGTGGACGAACACGGCGCGGCGGGAGTCCAGCGCCAAGGGCATCCCGCGCGGGAAATAGCGCCGCGCGCCCGATGTCGAGCGCCTCGAACGCGGCGACCTTCTCAGCCTCGGTCGGAAGCCATGGCAGGTCCGGGTGCTCGATCACGTAATCGACCGAGAAGCAGGCGGCGAATGGCCACCTCCGTCGCGGTGATCCTCCGAAGGCGGATATCCTCGTCCGGCTGTCAACGCCGCCCAAACGGCTCGCGCCGGTTCTCCTGCCCGAGTGCGAACCGGCGGGCGACCATCATCGACCGTTGACACACGAGTGTGGGGGTTTTCCCGGCATCCCCCGGGGGTGATTTCCCCTACAAATCGCCGGGTTTTCCCTCTCGGACGTGCTCACACGCGTTGTCGATATTGGAGTCCAACTGGGACAACCGGCCCCGGTTGGGGGACCATCCGACGCTGCGGAGGCGTATCATGAAACGCTGGATTCACCTGCTTTCGGGCGTGGCCATCGCGGCCACGGTGGCCCACTACGCCACTCCTGCGGCCGCCCGTCACGACCAACGACCCGCACCCGAAGGATGGAAGTCACACGACGACCCGACAAGCGCCGGTACACGGTTGCCGCACCGGGACCTACTCCTGGACTCAGGGGTAGTAGGGCCGAATGACAACCCGCTCGACCGGCTCCGGCGGAGTGGGCTGATCTGAGGCACGATGGCTCCCTCCGCTTTGTCGACCGGTGTTTCCGCTGTTTTCAAGCGCCGGATCGGCGGCGCTGGTCCAATCGAAACGGATCCGTCGATGAGGAAATCCGTCCCGAAGCGGACAGGAGGTCTGAGATGATTATGACGATCAGGGTCCGGCCGTCGCAACAAGGCGGCAAGGACGAATATGTGCGGCTGGCCGAGATGGCGACCATGGGT
>JAPPGM010000087.1:0-2525 GCA_028874995.1 Gemmatimonadota bacterium | reverse complement strand
CGAAGCGGCTCCGACACGGCCGTGGAGTGGGTTTCCCGTCACGGATTGCCGGGTTTTGCTGCTCGGAGCACCGGCAATGTTCGATCAGCCAGCGCGGCGAACCCGTCGCCCGCGATCTGTTCGCGCATCAGCGCCGGGTTTTCACGGGGGTCGAGGGGGCAGCGCCCCTCGTCAGCCTCGCCAAGGACATGCGGAGTGTGGCCACGGGGAGTATGCTCTCGACGCCCTTAGCCTGCGTCAAGCCAGCCTCGGGGCGCCTCCGAAAACACCTCTCCGGGCACCGCCCCGGAACAGCCTCGGCCGGGGCATCGGAGGCAAGCTCCTCGGCCTTTTGGCCGCCAGCCTCACGGACGGCAAGGGCGAACAGGCCGAGCCGTCACTCCTTGGCGACGGCCGCGCGCCAACTGCCGCGCGGCCAGGATTCGACCCGACCCCATACCCCTCGGAGACCGGAGATCGTCGATCCTAGAAGGGAGATCGACCCCCCACGGCCAACCGTAGCGACAGCCCGCCCGGAATGGGTACCGGACTCCAGATGTCGGTTTCGATTGCCCCGCCGATCAGCAATCCGACCAAGCCACCCAGCAACCCGACCGCACCGCTCCATGCCATCAACGTAGCCCAGTCGGAAGCAGTGCAGACCTCGCCCACCGGGCGTCCGCTCTCACAGAAAATCGCAGAGAGCACGCCCACCGGAATCGCCCCGGCCGCGAACCCCAACTTGAACCCACGCCCGGCATGGTTCCGGGTACCGCCCCATACTTCGAGACTCCGCATCCCGGCGTATGGTGCATAGGCGGAAGACAGGAGCAGCCCGGCGCTGTCGGCGTCGACAACCACGCCAACCTGTTCGCCCGATATCCTGACCGTGTCGCCCGGTTGCTGACCGGAGGCGGAACTCGCAGTCAGGAACAGAAACACCCCAGCCGCCCCGCACCACGGCTTCACGATTCGCCTACCGACGGTCCTCGCCAACGAGGCGGTTCTCACCCTCATCTTGGGATTCCTTGTCCTAACGACACCGCCGTTCGGCCCGATGTAGTCCCCGGCGCCGTACTCGATCTCCGCGCGCAACGCCGGGCGAACGAGCCAACTGGAACGCCCGAAGTGGACTGAACACGCCGATCCGGTTCGTCGATCTGGCATACCCGAAGGACAGGAGCAGCCCGGCGCTGTCGGCTTCGACGACCACGCCGACCTGTTCGCCCGATACCCTGACTGTGTCGCCAGGTTGCTGACCGGAGACGGAACTCGCAGTCAGGAGCAGAAAAACTCCAGCTGCGCCGCAGCCCGGCTTCACGATTCGCATACCGACGTTCGTCGCCAACGAGGCGGTTCTCACTACCACCTTGGGACTCCTTGCTCCAATGACTCCACTCTGTTGCAGACAGGGCGTTTTCCCCAGGAGGGCTCAGAACGAGGCGTATCCACCCATCTGGAAGCGCTCGGACTCCGCGAGGTGGAGGATGAAGCGTGCTCCCCAGCGCCGTCCGAACGTCAGGCTCGCACCGGCGGTTGGATCAACGTCCCCGCCGCCGTCGTACTGGATCCCCGCGCGCAACGCCGGGCGAACGAGCCAACTGGAACGTCCAAGCAGGACCGAGGCGCCGATCTGGTTGTGCGACCCGGCCAGACGATGGTTGATGACGTCCCCGGTGTTGTCGGCGCACCGATAGGTCTCCACCATCCCGTACAGCGACACCCGCCCCCCGACCCGCCCGCTGATGCCAACGTAGCGTCCGGGACACCTGTTGTCCCCCACGAGCCCGGCTTCGAGCATGAAACGGCCCGTAGCCTCCTGACGGTCCGGTGCTTCCTGCGCCTGAGCCTGCGAAGGCAACATGGCCAGGCACACCAACGACAGCCAGAGTCCCCCGGCACCGTAGCGGCGTCGCGAGGGTCTGCCGAAATCGCACATTGCTGCCTCCTTGCTTCAGGGAATCAGGACAGTCCCTGGCTTCGTTCACTTTCGTCTGAGAGGCCTCCGGAGCCGTTCGGGACGCCTCGACGGTTTCCAAATTTATTTGAAGTTAGCAACCCATGTCGGCCCTCGATAGAGGGGAGTCCCTGCATCTCGTGCGGGGAAACTCCCCCCAGGCCAACGCGAGGGTTGCGGTTGGCGGCCGGGGACTGGTCGTGGGCTTTGCCAGGAAGCTGGGCGGGGAGCGAGAGCGGGTTGGTTATCATCGCCTCTCATCAAACGGAGGAGGCGTGATGATCGGAGGGGAAGTCGCGGCTGACCCTTGGGGGCGGATCGGGAAAGACGATCGAATGCGACGCCCGGAGTCCCGCCATTCAGTTCCGGTTTTCCCGCTTTCGAAGCACGGTCCAGCAGGGTCCTGTCCAACGGCAGGAAACGCAGATCGTGCAGTCCTGTAAGACTTTAGACGATTTCCTGCCGGGATTCAGGCCCATGCCATTCCGCCGCGGCGACAGGTGGGCGCCTGATCACGCCACCGCCTCCAGCGCAGCGAGTTCCAGCGGCAGCGGGATCGCCGAGTCGACGAAGCGGGGGGCGCCGTTGG